>NZ_CP043504.1:1918420-2238157 GCF_008365275.1 Protaetiibacter larvae | reverse complement strand
ACCCGAGCCCGCTGTCCGCGCACAACGGCTTCTTCGGCTCTCGCCCCTTCAGCCGCGCCAACGCGCTGCTCGCCGAGGCGGGCGGAGCGCCGGTGGACTGGGATCTGGGCCGGGCCGGATCTCCGCCGAACGGGGGAGGACGCCGCCCGGTCGACGCGGATACCGTGAAGCCATGACAGGTGCCGTCATCGAGGTCGCGAACCTCACGAAGAGATTCGGCGGCACGACCGCCGTCGACGAGTTGAGCTTCCGTGTGGAGCCGGGGGTCGTCACCGGCTTCCTCGGCCCCAACGGGGCAGGCAAGACCACGACCCTGCGTTCGCTGCTCGGGCTCGTGCGGCCCACGAGCGGCCGGGCCACCTTCGACGGGCGCGCGTACGCCGAGCTCGGCGACCCGCTGCGCGTCGTCGGCACCGCCCTCGAGGCCTCCAGCTTTCACCCGGGGCGCACCGGGCGCGACCACTTGCGGGTTGCGGCCGCGGCGGCCGGCATCGCCGCGTCGCGTGCCGACGAGGTGCTCGCCTGGGTGGGCCTCGACGGCGCCGGTGACCGGCGTGCCGGAGGCTACTCGCTCGGGATGCGGCAGCGCCTGGGCCTCGCCTTCGCCCTGCTCGGCGACCCGGGCGCCCTCGTGCTCGACGAGCCGATCAACGGACTGGACCCCGAGGGCATCCGCTGGATCCGCGGCTTCCTCAAGGCGCTCGCCGCCGAGGGTCGCACCGTGCTCGTCTCCTCGCATCTGCTGAGCGAGGTGCAGCAGACCGTCGACCGGGTCGTCATCATCTCGCGCGGGCGACTCGTGCACGAAGGCACCCTGGACGCACTCGAGACCGGTGCGCGCGTGCTCGTCGACTCGCCCGACCGCGCCGGGCTCGCCCGGGCGCTCGCGGCGGCGGGCGGCGATGTGCAGAGCGCCGACGACGGCCTCCACGTCGCGGGGCTCGACGCCACGGCGATCGGCGCCCACGCGCTCGCGGCCGGGGTGGCCTTGAGTCTCCTCGCCCCCGAACGGGAAGGGCTCGAGAACGTCTTCCTGGAGCTCGTCGGCGAGGGAGGGATCCGCTGATGCTGCGCTCGATCCGCTCCGAATACCTGAAGGTCACCACGACACGCATCTGGTGGATCCTCGCGATCATCCTGTTCGGCTACGTCGGACTCACCTCGGCGGGTCTCGCCGCGCTGTTCGGCGGCATCGCGAACGACCCGCAGGGACCGGCGCTGCCGCCCGAGGGCATCCCGCCGCTCATCTACAGCTTCGCCACCTCCGTCGGCTACGTCTTCCCCCTGCTGTTCGGCGCGCTCATGACCACGGGCGAGTTCCGCTACAAGACCCTCACCCCCACCTTCCTCGCGACACCGCGTCGCGCCGTCGTGCTCGGCGGCAAGGTGACCGTGGGGCTCGGGTTCGGCGCGGTCTACGCGGTGGTCGCGCTGCTGGCCTCGGTGGGGCTCGGCGCGATCGTGCTCGTCGCCACCGGAACCGACACCCTGCTGGATCAGGCCGACACCTGGGCGCTCATCGGACGCATCGTCCTCGCGCTCGCGCTGTGGACCGTCATCGGCACGGGGCTGGGGGTGCTCGTGCCGAACCAGGTCGCCACGATCGTCATCGTGCTGGCGTTCACGCAGTTCGTGGAGCCGCTGCTGCGGTTCGCGGCGGCGTTCTGGGACTGGACGGCTGCGATCGGCAAGTTCCTGCCCGGCGCCGCGAGCGATGCGCTCGTCGGCTCCAGCGTCTTCACGATCGCCGCCACCGACGGTGCGGTGATGCAGAGCCTCGAATGGTGGCAAGGTGGACTCGTGCTCGCCTGCTACGCCGCCGTCTTCCTCGTCGCCGGCGCCCTCACCACGTGGCGCCGGGACGTGACCTGATGCTCGAAGAGGAGTACAACCCGCCGCGCGAACTCCCCGCCCATCTGCGCCGGAGGCCCGCGCCGGAGCCCGCCTTCGCCTACAGCATCCGGGATGCCGTGGAGGCCGATCTGCCCGACATCCGGGAGATCTACAACCACTACATCGCGAACTCCACGGTGACCTTCGACGAGGATCCGCAGACGCTCAAGGAGCTGCGCGCCAAGTTCCGGCACAACGCGAAGCTCGGCTACCCGTGGCTCGTGGCCGTGTCGCCGAGCGGGCAGATCCTGGGCTATGCGAACGTCTCGCCCTGGAAGCAGAAGGCCGCGTACCGGTTCACGGTCGAGAACTCGATCTACCTCCGCGCCGCCTCGACCGGCAAGGGGCTGGGCACGGCGCTCATGACGGAGCTGCTGAACCGCTCGAAGCAGGCCGGCATCAAGGAGGTCATCGCGGTGATCGCCGACAAGGGCGCGGAGTCGTCGATCGCCATGCACAAAGCCTTCGGCTTCAAAGAGATCGGGCACATGGGCAAGGTCGGCTTCAAGTTCGGCCGTTGGCTCGGCACCGTGCTCATGCAGAAGAGCCTGAAGTAGCCCTGTCGCCCCGCAGGCGCGGCTGACCCCCGCGGGGATCAGCCGCGCGGCGTGGCCCGGCGAAGCACGAGGTGGGCGATGGCGGCAGCCACGGCGGCCGGGATGATCAGGACGCTCGCGAATCCGAGCGTGCCGAGCGCGTCGAGGGCGCCCCAGAGCCGCAGCCAGCTGCCGGAGAGGGTCAGTGCGGCGATCGCGCCGACGACGAGGATCGCGAGGGCGAGGAAGGCGCTCGTGAGGCCGATCGCCTTCCAGCGGACGAACACGGCGGCGAAGATCGTGCCGGTGGCGAAGAAGAACACCAGCCAGCAGAAGTACACCCACCACTGCGCGAACCAGCCGGCGTCGGTCACGAAGGTGAAGGTGCGGAAGAACTGCCCCTCCAGCCCCCAGCCCCCGGTGAGCTGTTCGACCCACGCGCCGAGCGTCATCACGAGCGCGTAGCCCGCAGAGAGCAGCAGGAAGGCGAGGCCCGAGCCGAGCGAGAACGCCCTGCGGGTGGCTCCGTAGCCGAGGGCGAGAGGGAAGCTGAGGTTCACCGCCTGCACCGCCACCACGAGCATGTAGATGAACACGAACGACAACGCCCCGGTGTAGAGGGTCGGGTCGGCGGCGTTCTCGGCGCCGACCGTCGCGACGATCACCCACCAGATGGCCCAGTTGAGCGCGAAGATCACGGTGAGGATGACGATCGGGAAACCGATCGTGGTCCACGGGTTGGCGACGAGCAGTCGTGCGATCCGCCAGACGCGTGCGAAGGGGGGCGCGACGGGGACGGCGGGCGCGGCGGTGAGGGTGCTCATGGGGTGACTCCGTTCGTGCGGTCGGCGTTGTCGCCGGTGGTGGTGCGGATGACGAGCTGCTGCAGCGACACGGGCGCGAGCTCGAGGCCGGCTGCGCGGGCGGCGACGCGACCTGGTTCGTCGAGTCCGGCCACTGTCGCGGTGGCGAGTCCGCCGAGGCCCGCACGGTGCAGCACCTCTCGGTCGGCGACGAACGCGTCGACGGCGGTGCGCGCCCCGACCACGTCGACCGCGGAGCCGCGCAGGCTGTCGGCATCCGCATCGATGACGATGCGGCCTTCGTCGATGACGATCACATGCTCGAGCAGGTTCGAGACCTCGTCGATGAGATGCGTCGACAGCACGACGGTGCGCGGATGCTCGGCGTAGTCGGCGAGCAGCGTGTCGTAGAAGAGCTGCCGGGCCACCGCGTCGAGGCCGAGGTACGGCTCGTCGAAGAAGGTCAGGGGCGCACGGCTCGCGAGCCCCACGATGACGCCGACGGCCGAGAGCTGCCCGCGGGAGAGCTTCTTCATCCGGCGATTCCGGGGCACCCGGAAGCGTGCGACGAGCTCGTCGGCGAAATCGTGGTCCCAGTTCGCGAAGAACCAGGGTGCGCTGCGCAGCACGTGCTTGACCCGGAAGTCGTCGGGGTAGCGCTGGCTCTCCTTGATGAAGCACACGCGATCGAGCACGCGGGCGTTCTCGACGGGTGACTCGCCGAACACCTCGATCGCGCCGCGGGTGGCGAACTCCTGACCGGTGAGCAGCTGCATGAGCGTGGTCTTGCCGGCCCCGTTGCGGCCCAGGAGCCCGTAGATGCGGTTCTCCTCGAGGGCGACGCCCACCTCGGTGACGGCGTGCACGACGTTGCCGCCGAAGCCGTAGCTCTTGCTGAGGCCCTCGGTGCGGATGACGACGCTCATCGTGCCCCCTCCTCGATCATCGCGGCGAGCTGCGCGGGGGTGATCCCGAGCTTCCCCGCCTCGGTGAGCAGTGGTGTCACGAACTGCTCGCGGAACTGGTCGCGGCGCTGGGCCACGAGGCGCGCGCGGGCGCCCTCGGCGACGAACATGCCGATGCCTCTCTTCTTGTAGAGGATCCCCGCGTCGACGAGCAGGTTCACGCCTTTGCCGGCGGTCGCCGGGTTGATGCGCAGGAACGCGGCCAGTTCGTTGGTGGAGGGGACCTGGGTCTCTTCGGGGAGCACACCCGCGATGATGTCGTTCTCGAGCTGCTCGGCGATCTGTTGGAAGATCGGGCGGCTGTCGTCCACGGTTGCTCCTGCGGATAGGTGGTTCATTACTTGAGTAACTAACCAAGCAGGCTCGGGATCGAATGTCAAGGGCTCGATACGCTCGAGACGTGTTCGAGCTGCATCACCTGAGCGCCGTGGAGCAGCTCGACGGCCTGCGACGGGGCGAGTTCACCCCCCGCGAGCTCGCCGAGCACTACCTCGCGCGCATCGAGCGCCTCGACCCCGCGCTCGGGGCCTTCGCCGTCGTCGACGCGGATGCCGCGCTCGCACGCGCCGACGCCGTGGCGTCGAGCCCTCGCGCCGCCGCGCTCTGGGGGCTGCCGATCGCCGACAAGAACCTCGTCGCCCGGGCGGGACGCGTCGCCACCTTCGGCTCCCGCGCCTTCGCCGGATTCGTGCCCGAGACGAGCGACGAGCTCGCGACCGTGCTGGACCGTGCGGAAGCGGTGAGCCTCGGGGCGACATCCGCGCCCGAGTTCGGCTTCCCGAGCTACACCGAGCCGCTCGCCGGCCGCCCCGCGCGCAACCCCTACGCGCTCGGGCTCGGCGCGGGCGGCTCGAGCGGCGGGGCGGCGGTCGCGGTCGCCGCCGGCCTCCTGCCGGTCGCCCCCGGCTCCGACGGCGGCGGGTCGATCCGCATCCCGGCCGCCGCGACCGGCCTCGTGGGGCTCAAGCCCTCGCGCGGGCGCGTGGTCGCCGCCTCCGGGTTCGCGAGCCTCGCCGGGCTCGTCGTCGCGGGGCCGATCGCCCGCAGCGTCGCCGACGCCGGGCTGCTGCTCGACGCGCTCTGCGCGCCGCCCGGCGCCGCCCCCGCCTGGGCGACCGAACCGCCAGGAGGCGACGGCGGGCCGTTCCTCTCGGCCGCCGTGCGAGGCGAGGGGCGCTACCAGCTCGCGGTGACGCGCGACAGCCCGTGGGCGAGCGCGTACGAGCTGCGGGTCGACCCGGCGGCGGATGCCGCGCTCGAACGCGCGCTCGTCGAGCTCGCCGCGATCGGCCATGGCATCGAGGAGCTGCGAATGCCGGAGGAGCCCGGCTACGCCGACGCCTTCCGCGTGGTCTGGCAGGCGGGTGCCGCGACCCTGCCGCTCGACGACGCACAGCTCGAGCTCGTCGAACCGCTCACCCGCTGGCTCGTCGAGCGCGGGCGCGCGCTCGGCGCCCGCGCTCTCGGCGACGCGCTCGCCTGGCTTGCGGGCTTCGAGCGGCGCACCATCGCGGCCTTCGCGCCCTACGACGCGATCGTGATGCCGGCGCTCGCCCTCACCCCGCGGCCGATCGGGTGGTACGACGCGGCGGACGGCGAGCGCAACTTCGCGCAACAGGTGCAGTACACGCCCTTCACGAGCTTCGCGAATGTCGCGGGGCTCCCGGCGATCACGGTCCCCGTCCACGAGACCGCCGAGGGCATCCCGATGGGGGTGCAGCTCGTCGGGCGTCCCGGGGGCGAGCGCACGCTGCTCGCGATCGGCGCGCAGCTCGAGCGGCGCATCGGATGGCAGCGGCGGCATCCGCCCGCCTGGAGCGCCTGAGGCGGGGTCAGCTCGCGGCGACCCCGAGGCTCATCGAGTCGCCGAGCGAGACGAAGGGCTCGCGCGGCGGAGTCGCCGCCGCGGGGGGCGCGGCCGGCGCGTCGAGCAGCGACGGGGGCGAGTCGACCACGGCGGCGACGATGGCGCGGATCGCGAACTCGGTCGAGCGCGCGAGGTCGACGGCGTCGGGGGCGAGCAGCCATTGCACCTGCAGGCCGTCCATGACGGCGAGGATGGCGGCGGCGCCGTCGTCGATCCGACTGCGGTCGCTCACCTCGTGCTCGGCGCAGACCGCCTCGAAGGCGTGCCGCACCTCGCCGCGCAGCGTCGCGTAGCGCTCCTCGAAGAACTCGCGCGCCGGGTGGCCGTCGGTCACCGACTCGGCCGAGAGCACGGCGTAGGCCTGCACGATGCCGGCGCGCTGGCTGTTGAGGAGTGCGGTGCGCACCAGGTGCCGGAACAGCTCGATCCCGTCGGGGATGTGCTGGTCGGCGAGGTGCGCGACGTCGGTCTGGTCGCGGTAGCTGAGCACCTCGAGCAGCAGCCGGTCCTTGGACCCGAAGTGGTGCAGGATGCCCGCGTGGGTCATGTCGACCTGCTCGGCGATCTCGGTGAGCGGGGCCTTGTTGTAGCCCTTGCTGCCGAAGGTCTGCAACGCCGCCTTGAGGATCTCCTCCCGACGGAGGATGGTCTCCTGCCGCATCTTGGGCTCGCGACGACGCGGCGTGGTCATGCGGGCGACTATAGCACCGGCTTACTTACATCTGAGTAAGTGAATGTCCTCCCTTGGCGGGCGCAGAGAGCCTGTCGCCGCGTGAGAGCGATCCCACGACACGCCTGATGACCAGGGAAAAGATCCTTCGGTGCGCGCTCATGTTGCAACTTGCTGACTGGCATGTAAGTATTTCCGCAGCACCCCCCATCTCAACGACGAGGAGTATCACCGTGAGCCATCGCGCCGCACCCGCGCTCGAGCGCGACGGCGACGTCCGGGAACTCCTCCCGCTTCTCACCCTCGAGGAGAAGGTGCGTCTGCTGACCGGGAAGACGGTCTGGCGCCTCCACGAACTGCCCGGGATCGGTCTGCGTTCGCTCACCATGTCGGACGGCCCGGTCGGCGTGCGCGGCCTCGGCGAAGTGCCGGGGGAGACCTCCGCGCTGTTCCCCTCGCCGAGCGCCGTGAGCGCCACCTGGGACCTCGACACCGCGTTCGCGGTCGGCCGCGCGTTCGCGCGGGAGGCCCGCGGCCACGGGGTCGACGCCGTACTCGCCCCGCAGGTCAACATCCAGCGGACCCCGGTCGGCGGCCGGCACTTCGAGTGCTACTCCGAGGACCCGCTGCTCACCTCCGTCATCGGCACCCAGGTGATCCGGGGCATCCAGGATCAGGGCGTCGCCGCGACCGTCAAGCACTACATCGCCAACGACTCCGAGACGGACCGCACCGAGTACGTCGCCACCCTCGACGCGCAGACGCTGCGCGAGGTGTACCTCGCCCCCTTCGAGCACGCCGTGCAGGTGGGCGAGGCATGGTCGGTCATGGCCGCCTACAACCAGGTGGACGACGGCGTCGAGAGCGCGCAGATGACCGACCACCACCACCTCGTGACCGAGCTGCTCAAGGGCGAGCTCGGCTTCGACGGCGTCGTGGTCTCGGACTGGATGGCTACCAAGTCGACCGAGGGATCGGCGCTCGGCGGGCTCGACGTCGTCATGCCGGGCCCCGGCGGGCCCTGGGAGCAGAAGCTCCTCGACGCGGTCCGCGACGGACGCGTCCCCGAGAGCGTCATCGACGACAAGGTCGCCCGGATCCTGCTGCTCGCCCGCCGCGTCGGCGCGCTCGACGTGCCCGAGCGCCCGCTCGACGCCGGCCCCGCGCTCGACGACCTCATCACGCGGGTCGCCGCGCAGTCGACGGTCGTGCTGCGTCGCGATGAGGAGAACCCGGTCTGGGATCGTCCGAGCCCGGCGCGCATCGCGCTGCTCGGCCCGAACGCCGTGCGCCCGCACGTGCTCGGCGGCGGCAGCTCGACCGTGCACCCCGCGCACGTCGTGTCGCCCGCCGAGGGCCTCGTCGCGCGCTTCCCGGACGCCGAGCTCGTGGTGCGCCGCGGGGGCGATTCGCGCCGACTCGCCCCCGACCTCGAGCTCGCCGAGCTCACCGCGGCACCCGACGGCGCGCTGCTCGAGGCGCGCTTCCTCGACGTGGACGGCGAGCTCCTCGAGACCCGCCGCCTCACCTCATGGGACGGCTGGCTGCGCGACCTCGGCGACGAGGTGCACAGTGTGGCCCTCCGCGCCGAGCTCGCCCTCCGTCAGCCCGGCGTGCACCGCCTCGAGGTCGCGACCGTCGGCGGATACCGCATCGCGATCGACGGCACCGTCGTCGCCCAGCACGACGCCCCCGCGGGCGTGGAGGTCATCCTCGACTCCTCGATCAACACCCCCGAGGGCTACGGCGGCGAGGTGGAGATCGTCGAGCCCCGCACCGTCGTGGTCGAGGCAGAGCACCTCGTGATCCGGGCCGGCGGCTACGGCGCGATCATCCGCGCGGGCTTCCGCCACCGCACCCCGGGATCCGACGCCGACACCGAGCTCGCCGAGGCCGTCGAGGCCGCGCGCGGCGCCGAACTCACGGTCGTCATCGTGGGCACCAACGAGGAGGTCGAGTCGGAAGGTTGGGACCGCGCCGACCTCGACCTCCCCGGGCGCCAGAACGAGCTCGTCGAGCGCGTGCTCGACGTCGACCCGGACGCCGTGATCGTCGTCAACGCGGGCGCCCCCGTCCTGCTGCCGTGGCTCGAGCGCGCACGCACCGTGTTGTGGGTGTGGTTCCCGGGCCAGGAGATGGGTCACGCGCTCGCCGCCGTGCTCGCGGGCGACCTCGAACCCGCCGGTCGCCTGCCGTGGACGCTGCCGGCCGACGCCTCCGACGTCCCCGTGCCGCACGCGCTCCCCGGAACCGACCGCCGCGTCGTCTACACCGAGGGCATCCATGTGGGCTACCGCGGCTGGGAGCGCCTCGAGCGCACCCCCGCCGCCCCCTTCGGTCACGGCCTCGGCTGGTCGAGCTTCGTCTACGAGCAGCTCGAGACGCCGGAGTTCACGCCGGCCGGCGAGCTGCGGGTCGCTGTGACGGTCCGCAACACGGGTGCGCGCGACGCGCGCGAGACCGTGCAGCTCTACCTCGAGCCGCCCGCACAGGCGGCCATCGAACGTCCGGTCCGCTGGTTGGCCGGATTCGCTGGAGTCGACGTCGCGGCGGGTACCAGCCGCCGGGTCGTCGTCACCGTCCCTCGGCGCGCTTTCGAAGCCTGGGACGTCGCTCAGGATCGCTGGACTACCGTTGCCGGGGACTACTGGCTCGGGGTCGGGCGATCAGTCCGAGATCTCCACCTGGACACCGCGGTCCAGGTGGGAAACCCCGACGCACAGTAGAGGAGAACACAGCAACTCCGCGGGTACCACCCACCTCTCCGGCACATGCCGGAACCCCAAGAACACTCACCAAGGAGAGAGTCCATGAAGAAGTGGATCACCTCGGTCGCCGCGATCGGTGTCGCGTCGGCCTTGCTGCTCACCGGCTGCTCCGCCGGTGGCAATGGCGGCGACACCCCGCAGGGCGCAGCCCTGACGATCGCCAAGCCGGACGGCGCGATTGCGACCGAGTCGAACAACCCCTGGGTCGGCGACAGCTCGGCCCTGAAGCTCGGCTACGTCAACGTCATCTTCGAGCCGCTCGCGTTCGTCAACGTCGTCGAGCCCGCCCAGGACCCGGTGCCGTGGCTCGCCGAGAAGATCGAGTGGGCGCCCGACTACCGGTCGGTCGAGCTCACCGCTCGCGAGGGCGTGAAGTGGAACGACGGTGAGGACTTCACCGCCGACGACATCGCCTTCACCTTCGAGTACCTCAAGGCGCACCCGGAGATCGAGTTCAACGCCCTCGGCATCGACACCGTGTCGGTCGACGGAAACGTCGTGTCCGTGTCGTTCACGAACTCCGTGTTCGTGAAGCGCGACAAGGTGCTGCACCAGTTCATCGTGCCGAAGCACGTCTGGGAGAGCATCGACGAGCCCGCGACCGAGACCAACCCGAAGCCCGTCGGCACCGGCCCGTACACTCTCACGAGCTTCAGCTCGCAGAGCGTGCGCGTGGACCAGCGCGACGACTACTGGGGCGGCAAGCTGGCCGTGCCGACGATCTTCTACGTGTCGTACAACGACAACACGGCGCTGACGACGGCTCTCGCCAACGGTGACGCGGACTGGGCCCAGGGCTTCATCCCGAACATCAACGACGCCTACATCTCGAAGGACCCGGAGCACAACAAGTACTGGGCTCCCGCGGGTCTCGGTGTCGACGCCCTCTGGTTCAACGTGACCAAGAAGCCGTTCGACAACGTGGCTCTGCGCCAGGCGCTGAACTACATCGTCGACCGCAGCAAGCACCTCGAGATCGCCCGTGAGGGCTCCATCCCGGCGCTCACCTCGGTGACGGGCCTGCCGACCCCGGCCGGTGACCCGTACATCATCGACGAGTTCCAGGGCCAGGAGTACACGGTCGACGTGGACAAGGCGAAGGAGATCCTCACCGACGCCGGCTACACCTGGAACGGCGACGGCAAGCTCGTCGACCCCGACGGCACCGTGGTGACCTTCACCCTGCAGGTTCCGCAGGGCTGGAGCGACTACGTGACGGGCATCACGCTCATC
Organism: Protaetiibacter larvae; assembly: GCF_008365275.1. GTDB lineage: Bacteria > Actinomycetota > Actinomycetes > Actinomycetales > Microbacteriaceae > Homoserinibacter > Homoserinibacter larvae. The sequence continues at coordinate 2,227,422 of NZ_CP043504.1, read as the reverse complement.
GCGGACTCGGTCAAGGCGATCGGCATCGACGCGACCGTCGACACCCCGGACGTCGACACCTGGTGGGCCGCCAAGGGCACCGGTGACTTCGAGGCGATCCTGCACTGGACCGACACCGGTCTCACCCCGTGGGACATCTACTCGAACGTCATGGACGGCAAGCGCCTCCTGCCGATCGGTGAGCAGTCGGAGCAGTACAACTTCGGCCGCTTCGACAACGCCGAGATCACCGACGCCCTCTCGGAGTACGCGAACGCGGACTCCGACGACGCCCGCCAGGCGGCCCTCGAGGTCATCCAGCGCGGCTTCGTGAACGAGGCGCCGGCGCTCCCCATCGGAACCCGTCCGTTCATCGGCGAGTTCAACACCCGTAACTACGTGGGATGGCCCTCTGACGAGAACCCCTACGCCGTTCCGGAGCCCACCCGCCCGCAGCAGCTTCTCATCCTGACGAAGCTCAAGCCGGTCGAGTGACCCGCCAGCTAGCTCGCTAGCTGGACAGCAGTGAATGGGTGCTCCCGGGAGCGATCCCGGGAGCACCCACCCGCACGCAAGCCCGGTACCCGCCGGGACGATGGATAGAGGTACCCCCGTGACGGATCGGTCGCTCCTGACGATCGACGACATCCACGTCGTCTACGACGTCGACCCCCCGGTGCACGCCGTACGCGGCGTCTCGCTCACCCTGGAGCGCGGTGAGATCCTCGGACTCGCCGGCGAGTCGGGCTGCGGCAAGACGACACTGGCCTACGCCGTGCAGCGCCTGCTGCGGCCGCCGGCCGTCATCAGCGGATCGGGCGTCGTCTTCCACGACGCCGACGGCGAGGACATCGACGTGCTGGGCCTCGGCACCGACGAACTGCGCCGCTTCCGCTGGAACAAGGTCTCGATGGTCTTCCAGGGCGCGATGAACGCCCTCAACCCGGTGAAGACGATCGGCAGCCAGCTCGAGGACGTCTTCACGACGCACCGGCCGCAGCTGACCCGCCAGGAGCGGGTGGCAGAGTCGGCTGAACTCCTCGACATCGTCCAGGTGGGCCGCGACCGCCTCAAGTCCTACCCCCACGAACTCTCGGGCGGCATGCGCCAGCGCGTCATGATCGCGATGGCGCTCGCCCTCAAGCCGCAGCTCATGATCATGGACGAGCCCACGACGGCGCTCGACGTGCTCATCCAGCGCGAGATCCTCCAGCAGATCTCCGAGCTGCGGAAGACCTTCGGCTTCTCGGTGATCTTCATCACCCACGACCTGCCCCTGCTGCTGGAGATCAGCGACCGCATCGCGATCATGAAGGAGGGCGAAGTGGTCGAGCTCGACACCCCCGAGCACATCTACCGCGGCGCGAGCCACGAGTACACGCGCAAGCTGCTGAGCTCGTTCCCGAGCCTCACGGGTGACCGGGGCGGATTCCTCCGCGGCGAGACCGAGCCGAGCGCGACGGGGACGGCACGATGACCACCCTCGAGTTCTCCCACGTCAGCCGGGTGTACCGCGTCCGCGGTGCAGGCACCCTCAAGGCGCTCGACGACGTGAGCTTCACCCTCGACTCGGGTCGCACGATCGCCCTCGTCGGGCAGTCGGGATCCGGCAAGTCGACGATCGCGAAGATCCTGACCCAGCTGGAGGCGCCGAGCTCGGGAGAGATCCTGCTCGACGGGCAGCCGATCCCGCGCCATGGGCGTGCGCTGCGCTCCTACCGGCAGAAGGTGCGGATGGTCTTCCAGGACCCGTTCGCATCCCTCAACCCGTACCACACGGTGCGTCACCACCTCGAGCGTCCGCTGCGGCTCGACCGCGTGGTGCCGCGTGGCGAGGTGGATGCCGAGGTGGCCCGGCTGCTCGAGCGCGTCAAGCTCGACCCGGCACTCGCCGACCGCAGCCCCCACGAGCTCTCCGGCGGCCAGCGCCAGCGCGTCGCGATCGCCCGGGCGCTCGCCTCCCGGCCGAGCCTACTCATCGCCGACGAACCCGTCTCGATGCTCGACGTCTCGATCCGCCTCGGCGTGCTGAACCTGCTCGCCGAACTGCAGCGCGAGTCGAACCTCGGCGTGCTCTACATCACCCACGACCTCGCGACCGCCCGCCACTTCAGCGACGAGATCATGGTGCTCAACAAGGGCGTGGTCGTCGAGTACGGACCCGCCGACGAGGTCATCCTCAACCCGCAGCACGACTACACCCGCCGCCTGCGCGATGCCTCCCCGAACCCCGACGCGCTCTACGGGGCGTCGTCGACCCGCTCGAAGGAGGCGGGCGCATGAGATTCTTCCTCCGCCGCGCGATCTTCTACGTGTTCACCGCGTGGGCCGCCATCACCATCAACTTCTTCCTGCCGCGCTTCATGAAGGGCGACCCGATCAGCGCCTACCTGGCCAAGAACCAGGGCAAGGTGAGCCCCGAGGCGATCGAGTCGCTCCGGATCCTGTTCGGCCTCAACACCGACCGCTCGCTGTGGCAGCAGTACCTCGACTACTGGGGCCTGCTGCTGCGCGGAGACCTCGGCCGTTCGCTGTCGAAGGGCCTCGCGCCCGTGACCGACATCATCGCCGAGGCGCTGCCCTGGACGATCGGCATCGTCGGCATCGCGACCGTCATCAGCTTCATCGTCGGCACCTCGATCGGCACCTACATCGGCTGGCGCCGCGGCTCGAAGGCGGAGTTCGTGGTGCCGGTCGCCACCTTCCTCTCGACCGTGCCGTACTTCTGGCTCGGCCTCATCATGATCGCGGTCTTCTCGACGACGCTGCGCTGGTTCCCGGCCTCGCACGCCTACGACAAGATCTACATACCCGAGTTCTCCTGGGACTTCATCGGCAACGTCATCTATCACGGCACCTTGCCGGCGTTGACGATCGTCATCACCTCGCTCGGCGGCTGGATCCTCGGCATGCGCAACATGATGATCACGGTGCTCGACGAGGACTACATCACGGTCGCGCAGGCCAAGGGGCTCTCGCCGCGGCGGGTCGCCGTCAACTACGCCGCACGCAACGCCGTGCTGCCGCAGCTGTCGAGCTTCGCGCTGTCGCTCGGCTTCATCGTCGGCGGCACGCTCATCATGGAGATGATCTTCAGCTACCCGGGCGTGGGCCTGCGGCTCTTCGAGGCGACGCTCGCCAAGGACTACCCGCTCATGCAGGGCATCTTCCTGGTGATCACGCTCTCGGTCCTCGTCGCGAACATCATCGCCGACATCGCCTACGCGGCCCTCGATCCGCGCACCCGACAGGAGGAGGCACTGTGACCACCGAGACCGGCCACGTCGCCACTCTCGAGCGGAAGAAGCCGCGCCAGCGCGGCAAGCTCTCCGAAGCCTTCGCGATGTTCCGCAACGGGAAGTCGCTCACGGGCCTCATCATCCTGGGCTTCTTCGCCCTGCTCGCGATCTTCGGACCGTGGATCGCGCCGTACGACCCGAACGCGATCGACCTCGAGTACCGCAACGGCCCGCCGTCGGCGACCCACTGGCTCGGCACGACCCATCTCGGCCAGGACATCCTGAGCCAGATCATCATCGGCAGCCGTGACGTCATGTTCGTGGGCTTCGCCGCCGGTGTGATCGGCACCCTGCTCGCGGTGGTCATCGGTGTCACCGCCGGCTACATCAAGGGCGCCGGCAGCGAGGCGCTCTCGGCGCTGTCGAACGTGTTCCTCGTGATCCCGGGCCTGCCGCTCATCATCATCATCACGTCGAACTTCGACGACCCCTCGATGCTCCTCATCGCGATCGTGCTCGCCATCACCGGATGGGCGTGGGGCGCACGGGTGCTGCGCGCCCAGACGATGTCGCTGCGCAACCGCGACTTCGTGCAGGCGGCGCGCGCCAACGGCGAGCCGCTCTGGCGCATCATCGGCGTCGAGATGCTGCCGAACCTCATGGCGATCATCGCCTCGAGCTTCGTCGGCACCGTGACCGCGGCGATCCTCACCCAGACGACGCTCGCCTTCGTGGGCGTGACGCCCATCACGCGCTGGAACTGGGGCACGATCCTGTTCTGGGCGCAGAGCCAGAACGCCTTCCCGGACCGCTGGTGGTGGTACCTGCCCGCCGGCCTGTGCATCGCGCTCGTCGGAACGGCGCTCGCGCTCGTCAACTTCGGCATCGACGAGTACGTGAACCCGCGCCTGCGCAGTGCGGGCAAGCGTGCCCGCGCGCTGCGCAAGAAGGGCTTCACGCAGACCGACGCGACCGTCGTCGCCACCACGGGATCCGCCGTGACCGCGACGGGTGCCGCCGTCGCCGCGGGGGAGAAGGCGTGAGCGCGCTGCCCAGCGGGTTCCTGTTCGGTGCGGCGACCGCCGCCTTCCAGATCGAGGGGGCCGCTCACGAGGGCGGCCGCACCGACTCGGTCTGGGACGCCTTCTGCCGGGTGCCCGGCGCCGTGATCGCGGGCGACGACGGCGAGGTGGCGTGCGACCACTACCACCGCTACCGCGACGACGTGGCGACCATGAAGGAGCTCGGGCTCGGCGCTTACCGCTTCTCGACCGCGTGGCCGCGCATCCGCCCGGGGCACGGGCCGGTGAACCCCGAGGGCATCGGCTTCTACGACCGGCTCGTCGACGAGCTGCTGGGCGCGGGCATCGAACCGTGGCTCACCCTGTACCACTGGGATCTGCCGCAGGAGCTCGAGGAGCGCGGTGGTTGGGCGTCCCGCGACACGGCATTCCGCTTCGCGGAGTACGCCGTCGACGTGCACGCGGCGCTCGGCGACCGGGTGACGCGCTGGACGACCCTCAACGAGCCGTGGTGTGCCGCCTTCCTCGGCTACGCGGCCGGCGCGCATGCTCCCGGTCGCCAGGAGCCGGCGGCGGCCGTCGCCGCGGGGCACCACCTGCTGCTCGGCCACGGGCTCGTCGTGGAGGCGCTGCGGGCGGCCGACCCGACCCTGTCGCTCGGCATCACCCTCAACCTCACCGTGGTCGACCCGGTGGACGCGGGCGATCCGGGCGACCTCGACGCGGTGCGTCGCATCGACGGCCAGATCAACCGCTTCTTCCTCGACCCGCTGCTGCGGGGAGAGTACCCGGCCGACGTCCGCGAGGATCTCGCCGCGGTGTGGGCCGAGGGGCTCGTCCAGGAGGGCGACCTCGCCACGATCTCCACCCCGATCGACTTCCTCGGCGTGAACTACTACCACGGCGAGGCGGTGAGCCTGCAGCCTGCGGCCCCGCGCGAGGCGCTGGAAGCACCCACCGACCGGCCCACCTCGACACCGTTCCCGGCCGCCGACGGCATCTTCTTCCACTCGCGCGAGCTTCCCCGCACCGCGATGGACTGGGAGGTGCAGCCCGAGGGGCTCACCCGCCTGCTCACCCGTCTGCACGAGGAGTACACGGCCCCGCGCGGCACCGCGCTCTACGTGACCGAGAACGGCGCCGCCTACGACGACGAGGTCGCGCCCGACGGCTCGGTGCAGGACGCCGACCGCGTGGCCTTCCTCGAGGCGCACCTCGCCGCCGTCGCGGATGCGGTGGAGGCGGGGGTCGACGTGCGCGGCTACTTCTACTGGTCGCTGCTGGACAACTTCGAGTGGGCCTGGGGCTACGCCAAGCGCTTCGGGATCGTCCGGGTCGACTACGCGACGCAGGAGCGCACGATCAAGGCCAGCGGACGCCGCTACGCGGAGCTCATCGAGTCGGTCCGCAGCGGACTCGCAGCGAAGCGTTAGGTAAGGCTCGCCTATACTGGGAGGGATGCTCCTCTCCGACGTGCTCCCCGCCTCCATCGCCTGGAATCCCGGCGACGGCGACTCCGTGCTGCTCGGCGCCGTCGACGCCGACATCGCGATCGCGGAGACCGTCGCGGCCACCCTGCCGCCGAAGGCGCGCGGCCGCATCTTCCTCGAGGTGGCCGACGCCGCCGGCATCCGCGAGTTCTCGGCCCCGGGCCGGGTCTGCGTGACCTGGCTGCTGCGTGACCGCGGCCAGAGCATGCGCGCCGCCGTCGACGCCTGGCTCGCCGAGATGCTGCCGGTCGAGGCCGAGCGCGAGCACCAGGTGTACGCCTGGGTCTCGGGCGACCGCGCCGCGCAGGCGCTCTCCTCGAACTAGCGGTCACCGCCGATCGAGTGCCGGCTCACAGGTACCCGCCGTCGCGCAGCCCCGCCTCCACCTCGAAGCGATTCGTGAGGGCCACGCGCCCCGCCGCCAGGTAGAGGATCGGCAGGCTCAGGCCGTACCGGCGCCACTGCTGCTTGTGCACCGCCTCGTGGGTCAGCACGCGGTCGCCGAGCCCGTCACGGGTGAGGTAGACGGCTCCGATCGTCGTCCCGCCGCGCCCGAACGCCCAGCGCGGCAGCTGGTGGATGACGTGCAACCCGTGGCTCCGGCGGTGCCGCCCGAGCAGGAGCGTGCCCCACAGGAACCCCGCGGCCGTCGCGAACCAGAAGCCGGGGCGCGCCACGACGGGCCACAGCAGCAGCCGCCGCAGCCCGGGGACCGCGACCACGCCGCGGACGAGCCAGGCGGCGGCGCGCTCGGGACGGCTCGGGTGCAGCGGTCGGATCGATGCCGGCATGCTCAACCGCGCAGGGCGCCGATCACCCGCAGGATCGTGGGGGCGTCGTCCACGGCGTGCTCCGCCGACTCGGGCGCGAACGCCGCGATCGTCGCCCCGGCGAGCGGGAACCGGGCGACGAGCGCCCGGATCGTCGCGACGAGGGCACTCGGCGACACCCCGAAGGGGATCGGCTCGAGGAGGCCCGCGAACTCCGCGGGATCGAGCACGTCGAGGTCGACGTGCAGGTAGAGGCGACTCGCCCCGCTCGCGGCGACCCAGCTCAGCAGTCCCTCGACGTCGGACACCGCGTCGACGCCGAAGGAGGCGATGCCGTGCTCGGCGGCGAAATCTTCCTCACCCGGGTCCCACTGCCGTGCGCCCGCCACCAGGAGGCGCTCGGGGGCGACCACGCCGTCCGCCACGAGCGCGGCGAGCACCATGCCCGCGAACGCCCCGGACGGTGAGCTCGCGGGGGTGTTGAGGTCGGGGTGGGCGTCGAACCAGATCACGGCCAGATCGTCGCCGGCCACGTGGGCGATCGCGGCAGCCGAGACGGCGCAGTCCCCGCCGATCACGATGGCGGGCTCGTCGAGCTCCCCGAGCGCGTCGCCGAGTCGTTCGCGCACGAGCTGCAGCGAGCCGAACCGCGCGATCCCGGTGCCCTGCTCGTCGCCCGCCTCGAGCGGCACCGCGACCTCGCGGGTGGCGCTGACGGGCAGGTCGGCGCGGATCGCGGCAGCGCCTTCGGCGAGGCGCATCGCCCGGCTCGACGGGGAACCCTGCCACTGCGGGACGACGACGAAGGCGACCATGCACTCTCCCGGATCCGGGCGCGCGGGGTGCACCCGATGTCGGAATCCTATGCGGTGCCCGCCCGCTCAGCGCAGGACGAGCGACGATGCCGGACCGGTGACGAGGCGGACGGGCCCGCCGTCGTCGGGCACCAGCTCGATCGCCGCCGAGAGCTCGTACACGCCCGGGCCGAGCGGCGGCAGCTCCTCGCGAGAGGTCGCCTCGTCGTCTCCGGGCGAGCAGCGCGCGGGGATGAGGGTGGCCGTGTAGGCGATCGACTCTCCGGGGGCGAGCTCGAAGGCCGGCCTGATGGCGGTGGAGAGCCTCCCGCTGTGCCAGAGCACCACGTCGTCGCGGGCGACGGTGAGCGCGGGGGCGAGCGTCGTCGCGCCCGCCACGGACGACGCGCCGGTGTTGGTGAGGGTCACATCCACCACGATGCGCGACGCGTCGGCCGCCGCGTCGACGGGGGTGACGGTGAGCACCAGACCGGATGGATCGGGCGACGCCTCGGCGGGGGACGCCCCGCACACGCTCGACGTCTCGGCGGGAGGCACGGCGCCCGACGCCGACTCGGGGGCCGCGCCGTCCTCGGCGGTGAACAGCCCGTCCGCCTGGCTCCGGAGGCCTTCGTCGGCCGCGCTGCCGCCGGCCGCCGAGATCCCGATCGGACCGGCGCCCAGTCCGATCGCGACGGGCACCACGAGCGCGACCGCGGCGAGTCCCGAGCCGATGCCGATCGCGAGCTGCTTCGGTCGACGCCGGGCGCGAGCGCGACGGATGATGCGGGCCACGTCGAGCCCGCCCGGCTCCTCGGGCTCGCCCTGCAGGAGAGCGCGCAGTTCAGCTTCGGTGGGCACGATCGCCCTCCTTCGTCGGATGGTCAGGGGACGGCGGGTTCGCAGGTCCCGAGAGGTACGGGGTGGTGCCGGTGCCCGGGCGCGCCCCGCCCGGGCCGAGGCGCCCCGCGACCGTCCCGTCGTCGGCGAGGGCGATGGCCATCTTGGCGAGCCCGTCGCTCAGATACCGCTTGACGGCTCCCGCGCTGATGCCGAGCGTCGTGGCGATGTCGTCCACCTTGAGGTCGTCGTAGTAGCGCAGCAGCAGGCAGGCCCGCTCGCGGGGGGTCAGCTTGCTGAGCTCTCCGTGCAGGTCGAGCCGCGTGTCGGTCTCGGCGTCGGGCGAGGGCACCTCCTCGGGCCGGTACTGGCTCGGGGCCACTTTGCGCCAGCGCGAGACGCGTCGGCCTCCGTCGAGGTAGGCGTTGAGGATGGCGCGGCGCACGTACGCCTCCGCGCTTGCGACGGTGAAGCCGTTGCGGAGGCGGCCGAAGGTGCGCACGAGGGCGTCCTGCACGAGGTCCGCGGCGTCATCGGGGCTGCCGCTCAGGAGGCGCGCGTAGCGCAGCAGGGCATCCCCGCGCTCGGCGACGAGCTCGGCGACGACATGCTCCCATCCGGTGTCCCGTGCCATGGCATCCTCCCCTCTACCTGTTGAGACGAACACTCGCGCGATTTCGTTGGGCGAGCTCGCGGCCCGCGGCGGCGAGCCAGCGGGCGGGATCCGCCAGCGCGGCGGCGCGCGATCCGGCGAGATCGACGAGCGCGAGGGCGGCCCGAGACCCCCCGACGGCAGGATCCACGGATCCCGCGACGAGTGCGACGGGAACGCCCGCCGCATCCGCGTCGCGCACCACGGCGCCCACGACCTTGCCGCTCAGCGAGCTCGCGTCGACCCGGCCCTCGCCGGTGATCACCAGCTCGGCGTCGACGATCGCCGCATCGAGTCCCGTGAGAGCGGCGATCGCGCGGGAACCGGAGGCGAGCCGCGCGCCCCACGCCGTCCGCAGTCCATAGGCGGTGCCGCCCGCGGCGCCCGCGCCTGGCTCGTGCGCATCCCCGCCGAGCACGGCGGCGAGGCGGCGGAGCCCGGCATCGAGCAGCGCGATGTCGTCGGGCGTCGCGCCCTTCTGCGGGCCGAACACGGCTGCCGCCCCGCGCGGCCCGGTGAGCGGCGCCTCGACGTCGCACCACAGCTCGAGCACGGCCGGGGGAGTGCGCAGGCCGGTGGCGTCGATCCGGGAGAGTCGCCCGAGCGCCGCGCCTCCGTCGGGCAACTCGCGGCCCTCCGCATCGAGGAACCGCGCCCCGAGCGCCGCGAGGGCGCCCGTGCCGCCGTCGGTCGAGCCGGATCCTCCGAGCCCGACGACGAGGTGCGTCGCACCCGCGTCCATCACCCGCCCCAGCAGTTCGCCGAGGCCGCGCGTCGAGGCGCCGAGCGGGTCGGGGCGTGCCATGAGCGGCAGGCCCACGCCTTCCGCGAGCTCCACGAGGGCGCGCCCGTCGGGCAGCTCGAGCCAGCGTCCGGGGTTCGGTCGGCCGTCGGCGCCCGCCACCGGCCCCGCATCGTGCGGCACCGCATCCGGAACCGCGGCGGAGACGACCTCGAGCGTGCCGACACCGCCGTCCGCCTGAGGCAGCAGGATCACCTCGTCGTCGGGACGCACCGCGCGCCAGCCCTCCGAGATCGCGCGCGCCGCGTCGAGGGCCGAGATCGACCCCGTGAACGAGTCGGGGGCGACGACGATGCGCATGGCATCCAGTGTGGTGCCCTCGACACGATTCGAACGTGCGACTTCTTCCTCCGGAGGGAAGCGCTCTATCCACTGAGCTACGAGGGCGGGACTGACCTAGGTTAGCAGCATGGATCTCACCGCCCCCGCGCCCGGTCGACGCCGGTGAGTCTGCGTCGCGAGGTGCGGTCGAGCCTCACCTTCGAGGTTTCGGATCCCACCGCGTTCGTGCTCGCGCTCGCCCCCGCGGAGGGGATTCCGGTCTCCGTCGAGTCGCTGCGGGTGACGATCGACGGCGATCCCGTCGAGACGCGCCCCGCCTCGGACGGTCACGGCACGCGGCTCGCGCTGTTCGAGACAGTCCCCGGCATTTTGCAGCTCGACTACGCGGCGACGGTGGTCGGCCGGGCGGCACCCGTCGCGGTCGAGCCCGTCGATGCGATCGTCTACCTCCGGCCGAGCCGGTATGTGCAGTCCGACGTCCTCACCTCGTTCGCGCGCGACACCTTCCCCGGCAGGGATGGCGCCGCCCTGGTGCGCGCGGTGGCGGACTGGGTGCACGACCGCCTCGACTACCGGGCGGAGGCGACCTCGCCGACCGGCGGTGCGGTCGAGACCCTCGAGCTGGGGGCCGGGGTGTGCCGCGACTACGCCCACCTCACCGCGGCGCTGCTGCGGGCGCTCGACGTGCCTGCGCGGCTCGTCTCGGTCTACGCGCCGCAGCTCGAGCCCATGGATCTGCACGCCGTCGTCGAGGCCCTCGTCGAGGGGCGCTGGGTGGCGGTGGACTCGACCCGGCTCGCCCCGCGCGCGGCGATGGTGCGCATCGCGACCGGACGCGACGCCACCGATACTGCCTTCGAGACCAACACCCTCGCCGATGTGACCCTGCTGTCGATGGCGGTCGCCGCGAACGCCGACGAGACCTTCACCGACGACCCCGACGCGCTCGTCGAGCTCAGCTGACCTCCGTCGCGCCTCACGGCAGGGCGGCGAGCACGGCCTCCACGAGCGGCGAGGCGTCACCGGGCTCCTGGAAGTAGGGGGAGCGGATCACCACCCAGTAAGCGCCCGCGAACACGATCGCCTCGCCCACGCCCCCGGCCACCGCGAAGTAGGCCTCGTCGCCGTAGGTCGGCACCATCGTGCTCGAGGCGTACGCCTCGTTGGCCTTCGCCTCGAGGGATGCGCTGTCGAGCTGCGCCACCGAGAGGTCGATCACGTCGGAGCTCGTGTTGTTCTGCCAGCGGCAGGCGACCCCCTCCGCTGCGACGGCGTCCGCCGCCGCGGAACCCGCATCCGGGCTCCATCCGTCGATGAGGCTGAAGTTGGGGTTGAAGTCGTACATCGCCTGCGCCGGGATGAGGGCATCGCACGCGACATCGACCGGGGTCGCGCTCGGCGTGGGCGTCGCGCTCGGGCTCGCCTCGGGGGAGGCGCTCGGGGTGTCACCCGGGGCGGGGGCGGAGCTCGACGGCGCGGGCTCCGGTGCACGGCAGCCGCTCAACAGCACCGCGATCCCCAGGACCACGGATGCGGACAGCACGAGAGCGGGGGAGCGGCGCGGCATGGATCCATTGTCACCCGGTCGTCATCCGAAACCCGGCGCGACGGGCTCGGATAGGATCGAACCTCGTGAATCCCGCCGAACTCGCCGCCATCCTGCTCGACCACGTGCGCCGGGCGGCCGCCGCGCGCGGCGTCGGCCCGGAGGAGATCACCCCCGAGGACGTCACCCTCGAGCGCCCGCGCAACCGCGAGCACGGCGACTGGGCCTCCAACGCGGCCCTCAAGCTCGGCAAGCGGATCGGCACCTCGCCGCGCGAGTTCGCCGAAGAGCTGGCAGCCGCGCTCGTCGAGGTCGACGGCATCGCCGCCGCCGAGGTGGCGGGCCCCGGCTTCCTCAACATCACCCTCGACGCCGCGGCCGCAGGGGTGCTCGCGCAGCGCATCCTCGAGGCGGGCGAGGCCTACGGGCGAGGCGAGCTGTATGCCGGTGTGCGCATCAACCTCGAGTTCGTCTCGGCCAACCCGACGGGACCGATCCACATCGGGGGCACCCGCTGGGCGGCGGTCGGCGACAGCCTCGCGCGACTGTTCGAGCTGCAGGGCGGCGACGTCACCCGCGAGTACTACTTCAACGACCACGGCGCCCAGATCGACCGCTTCGCGCGCAGCCTCGTCGCGGCGCACCGCGGCGAACCCGCCCCCGAGGACGGCTACGGCGGCAGCTACATCGCCGACATCGCGGCCCGCGTCGAGAGCGACTACCCGGGCGACCTGGATGCCCTGCCGCGCGACGAGCAGCAGGAGGTGTTCCGCGAGCTGGGCGTCGCGCAGATGTTCGGCGAGATCAAGGCGAGCCTGCACGAGTTCGGCGTCGACTTCGACGTGTACTTCCACGAGAACGAGCTGCACGAGTCCGGTGCCGTGGGTCGGGCGGTCGAGCGGCTGCGCAGCCTCGGGCACATCTACGAGGCCGACGGCGCCACCTGGCTCGCCACCACCGAGTTCGGCGACGACAAGGACCGCGTCGTCATCAAATCCGACGGGGAACCGGCGTACATCTCGGGCGACCTCGCCTACTACCTCGACAAGCGCGAGCGCGGCTTCGACCGTTGCATCATCATGCTCGGCGCCGACCACCACGGCTACGTGCAGCGCCTCATGGCGATGACGGCGGCGTTCGGCGACGTGCCCTACGTCAACCTCGAGATCCTCATCGGCCAGCTCGTCAACCTCGTGCAGGGCGGCGAGCCGGTGCGGATGTCGAAGCGCGCCGGAACGGTCGTCACGATGGAGGACCTGGTCGGCGCGGTCGGCGTGGATGCCGCCCGCTACGCGCTCGTGCGCAGCTCGATCGACTCGCAGGTCGACATCGATCTCGACCTGCTCACCAAGCGCACCAACGACAACCCGGTGTTCTACGTGCAGTACGCGCAGTCGCGCACGCGGGCCGTCGCGCGCAACGCGGCGAGCGCCGGCGTCGACCGTTCGAGCTTCGACCCCTCGCTGCTCGTCCACGAGACCGAGAGCGAACTGCTCGGCGCCCTCGCCGAGTATCCGCGCATCACGCTGCAGGCGGTCGAGCTGCGCGAACCGCACCGCATCGCGCGCTATCTCGAGGACCTCGCGGGTTCCTACCACCGCTGGTACGGGGCCTGCCGGGTGATCCCGCAGGGCGACGACCCGGTCGAGGAGGTGCACCGCGCGCGGCTCACCCTCAACGACGCCACGGGCCAGGTGCTGCGCAACGGCCTGACGGTGCTCGGGGTCTCGGCCCCCGAGCGGATGTGATCGCGGGCACCGCGTGAACCTCGCCACGCCCGAGCTCGTCCGCCGCAGACGACGGGTGTGGCCGTGGGTCGTGCTCGGCGTCGTCGTGCTGCTCGGGGCGGGGGCGGTCGCCGCCGACTTCCTCGTGCGCGGCTGGGCGGAGGGTCTCGTGGCCGCGCGTATCGCCGAGGCGCTCGAGGTGCCCGACGAGGATGCCGTCGAGGTGCAGCTCGGCGCGGGCTCGGTGCTGCTGCAGGCACTCGCCGGCAGCGTCGACCAGGTCGACATCCGGGTGGACGACCTCGCGCTCGGCCCGCTCACGGGGGATCTCGCCGTCGCCGCCCAGGGGGTGCCGCTCGACCCGGCGAGCCCGACCCGTGCGCTCGCGATCGACTACCGGATCGCGAGCGCGGGCCTCTCGGGGATCGCCGATCAGCTGAGCGGCGTCCCGATCGACGAGGTGTCGATCGAGGGGTCGGAGCTGCTCGCCTCGGGGAGCATCTCGCTGCTCGGGCAATCGTTCCCGCTCGGCATCGGACTGACACCGGCCGCCGTCGACGGTGCGCTCGGCTTCGCGCCGACGAGCGTGCGGATCGGCGAGCGCACCGTCACGGCCGCCGAGCTCGCCGCCGACCCGCTGTGGGGAGGGATCGCCGGCCCGATCCTGCAGCAGCGCACCGTGTGCATCGCCGACCAGCTTCCGGCGGTCTTCCTGCTCACGCGCGCCGAGATCGCGCAGGGCGAGCTCCACCTCGGCCTCGCCGCCGCGGGGGTCGCCCTCGGCGGCCCGGAGCTCACCGTCAAGGGCGATTGCCCCGCGTGATCGGCGGCGCGGGCCTCCCGATAGAATGACTCCCGGCTTCAGGGACCAAGCCGGGTCCGCTCGCCTCACTCTCTTCGTTCCGACGACTCCGTGAGGTAATCGTGACCGTGAATCCGCTGGCTCCCGGGTGGCTCGCCCACCCGGAGGACGCGAACGCGCTCGCGCCCGCGGTCTGGTCGCGCAACGCCGACCGCGCCCCGTCCGGTGCGCTGCGGATCGGCGGGATCAGCGCCCCCGCATTGCACGCCGCATACGGCACCCCCCTCTACGTCATCGACGAGCTCGACGCCCGCGAGCGCGCCGCCGAGCTCCGCGACGCCTTCGCGGCCGCCTTCGCCGCGGTCGGCGGACGCACGACCGTGTACTACGCGGGCAAGGCGTTCCTCTCGACCGAGGTCGCGCGCTGGATGATCGAGGCCGGGCTCAACATCGACGTGTGCAGCGGCGGCGAGCTCGCGGTGGCGCTCGCCGCCGACGTCGATCCCGCCCGCCTGGGCTTCCACGGCAACAACAAGAGCCTCTCGGAGATCGACCATGCGGTCGAGATCGGGGTGGGCGCGATCGTTCTCGACAGCGTCGTCGAGATCGAGCGTGTCGCGCAGGCCGCGCACCGTCACGGCCGCGTGCAGAACGTGCGGCTGCGCATCAACAGCGGGGTGCACGCCTCCACGCACGAATACCTCGCGACCGCGCGCGAGGACCAGAAGTTCGGCATCCCGCTCGCCGACGCCGCGGCGGCGGTGGCCGCCATCCGCTCCCACGACAGCCTGCGCTTCCTGGGGCTGCACTCCCACATCGGTTCGCAGATCTTCGAGTCCGCCGGCTTCGTCGAGGCCGCGAGGCGGCTCCTCGCCCTGCACGCCGAGCTGCTCGCGGGCGGCGAGGTTCCGGAGCTCAACCTCGGCGGCGGGTTCGGCATCGCCTACACGAGCGCCGACGAGGTCACCCCGATCGCGCGGATCGCCGCCGACTTCGCGGAGGTCGTCGCCGCGGAGTGCGCGCGCCTCGGCATCCCCGTCCCGGTCGTCGCCATCGAGCCGGGTCGCGCGATCATCGGCACGGCGGGCGCCACCCTCTACGAGGTCGGCACGGTCAAGGACGTCTCGGTCGACGAGCGCGCGGTGCGCCGCTACGTGAGCGTCGACGGCGGCATGAGCGACAACCTGCGCACCGCGCTCTACAAGGCGGAGTACTCGGTGCGGATCGCCAATCGCGTCTCGGACGCCGATCCGGCGCTCGTGCGGGTCGCCGGCAAGCACTGCGAGTCGGGCGACATCGTCGTGCAGCACGACTACCTGCCGGGCGACGTGAGCCCCGGCGACCTGCTGGCCGTGCCCGCGACGGGCGCCTACTGCTGGTCGCTCGCGAGCAACTACAACTACCTCGGCCGCCCGGCCGTGGTGGCCGTGCGCGAGGGACGCAGCCGGGTGCTGATCCGTCGCGAAACCGAATACGACCTGCTCCGCCGGGACACCGGCGTGAGCAGCGGTGCGGAGGATCTCGACTTCCGCGCCCACCCACCCACGATGGAACCCCAGTGATCGAATACCGCAACCTCAAGATCGCCATCCTCGGCGCCGGATCCGTCGGCGCCCAGGTGGCCTCCCTCCTCCTGGAGCACGGCGAAGAGCTCGCCAACCGGGTCGGCGCCGGGCTCGAGGTGGTCGGCATCGCCGTGCGCGACCTCGACGCTCCGCGCACCGCCGAGATCCCGCGCGAACTGCTCGCGACCGACGCGCGCTCGCTCATCCTGGGAGCCGACATCGTCATCGAGGTCATGGGCGGCATCGAGCCGGCCCGCGAATACCTCGAGCTGGCCCTCACCTCGGGCGCCGACGTCATCACGGCCAACAAGGCCCTGCTGGCCACCCACGGCCCCGAGCTGTTCGCGATCGCCGAGCAGGTCGGTGCGCAGCTGTACTACGAGGCGGCCGTCGGGGGCGCGATCCCCATCATCCGCCCGCTCCGCGACAGCCTCGCGGGCGACCGCGTGCACCGCATCCTCGGCATCGTCAACGGCACGACGAACTACATCCTCGACCGGATGGACCGCGACGGCGACACCCTCGAGCAGGCGCTCGCCGCCGCCACCGAGCTCGGCTACGCCGAGGCCGATCCGACCGCCGACATCGACGGCTTCGACGCGGCGCAGAAGGCCGCGATCCTCGCGAGCCTCGCCTTCCACACCACCGTCGCCGTCGACGGCGTTCACCGCGAGGGCATCCGCACCGTCACCCGCGACCAGGTCGTCGCGGCGCAGCGCTCGGGGTTCGTGGTCAAGCTCCTCGCGGTGTGCGAGCGCCTCGTCGACCCCGAGACGGGACGCGACGGGGTGAGCGCCCGCGTGCATCCCGCGCTCATCCCGGCCGGTCACCCGCTCGCGGCCGTGCACGGCGCCAACAACGCCGTGTTCGTCGAGGCGGAGGCGGCAGGCAGCCTCATGTTCTACGGCGCGGGTGCGGGTGGGCGCCAGACCGCGTCGGCCGTGCTCGGCGACCTCGTCTCGGCGGCGCGCCGCCATGTCGTCGGCGGGCCGGGGGTCGCGGAGTCGACCCACGCCGACCTGCCGATCCTGCCGATCAGCTCCGTCTCGACCCGCTACCAGATCACCCTCTCGGTGCTCGACCGCCCCGGGGTGCTCGCGCAGATCGCGACCCTGTTCAGCGAGCACGGCGTCTCCGTGGAGGCCGTGCAGCAGAGCGTCGTGACGGTCGGCGGCGGTGAAGACGAGGAGTCCGCCGGCGCTACGCTGGTGATCGGCACGCACCGGGCGACCGAGAAGGCCCTCGCCGCGACGGTCGCCGATCTCGCCGGCAGCCCCGTGGTCGCACGGGTCGAGAGCGTGCTCCGGGTCGAAGGATTATAGGAAGACAGTCATGGCTCACCAGTGGCGCGGAGTGCTCCGCGAATACGCCGACCGGCTCGATGTCTCGGACGCGACCCCCATCATCTCCCTCGGCGAAGGCGGCACGCCGCTCATCCCCGCCGCCGCGCTCTCGGCACGCACCGGCGCCGAGGTCTGGGTCAAGTTCGAGGGGATGAACCCCACCGGCTCCTTCAAGGACCGCGGCATGACGATGGCCGTGTCGAAGGCCGTCGAGCACGGTGCGAAGGCCATCATCTGCGCCTCGACCGGCAACACCTCCGCCTCGGCCGCCGCCTACGCGACCCACGCCGGCATCACCGCCGCCGTGCTCGTGCCGGAGGGCAAGATCGCGCTCGGCAAGCTCGCGCAGGCGATCGCGCACGGCGCCGAGCTGCTGCAGGTGCGCGGCAACTTCGACGACTGCCTCGACATCGCCCGCGAGCTCGCCGCGCAGTACCCCGTGCACCTCGTGAACTCGGTCAACAACGACCGCATCGAGGGCCAGAAGACGGCCGCCTTCGAGGTCGTCGAGGTGCTCGGCGACGCCCCCGACTTCCACTTCATCCCGGTCGGCAACGCCGGCAACTACACCGCGTACACGCGGGGCTACAAGGAGGAGGCCGAGCGCGGCGCCACCACGCAGCGTCCGCGGATGTTCGGCTTCCAGGCCGAGGGCTCCGCACCGCTCGTGCGCGGCGAGATCGTGCGCGACCCCGACACGATCGCGAGCGCCATCCGCATCGGCAACCCCGCATCGTGGGAGCTCGCCCTCATCGCGCGCGACGAGACCGACGGCTATTTCGGTGCGATCAGCGACGCGAAGATCCTCGAGGCGCACCGCATCCTCTCGAGCGAGGTCGGCGTCTTCGTCGAGCCCGCCTCCGCCGCGAGCGTCGCAGGGCTCCTCGAACGGGCCGAGGCCGGCGTGATCCCGAAGGGCGCGCGTGTCGTGCTGACGGTCACGGGGCACGGTCTGAAGGATCCGCACTGGGCGCTGCGCACCGCGGACGGCTCGGAGGTGCAGCCCACGAGCGTCGCCGTCGACCCCGCCGAGATCGCGGGTGTTCTGGGCCTCGTCAAGCGTCCGGCCGACGCGACGGCGTCTGCATGAGCCTCGTCGGGCGCACCGTCACGGTGCGCGTGCCCGCCACCACGGCCAATCTCGGGCCGGGCTTCGACACCCTCGGGATGTCGCTCGCGGTCTACGACGAACTGCAGGTCACGGCGCGCGAACAGCCGGGCGCGACCGTTCAGGTGATCGGCGTCGGCGAGGGCGAGGTGCCCACCGACGAGACGAACCTCGTGGTGCG
The DNA here is from genome assembly GCF_008365275.1 of Protaetiibacter larvae. GTDB lineage: Bacteria > Actinomycetota > Actinomycetes > Actinomycetales > Microbacteriaceae > Homoserinibacter > Homoserinibacter larvae. The sequence goes on along the minus strand of NZ_CP043504.1, from coordinate 2,209,280 downwards.
CTCGATCGCCCACACCTTCGCCTCGGTCGGTCAGGAACTGCCGGGACTCGAGCTCCTGGCGCGCAACGCGATCCCGCACGGCCGCGGGATGGGCTCCTCGGGCGCCGCGATCGTCTCGGGCATCATGGCCGCGAAGGGGCTGCTCGAGGGCGTCGTCGAGTTCGGCGCCGAACAGCTGCTCGCCCTCGCGACGGAGCTCGAGGGGCACCCCGACAACGTGGCGCCGGCGCTCTTCGGCGGTCTCACGATCACCTGGATGACCCCCGAGGGCCCGCGGTTCAAGAAGCTCATCGTGCACCGGGGTGTGAGCCCGCTCGTCGCGGTGCCGCGCGAGCGCACCATGTCGACCGCGCTCGCCCGCAGCCTGCAGCCGCAGTCGGTGCCGCACGAGGACGCCATCTTCAACGTCTCGCGCTCGGCGCTGCTCATCGCGGCTCTCGTGCAGAGCCCCGAGCTGCTGCTCGCCGCGACCGAGGACAAGCTGCACCAGAGCTACCGCGCGAGCGCCATGCCCGAGACGGATGCCCTGATCCAGATGCTCCGCGGCGAGGGCCTCGCGGCCGTCGTCTCGGGGGCGGGCCCCTCCATCCTGGTGCTCGGCAGCGACCCCGCCCAGCGCCTTCGCGCGGCCGAGCTCATCGCCGAACACGCCGAGTCGGTGTGGGAGTGCCTGATGCTGGCCGTCGACTTCCGGGGTGCTACAGTGGTGCTGCACTCGGACGACGCCGCGGCGTAACCCGGCGCGAGGGTGCATCTCACCGGCATTCGCCTACCGCCGTTTCACGCATTCCCATGCAACCCGAACCGCAACCGGCGATGCACCCAGCTCGGGATGTTCTGTGCCCGGGTCGAAAGGACAATCCAGTCGTGACCGACGCCACCACCTCCGCAGCAGCTGCGGGGGATCGCGCCGCCCTCAGCCGCCTGCGGCTTCCGGAGCTTCAGGCTCTGGCAGCCGAGCGCGGCATCGTCGGCGTTTCCAAGATGCGTAAAGGAGATCTCGTGGACTCTCTCTCCGACCTTTCCGAGACCGAGAGCGCTGACGCGCCCGTGACCGAAGAGGCCCCGACCCCGGCGGAGGAGGCCCCCGTCGAGGAGGCTCCCGTCGAGGAGCAGCCTGCGGAGGAGGCTCCTGCAGAGGAGGCTCCTGCAGAGGAGCAGGCCCCCGAGGCGGCCGCGGAGGAGGCTCCCGTCGAGGGGCCGCCCGCCGCCGCTCCGGCCCGCCGCGGCTCGCGCCGCGTGAGCGCCGCCACGGCGGACGCCGCGGCTATCGCCGCCTCGCTGCCCCCGCTCGAGTCGACCGAACCGGTCGCCGCGACGGGTCGCCGCAGCGCCGCCCAGCACGCCGCGCAGGCCGAGCTCGGCCTCGAGCTCGACAAGCTCATCCCGAGCAGCACCTCGGCCGAGTCCGAGGGCGAGGGCGAGGGCGCGCAGCCCAGCCGCCGCAGCCGCAACCGCCGCGGAGGCCGCGGCCAGAACGGCCAGAACGGCCAGGGCGCCCAGGGCCAGAACGGCCAGGCCCAGAACGGCCAGGCCCAGAACGGCCAGCAGGGCGAGCAGCCCGCGGGCGGCCAGCAGGGTCAGAACGGCCAGCAGCGCCAGAACGGCCAGCAGAACCAGGGCCAGCAGAACCGCCAGGCCCCCGCAGGCGAGGACGCCGACGGCCAGTTCGGCCCCGACGGCGAGAGCCGCAGCCGCAACCGCTACCGCGACCGCAAGCGCGGAGGCCGTGGCGGCGTGGTCGACGAGCTCGAGCCGGAGATCTCCGACGACGACGTGCTCATCCCCATCGCGGGCATCCTGGACGTGCTCGACAACTACGCCTTCGTGCGCACCACGGGCTACCTTCCCGGCCCGAGCGACGTCTACGTGTCGCTCGGTCAGGTGAAGAAGTACAACCTGCGCAAGGGTGATGCCGTCGTCGGCGCCATCCGCCAGCCCCGCGAGGGCGACCAGGCCTCGAGCCGCCAGAAGTACAACGCGATCGTCAAGATCGACTCCGTCAACGGCCAGACCGTCGAGGAGGCGGCCGGTCGCGTCGACTTCGGCAAGCTCACCCCGATCTACCCCAACGAGCGCCTGCGTCTCGAGACCACGCCCGAGAAACTCTCGACGCGCATCATCGACCTCATCGCGCCCATCGGGAAGGGCCAGCGCGGCCTCATCGTCGCGCCCCCCAAGGCCGGCAAGACGCTCATCCTGCAGGCGATCGCCAAGGCCATCGCGATCAACAACCCCGAGGTCCACATCATGGTGGTCCTCGTGGATGAGCGCCCCGAAGAGGTCACCGACATGCAGCGCTCGGTGAAGGGCGAGGTCATCGCCTCGACCTTCGACCGTCCCGCCGAGGATCACACCACGGTCGCCGAGCTCGCCATCGAGCGCGCCAAGCGCCTCGTGGAGCTCGGCAACGACGTCGTCGTGCTGCTCGACTCGATCACCCGCCTGGGTCGCGCCTACAACCTGGCCTCGCCGGCGTCCGGGCGCATCCTCTCCGGCGGTGTCGACGCCTCGGCGCTCTACCCGCCGAAGCGCTTCTTCGGAGCCGCCCGCAACATCGAGGGCGGCGGATCGCTCACCATCCTGGCGACGGCGCTCGTGGAGACCGGATCCAAGATGGATGAGGTGATCTTCGAGGAGTTCAAGGGCACCGGCAACATGGAGCTGCGCCTCTCGCGGGCCCTCGCCGACAAGCGCATCTTCCCGGCGGTCGACCTCTACGCCTCGAGCACCCGCCGCGAGGAGGAGCTGCTCTCAGCCGACGAGGTGAAGATCACCTGGCGTCTGCGCCGCGCGCTCGCGGGGCTCGAACTGCAGCAGCAGCTCGAGGTGGTGCTGTCGAAGCTCAAGGAGACCGGCTCCAACGTCGAGTTCCTCGTGCAGATCCAGAACTCGCTCCCGGCGGGCAACGGCAACGGGCACGCCCACAAGGAGTAGCGCGTGTTCGAATCGGTCCAGTCGCTGCTGGCCGAGCACGAACAGCTCCAGCAGCAGCTCGCGGACCCCGCGATCCATGCGGATGCGGCGCGCGCGAAGAAGGTCAACCGGCGCTACGCCGAGCTGAGCCAGATCGCCGCGGCGCACGCCGGCTGGCAGCAGGCGCAGTCCGATCTGGCCGCTGCGCGCGAGCTCGCCCGTGAGGACGAGGCCTTCGCCGAGGAGATCCCCGCGCTCGAGGAGGGGCTCGTCGCCGCGCAGGAGAAGCTGCGGCGGCTGCTCATCCCGCGCGACCCCGACGACGGGCGCGACGTGATCATGGAGATCAAGGGCGGCGAGGGCGGCGAGGAGTCGGCCCTGTTCGCGGCCGACCTGCTGCGGATGTACCTGCACTACGCGGAGTCGCGCGGCTGGAAGACCGAGCTGCTCGAGCGGACCGAATCGGATCTCGGCGGCTACAAGGACGTGCAGCTGGCGATCAAGTCGAACGCCACCGACCCGGCCGACGGCGTGTGGGCGAGCCTCAAGTACGAGGGCGGCGTGCACCGCGTGCAACGGGTGCCGGCGACCGAGTCGCAGGGCCGCATCCACACCTCCACGACGGGCGTGCTGGTGTTCCCCGAGGTCGACGAGCCTGAAGAGATCGACATCAACCCGAACGATCTGAAGATCGACGTCTTCCGCTCGTCCGGTCCGGGCGGTCAGAGCGTCAACACGACCGACTCGGCGGTGCGCATCACCCACCTGCCGACCGGCATCGTGGTGTCGATGCAGAACGAGAAGAGCCAGCTGCAGAACCGCGAGGCCGGCATGCGCGTCCTGCGTGCGCGACTCCTCGCCCGGCAGCAGGAGGAGCTCGCGGCGGTCGCCTCGGACGCCCGCAAGAGCCAGATCCGGACGATGGATCGCTCGGAACGCATCCGCACCTACAACTTCCCCGAGAACCGCATCGCCGACCACCGCACCGGCTACAAGGCCTACAACCTCGATGCCGTGATGAACGGCGCCCTCGGCCCCGTCATCGAGTCGTGCATCCAGGCCGACGAGGAGGCCCGCCTCGCCGAGCTGGGTGCGGGGGAGTAGCGGATCCCCTCACCGCTGCGTCGCCCCTCGCCCCCATCCCCTCGCCCGCATCCCCTCGCCCCCATCCCCTCTCGCGCTCCCGTCCCGCGCTCCCGTCCCGCGCTCCCGTCCCGCGTGAACTCCCGTCCCAAATCAAGGAGTCGAGCAACCCGAATCACGGAGTTGCGGCGTCGAATCGGCCACCTGGGCACCACCAGCACCACCAGCCACACCGCCTCCTTGATTTGGGTTGCTCGACTCCTTGATTTGGGACGGGAAGGGCGGAGGGAGGGAGCCGGGAGGCGCGGAGGCGGGGAGGGGCAGCGCCTCGGATGCGCGGGCGGCGGCACCGGGCAGGTAGTCTGCATCGGGGCGGCCCGAGCGCCCCGATGGACATGAACGACTCTCCCACCTCGCTCCCGCTCGTGGAGCGCGCGGATCCGCCGCGCACCGTCGCCGAGTTGCGTGCGCACGGCAGCCGCGTGCTGCAGGCTGCCCGGGTGCCGACGCCGGACGCGGATGCGGAGCTGCTGCTGGCGCATGTGCTCGGCATCAGCCGGGGTCAGGTGCAGGCGAAGGCGGTGACCGGTTCGGGGGTCGCGCCCGACGATCGCATCGCCTATCTCGAGGCCGTCGAGCGCCGCGCCGCCCGCGAACCCCTGCAGCACATCACCGGTCGCGCCCCGTTCCGCTCCCTCGAACTCGCGGTCGGCCCCGGGGTGTTCGTGCCGCGGCCCGAGACCGAGTTCGTGGCGCAGCTCGCGATCGACGCGCTGTGGGCGGTGCCCTCGGAGCGTCCGGTCGCCGTCGACCTGGGCGCGGGCAGCGGCGCGATCGCCCTCGCCCTCGCCACCGAGGTGCCGCACGCGAGCGTCTCCGCGGTGGAGAACTCGCCGCGCGCGTTCATCTGGGCGAAGGAGAACGTGCGCACGGTCGGTGCGCACAACCTGCGCCTCGTGTTCGCCGACCTCGGCGAGGCGCTTCCCGAGCTCGACGGCAGCGTCGACGTCGTGATCTCCAACCCGCCCTACATCCCGGACGACGCCATCCCGCGCGATCCCGAGGTGCGGCTGCACGATCCCGCCGTGGCGCTCTACGGCGGCCCCGACGGGCTCGACGTGGTGCGTTCGCTCTCGCGACGCTCCCTCGCCCTGCTGCGGCCGGGCGGATCGCTCGTGATCGAGCACGGCGAGCTGCAGGGGGCAGAGCTGCGCGCCCTGCTCGACGCCGACGGCTGGCGCGCCACCGCGACGCACCGCGACCTCCTCGGCCGCGACCGGGCTACGACCGCGCTGCGGCCCTGAGCAGCGCGAACTCCTCGATCGCCGCGCGCAGGCCCTCGGCCGTGCCGTAGCGGTACACGGTGATCCCGAGCGATGCCGCGGCCGCCACGTTCTCGGCCATGTCGTCCACGAAGAACACCTCGGAGGCGGGCACCGCGTACTCGCTGAGCACGCGCTCGAACACGCGGGGGTCGGGCTTGCGCGCGCCGTAGCGGCTCGTCGTGCGCAGATGCTCGCCGAACAGCGGCGCGATCTCCGGCGCGACCGTCGCGAGCTGCTCGTCCATGAGCGGCCCGTTGTTGGTGAGCAGACTCACCTGCCCGAGCTCGGCGGCCCGGCGCACGGCCGCGATGGCCTCGGGCCGCGGACGCATCGCCGAACGGCGGTTGCGCACCCACTCGTCCGTGCTCACCGGCACGCCGAGCGCGGTCGTGAAGGCACGGTGGTAGCTGGCGCCGTCCGGGAACCGCCCCGCCTCCGCCGCCCACTCGCCGTCGTCGTGCCACCAGCGCCGCCGCAGCTCGGCCAGTTCGAGGCCGGTGAGCTCCGTGAGGCCGGCCATCCGCACGCGCCAGTCGTAGTCGTACAGGACGTCGTCCATGTCGAAGAGGAAGAGCAGAGTCATCGCCTCCATCCTCGCCGATCGCGCCGCGCCCCGCCTGAGCGGGCTCCCGCACGCGGGCTCCTAGGATGGAAACGCCATGGCGATGTACGACACCGGGGTCCCCGAGCAGCTGTTGACGGGGATGCGCCTCGCTCGCGGCGCCATCGGGCGCGGCGAACTCGTCGTCATCCCCACCGACACCGTGTACGGGGTGGCCGCCGACGCGTTCTCGCCCGCCGCCGTGCAGCGTCTGCTCGACGCCAAGGGGCGTGACCGCAGCGCCCCGCCGCCCGTGCTCGTGCCGGGCATCCCCACGCTCGACGCCCTCGCCGACCCGATCCCCGAGGAGGTGCGCGCGCTCGTGGCCGAGTTCTGGCCCGGCGGCCTCACCGTGATCCTGCGCGCCCGGGCGATGCTCGACTGGGATCTCGGCGACACCCGGGGCACGGTCGCGCTGCGGATGCCGAGCGACCCGATCGCCCTCGAGCTGCTCGCCGAGACCGGGCCGCTCGCGGTCTCGAGCGCCAACCGCACGGGGGAGCCCGCCGCGACCACCGCAGCGGCGGCGGAGGCCATGCTGGGCGACGCGGTCGCCGTGTATCTCGACGCCGGCACCGCGGGGGAGGGCTACCCCGCCGCGGAGCCCAGCACGGGGTCCACGATCGTCGACGCGACCAACCTCGAGCATCCGGACGGCAGACTCCGCATCGTGCGGCACGGCGTGATCCCGGATGCCGAGATCATCCGGGTGGTCGGAGCCGATCGATGCGCCTGATCTTCTACGTCGTGACCGCGGGCATCGCGGCGCTCATCTCCTTCGCGCTCTCGATGGTCATCTGGAAGCTCTCGACGCGGTACCGGCTGTACCCGAAGATCCGAGAACGCGACGTGCACACGCGTCCCACCCCGAGACTCGGCGGCATCGCGATGTTCCTCGGCGTCGCGGCCGCGCTCGGGGTCGGCTCCCTGCTGCCGCCGCTCGCCCTCGTCTACTCGCAGCCGATGCACATCTGGGGCCTGCTGGGCGCCGCCGCCATGATCGTGCTCATCGGCGTCGCCGACGACATCTGGGATCTCGACTGGTTCACCAAGCTCGCCGGCCAGATGCTCGCGGCGGCGCTGCTGGCCTGGTCGGGCATCCAGTTCCTGTCGTTCCCGCTCCCGGGCGTCATCGTCACCCTCGCCCCCTGGCAATCGCTCGTCATCACGGTCATCGTGATCGTGCTCGTCATGAACGCCATCAACTTCATCGACGGTCTCGACGGACTCGTCGCGGGGGTCGCGATCATCGCGAACGGCGCCTTCTCGGTGTACGTCTACCTGATCTCCTACGGCCCCACCGGCCAAAGCGACTACTTCAATCTCGCCCAGCTCATCTCGGCGATCCTCATCGGCGCCTGTCTCGGATTCCTGCCGCTCAACTGGCATCCCGCCCGCCTGTTCATGGGCGACGCCGGGGCGCTGCTCGTCGGGCTGCTCATGGCGGCGTCGACGATCGCCGTCACCGGTCAGATCGACGCCGGCGTCATCGACGAGACGGTCGGCAGTCCCCGCCAGTTCTTCCCCGCCTTCATCCCGCTGCTGCTGCCGTTCACGATCCTCATCGTGCCGCTGCTCGACTTCGGCCTCGCGGTGTTCCGGCGTCTTCGGGCGGGGAAGTCGCCGTTCAGTGCCGACCGCAAGCACCTGCACCACCGGCTGCTCGACATGGGCCACTCGCACTTCCACGCCGTGCTGATCCTGTACGCGTGGACGGCGGCCGCCTCCATCGGCGGACTGCTGTTCCTGTTCATCGACACCTGGTGGGCGGCGCTCGTCACCTTCCTCGGTCTCGTCGTGTGCACGATCCTCACCCTCGCCCCGCTCAGCCGCCGGAAGGCGATCGAGGTCGCCGTGCAGAGCACCGACCCCGTGGTGGCCGAGCAGACCCACCTCGCCCGGTTCGACCCGCTCGACGAGGCGTCGGAGACCTCCGCCGCCCCGAGCGACGACGAGGCCCGCGACGCCCTCGAGCGTCTCCACGAGAAGGAGTCCACCGCATGAGCGGAAGCAGCAACCCGATCCTGAGCCTCGCCCTGCGCTGGGGGGCGCTGTTCGCCGCCGCGCTCGCCGTGCTCGCCGCGGTGGTCGGCTGGTTCGTCGCGCAGGCGCCCGGCCTCATCGGCGGGCTCATCGCGGCCGCCGTCGCCTTCGTGTTCCTCGGTCTCACCGCCGCGAGCATCCTGCTCGCCCAGCGGGTCACCGCGGGCGACCCGGGCAGCCCCGTCTTCTTCGGGATCGTGCTCGGCACCTGGCTGCTCAAGCTCGTGCTGTTCCTCGTGCTCGTCATCTGGCTGCGCGGCCAGCCCTGGCTCAACCCTTACGTGTTCTTCGGCACGATCATCGTGGCCGTCATCGGCTCGCTCGCGGTCGACGTGCTCGCCTTCCAGCGTGCGCGGGTGCCGTACGCGGACGTCCCGCTCCCGGAAGACCAGGAATCGGACTCCGCGCCCGAGTAAGGTCGTCCTGACCCACCCGTCAGCCCTGATAGGCTGACATCCAACCCCTTCTATCGCCGCGTGCATGCGCGCCCCGATTTTGGAGTCAGCGCTGCTAGCTACCGCCCTCACCCCCTTGGTCCGTTTCGCCGACGACGACGCAGGCGACGGTGGCTTCCACGGCCCGTCGCTGGATGAGTTCTTCCCCGAGCCCGTCCTCTTCATCGGTTCGCCGTTCGAGCTGAACCGGATCATGATCATCCGGCTCATCGTCGTGCTCGCGTTGCTCGTGTACTTCTGGTTCGCCACCCGCCGGCTCAAGGTCGTGCCGGGTCGCGGTCAGGTCGCCACCGAGTTCGTGCTCGGCTTCGTGCGCAACAACATCATCATCGAGACCCTCGGCGAGAAGGACGGCAAGCGTTTCATGCCCGTCCTCATGGCGATCTTCTTCACGGTGATCGGCATGAACGTCACGGGCATCGTGCCGCCGCTGCAGATCGCGGGCACCTCCGTGATCGGCCTGCCGCTCGTGCTCGCGCTCCTCGCCTGGGTGCTGTTCATCTACGCCGGCATCCGCAAGCATCCGGCGTCGTTCTTCAAGAACGCGCTCTTCCCGCCCGGGGTGCCGTGGCCGGTGTACATCATCGTCACGCCGATCGAGTTCATCTCGACCTTCATCCTGCGGCCGGTCACGCTCTGCGTCCGTCTTCTCATGAACATGGTCGCCGGGCACATGCTCCTCGTGCTCTGCTTCTCGGCCACGAGCTTCTTCCTCTTCACGGCAGGCAGCTGGTTCAGCCTGTTCTCGATCGGAACCTTCGCCTTCGGCTTCGCGTTCACGCTCTTCGAGCTGCTGGTCGCCGTGCTGCAGGCCTACGTCTTCACCCTTCTCACCGCCGTCTACATCCAGCTCGCGCTGGCCGACGAGCACTGAACCGTCCGGCATCCGCCCGGACACCGTCCACGAAAGGAAACCCCAGTGAACCTCGCTGAGATCACCGGCCAGCTCGCCCCGCTCGCTTACGGCGTCGCCACCATCGGCCCCGCCATCGGTGTGGGCATCGTCGTCGGCAAGACCGTCGAGTCGGTCGCGCGCCAGCCCGAGCTCCAGGGCCGCCTCACCGGCCTGATGTTCCTCGGTATCGCGTTCACCGAGGCGCTCGCCTTCATCGCGATCGCCGTCGCGTTCATCCCGTTCCCGTAAGTCCCCTCAGCTAAGGAGGCGGAATGCTGCACGCATTCCCTGCCGTCGTCGCGGAAGAGGCCCCCAACCCTCTCATCCCGGCGCTCCCCGACCTGGTCTGGGGAAGCATCGCGTTCGCGATCATCCTGGTGTTCTTCTGGTGGCGCGTGCTGCCGCGCCTCAACAAGGCGCTCGACGCGCGCTCGGAGGCCATCGAGGGCGGTCTGAAGAAGGCCGAGGAGGCCCAGGCCGCCGCGTCGGCTGCGCGCGAGGAGTACAACGCGCAGCTCGCCGAAGCCCGCGCCGAGGCGGCGCGCATCCGCGAGCAGGCCCGCACCGACGGCGCGGCGATCCTCGCCGAGCTGAAGGCCCAGGCGCAGGCCGAGGCCACGCGCATCGCCCAGACCGCCCAGGCCCAGATCGAGGCCGAGCGCGCCGCGGCACTCGTCTCGCTCCGTGCCGAGGTGGGCACCCTCGCGCTCGACCTCGCCTCCGGCGTGATCGGCGAGACCCTCAGCGACGACGCGAAGGCGACGGCCATCGTCGACCGCTTCCTCGCGGAGCTCGAGGCGGACGAGAAGGCGAAGGCGGGCAACTAGATGGGTTCGGCCTCCCGCGTAGCCCTGGAGGCGGCGAAGCAGCAGCTCGCCGCCGAGAAGGGCGTGACCCTCGCGACCGGCGAGCAGCTGCTCGCCGCGGGTCGTGCGATCGAGTCGTCGTCGCAGCTGCGCGCCGCTCTCGCCGACCCGGCCGTCGAGTCGGCCCGCAAGGCGGAGCTCATCACGCGCATCTTCGGTGCGCTCGACGCCGCCGCCGCGCGACTGCTCGGCAGCGTCGTCACCTCGCGCTGGTCGAGCCAGGCGGAGCTGCTCGACGGCATCGAGCAGCTCGGCATCCGAGCGATCGCGGTGTCGGCGGGATCCGCGGGGGAGCTCGAGCGCGAGCTGTTCGCGTTCGGTGCCGCCGTGTCGAGCGACCACGAGCTCGAGCTCGCCGTCGGCAGCAAGCTCGGCACGCCCCAGGCGAAGGCCGCGCTCGTCGACGGCCTCCTCGGAGGCAAGGCGCAGCCGGCCACTGTCGCGATCGTGCGGCACCTCGTGCAGAGCCCGCGCGGCCGCCGCATCGGCGAGCTGCTGTCGGGCGCTGCGGACATCGTCGCCGACGCGGGATCCGCGATCGTCGCGACCGTGACCGCCGCCACCGCGCCGAGCGCCGCACAGCTGACCGCACTCGAGAAGACGCTCTCCGCGCGCTACGGCCGCGCACTGCGCGTCAACCTCATCATCGACCCCACCATCGTGGGCGGCCTGCGGGTGCAGCTCGGCGACGACGTCATCGACGGAACGATCGCCTCGCGCCTCGCCGACCTCCGCATCCGACTCGCCGGCTGACCCGGCACACGACGCACCACTCCAAGGAAGAGACATGGCAGACATCACGATCAGCCCGGACGAGATCCGTTCGGCGCTCAAGGACTTCGTCGCCGGCTACGAGCCGGAGAAGTCCACCACGACCGAGGTCGGCATCGTCAAGGACGCCGCCGACGGCATCGCGCACGTCGAGGGCCTCCCGGGCGCCATGGCGAACGAGCTGCTGCGCTTCGAGGACGGCACGCTCGGCCTCGCGCTCAACCTCGACGAGGACTCCATCGGCGTCATCGTGCTGGGCGAGTTCGCCGGCATCGAGGAGGGTCAGGCGGTCACCCGCACCGGCGAGGTGCTCTCGGCACCCGTCGGCGACGGCTTCCTGGGACGCGTGGTCGACCCGCTCGGCAACCCGATCGACGGCCTCGGGGAGATCGCGGCCGACGGCCGTCGCGCCCTCGAGCTGCAGGCTCCCGGCGTCATGCAGCGCAAGTCGGTGCACGAGCCGCTGCAGACCGGCATCAAGGCCATCGACGCGATGATCCCCGTCGGCCGCGGTCAGCGCCAGCTCATCATCGGCGACCGCCAGACCGGCAAGACGGCCATCGCGATCGACACGATCATCAACCAGAAGGCCAACTGGGACTCGGGCGATGTCAACAAGCAGGTGCGCTGCATCTACGTCGCCATCGGCCAGAAGGGCTCCACGATCGCCGCCGTCAAGGGTGCGCTCGAGGACGCCGGCGCCCTGGAGTACACCACGATCGTCGCGGCTCCGGCCTCCGACCCCGCGGGCTTCAAGTACCTCGCCCCCTACACGGGCTCGGCCATCGGCCAGCACTGGATGTACGGCGGCAAGCACGTCCTCATCATCTTCGACGACCTGTCGAAGCAGGCCGAGGCCTACCGCGCCGTGTCGCTGCTGCTGCGCCGCCCGCCGGGCCGCGAGGCCTACCCGGGTGACGTGTTCTACCTGCACTCGCGTCTGCTCGAGCGTTGCGCGAAGCTCTCCGACGAGCTCGGCGCCGGATCCATGACGGGCCTCCCGATCATCGAGACCAAGGCGAACGACGTGTCGGCGTACATCCCGACCAACGTGATCTCGATCACGGACGGCCAGATCTTCCTGCAGTCCGACCTGTTCAACGCCAACCAGCGTCCCGCGGTCGACGTGGGCATCTCGGTGTCGCGCGTGGGCGGCGACGCCCAGGTCAAGTCCATCAAGAAGGTCTCCGGCACGCTCAAGCTCGAGCTCGCCCAGTACCGTGCGCTCGAGGCGTTCGCGCTGTTCGCCTCCGACCTCGACGCGACGAGCCGCCGTCAGCTCGAGCGCGGTGCCCGCCTCACCGAGCTGCTGCGTCAGCCGCAGTACTCGCCGTTCCCCGTCGAGCAGCAGGTCGTCTCGATCTGGGCCGGAACCAAGGGCAAGCTCGACACCATCCCCGTCGAGGACGTGCTGCGCTTCGAGCGCGAGCTGCACGACCACCTCGCCCGCAATACCAAGGTGCTCGACACCCTCCGCGAGACCAACGTGCTCGACGACGCGACCGAGGCCGAGCTGGCCTCCGCGGTCGACGCGTTCCTGCTCGAGTTCCTCCCCGGCGGCGGCGTCGACCTCGACGCCCCCGGGCACGAGGAGTTCGACGCGGCGGACGTCGAAGACGTCAACCAGGAGCGCATCGTGAAGGGCAAGCGCTGATCCGCCTCGGCGGCCCGCGCACCCCCACTCGACGAGACGACAGGAAGAGATAGGACATGGGAGCCCAGCTTCGGGTCTACCGGCAGAAGATCCGCTCTGCCCAGACGACCAAGAAGATCACCCGTGCCATGGAGCTGATCGCGGCGAGCCGCATCCAGAAGGCACTGCAGCGGGTGTCGGCCTCTGCGCCGTACGCACGCGCGGTGACGCGCGCCGTCTCCGCGGTCGCGACCTACTCGAACGTGGGTCACGTGCTCACCACCGAGCCGGAGAAGATCCACCGCGCCGCCGTCGTGGTGTTCAGCTCCGACCGCGGCCTCGCGGGTGCCTTCAACGCGAACGTGCTGCGCGCCAGCGAAGAGCTCACCACCCTGCTCACCGAGCAGGGCAAGGAGGTCGTGCACTACGTGATCGGCCGCCGCGGGGTGAGCTACTTCAACTTCCGCAAGCGCACTCCGGAGCGCGCCTGGATCGGCGACACCGACACCCCGAGCTTCGCGACCGCACAGGAGATCGGCGAGGAGATCGTCGCCCGCTTCGTGCAGCCCACGGCGGAGGGCGGCGTCGACGAGATCCACATCGTCTACAACCGCTTCGTCTCGATGCTCACCCAGGAGCCGGAGGTCGTGCGGCTGCTGCCGCTCGAGGTCGTGGAGGGCGTCGAGGAGCCCGGCGAGGCCGAGATCTTCCCGCTCTACGAGTTCGAGCCGGAGCCCGAGGCGGTGCTCGACGCGCTGCTGCCGGTCTACATCGAGAGCCGCATCTTCAACGCCCTCCTGCAGTCGGCGGCCTCCAAGCAGGCGGCCACGCAGAAGGCGATGAAGGCCGCCTCCGACAATGCGGACAAGCTCATCCGCGACTACACCCGCCTCGCGAACAACGCGCGCCAGGCGGAGATCACCCAGCAGATTTCCGAGATCGTGGGCGGCGCTGACGCCCTCGGCTCGGCGAAGTAACGATCAGGAAGAGAAACCATGGCTACCGCAACCAAGAAGGCTCCGGCGTCGGAGGCTCCCGCTGAGTTCGGCGTCGGGCGCGTCGCGCGCGTCACGGGCCCCGTCGTCGACATCGAGTTCCCGCACGACGCGATCCCGGGCATCTACAACGCCCTCACGACCGACATCACGATCGGCGAGCAGACCACCACCATCACGCTCGAGGTCGCCCAGCACCTCGGCGACGACCTCGTGCGTGCCATCGCCCTCAAGCCGACCGATGGCATCGTCCGCGGCCAGGAGGTGCGCGACACGGGAGCCGCGATCTCGGTTCCGGTCGGCGACGTCACCAAGGGCAAGGTCTTCAACGTCACCGGTGAGATCCTCAACGGGGCCCCCGGCGAGACGGTCGAGATCACCGAGCGCTGGCCCATCCACCGCAAGCCCCCGGCCTTCGACCAGCTCGAGTCGAAGACGCAGCTCTTCGAGACCGGCATCAAGGTCATCGACCTGCTGACCCCCTACGTGCAGGGTGGCAAGATCGGCCTCTTCGGCGGCGCGGGCGTCGGCAAGACCGTGCTCATCCAGGAGATGATCCAGCGCGTCGCGCAGGACCACGGCGGCGTGTCGGTGTTCGCCGGTGTCGGCGAGCGCACCCGTGAGGGCAACGACCTCATCCACGAGATGGAGGAGGCGGGCGTCTTCGACAAGACCGCCCTCGTCTTCGGCCAGATGGACGAGCCGCCGGGGACGCGTCTGCGCGTGGCGCTCTCGGCCCTCACCATGGCCGAGTACTTCCGCGACGTGCAGAAGCAGGACGTGCTGCTGTTCATCGACAACATCTTCCGTTTCACGCAGGCCGGTTCCGAGGTCTCGACGCTGCTGGGACGTATGCCGTCCGCGGTGGGCTACCAGCCGAACCTCGCCGACGAGATGGGCGTGCTCCAGGAGCGCATCACCTCGACGCGCGGCCACTCGATCACCTCGCTGCAGGCGATCTACGTGCCCGCCGACGACTACACCGACCCGGCTCCTGCCACCACCTTCGCGCACCTGGATGCCACGACCGAGCTCTCCCGCGAGATCGCGTCGAAGGGTCTCTACCCGGCGGTCGACCCGCTGTCGTCGACCAGCCGCATCATGGACCCCCGATACCTGGGCGACGACCACTACCGCGTGGCCACCTCGGTGAAGGCGATCCTGCAGAAGAACAAGGAGCTCCAGGAGATCATCGCGATCCTCGGTGTCGACGAGCTCTCCGAGGAAGACAAGATCACCGTCTCCCGCGCGCGTCGCATCCAGCAGTTCCTCTCGCAGAACACCTACATGGCGAAGAAGTTCACGGGTGTCGAGGGCTCCACCGTGCCGCTGCGCGACACGATCGAGTCCTTCGACGCGATCGTGCGCGGCGACTTCGACCACGTGGCCGAGCAGGCGTTCTTCAACGTCGGATCGATCTCCGACGTCGAGGCGCGCTGGGCCGAGCTGCAGAAGGAGAACGGCTGATCATGGCCCTCACCGTCTCCGTCGTCTCGGCGGAACGCGAACTGTGGTCGGGCGAGGCCACGCAGGTCATCGCCCGCACCACCGAGGGCGAGATCGGCATCCTCACCGGGCACGAGCCCATCCTCGCGATCCTCGCCCCGGGCGAGTCGCGCGTGACGGCCGCCGACGGCAGCGTCGTGACCGCGCGCGTGGAGGACGGTTTCCTCTCGGTGCAGGGCGACACGGTCACGATCGTCGCGGGGACCGCCGAGCTGGTCTGATCTCCGTCCGCCGGGGGAATCCCGCCTCCGCCGTCTGCCCTTAAGGTGGAGTCATGCTCATCGTGATGGCCGGTCTGCCCGCTGCGGGCAAGAGCACGATCGCCGAGGTCGTCGGCAACCGCCGGGGGATCCCGGTCGTCTCGGTCGATCCGATCGAGACGGCGATCCTCGCGGCGGGCATCGACGCCGACCAGCCCACCGGACTCGCGGCCTACCTGGTCGCCGGTGCCTTCGCGGATGCGGTCCTCGCGGGCGACGGGTCGATCATCGTCGACGCGGTCAACGCGGTCAGCCCGGCGCGCGAGCAGTGGGTGAAGCTCGCCGAGCGGCAGAAGTCCGACATCCGGTTCATCGAGGTCGTGTGCTCCGACGCGCAGCTGCACGGTCAACGGCTCGCGGCGCGTGCCGAGCGCCTCGCCGAGACCGCGCTTCCCGGCGCGTTCGCCGTCGAGCAGAGCCTCGACGAGTGGGAGGAGTGGACGGGGGCGAGCGGCGCGATCGCGCGCATCACCCTCGACTCGGTCGAGCCGCTCGGCGTCAACGTGGAACGCGCGCTCGCGTTCCTCGACCGCTGAGGTGCTGATCCTGCTGCCGCCGTCCGAGACCAAGCGCGACGGAGGCGAACCCGCATCGCGACTCGCCATGAATCGGCTCGGTTTCCGGTCGCTCGACGCCCCGCGGCAGCTCGCGATCTCGGCGCTCCTCGAGCTCTCCGAGGATCCCGCGGCGGCCGCCGCGGCACTCAAGCTCGGGCCCACCCAGGCCCACGAGGCGGAACGCAACCGTCGCGTCCGCCGTGCCCCCGTGCTCCCGGCGCTCGACCGATACGACGGCGTGCTGTACGACGCGCTCGACGCGGCGAGCCTCCCGGCTCACGCTCGTGCCTTCGCCCACGAGCACCTCGCGATCTCCTCGGCGCTGTTCGGACTCACCCGCGGGCTCGACCCCATCCCGGCGTACCGTCTCTCCGCCGATTCCCGCCTGCCCGGGATCTCGCTCACGAGGCTCTGGCGCGAGCCGGTCCGGGCGGCACTCGCGCGCGTCGACGGCCTCGTGCTCGACCTGCGCTCGGAGGCCTACGCCGCGCTCGGGCCGGCGCCGGTCCGCGACGACTCGCTTTTCGTGCGCGTCGTGACCGAGGACGGTGGGCGTCGGCGTGCCCTCAACCACTTCAACAAGGCAGGCAAGGGCACCCTCGCGCGTGCCCTGATGCTCGCCGGCATCGATCATCCGGATCCGGCGTCGTTGCTCGCGTGGGCTGCCTCCGCGGGCATCCGACTCGAGCAGGGGGCGCCGGGAGAGCTCGAGCTCGTTCTCTAGCCGCTCTCCGGTGCGCGCCAGCACCCCTCGAGGTGATCGTCGACGAGCCCCGCGGATTGCATGAGCGCGTACATCGTGGTCGGGCCGACGAAGCGGTAGCCGAGCTTCTTGAGGGCCGCGCTGAGGGCCGTCGCCTCCGGGGTGACGGCGGGAAGCTCGGCGAACCCCCGCGGGCGGTTCCGCCGGGCCGTCGGCGCGAACGACCAGACGAGCCGGTCGAGGGCACCGGGATCGCCCGCGATCAGCTCGCGCGTGATCCGCGCGTTGGAGATCGTCGCCTCGACCTTGGCGCGGTTGCGGATGATGCCCGCATCGGCCAGGAGGCGCGCGATGTCGGTCTCGTCGAACGCGGCGACGGCATCGATGTCGAACTCGCGGAACGCGGCCCGGAAGGTGGGGCGTCGGCGCAGGATCGTGATCCATGACAGCCCCGCCTGGAAGCCCTCGAGGCTCAGCTTCTCGAACAGGGCACGATCACCGTGGAGCGGGAATCCCCACTCCTCGTCGTGATAGCGGCGGTACTCGGCGTCGTCGCCCACCCAGCCGCAGCGGGCGAGACCGTCATCGCCGACGCGCAGGTCCGAGGCGCTCACGCCGCGGGACGCGGGAGCTTGTGGGCGACGCCCTCGTGCGCGAGCAGCCACGACTTGGTGGCGATGCCCTCACCGGCGGAGTAGCCCGTGATGCGGCCGTCCGAGGCGAGCACCCGATGGCACGGCACGATGATCGGGATCGGGTTGGCGCCGACCGCGCCGCCCACCGCGCGACCCGCGCTCGCGCGGCCGGTGGCGTGCCCGAGCTCGCCGTAGGAGATCACCTCGCCCCATTCCAGCTCGACGAGCTGCTCCCAGACGGCCTGCTGGAACACCGTGCCGGGCAGGGCGACGGGCAGGTCGAAGTCGTGGCGGTGGCCCGCGAAGTACTCCTCGAGTTGCGCGACGGCGCGCGAGGTGACCTCGTCGGGACGCTCGTCGAGCTCGTCGTGGGGGAGGGCGCCTTCGTGTTCGATCGCGAGCGAGATGATCGCAGTGCCGTCGCCGACGACCTCGATGCGGCCGATGGGGCTCTCGAGGCGGCGGAGCGCGACGGGGTCGATCGCGGAGTCGAGTGCGGGGTCGAGTGCGGAGTCGGGGGTGGTCATGGCACGAGCGTAATCGGCGCCCGCGACATCGACCGGCGGAAATCGGACATCGCGAGCCAGCCGTCGCGCCCCGTCATGGGGGAGGAGGGGACCGTAGGCTCGGAGCATGGAAACGCGCGCGCTCGGCGCCTCTGGACTCGCCGTCACCGTCGTCGGGCTCGGGTGCAACAACCTCGGCCGGCCCGGAACCCTCACCGAGACGCAGGAGGGCACGGACGCCGTCGTGACGGCCGCCCTCGACGCCGGCGTGACCTTCTTCGACACGGCCGACGTGTACGGCGCCGAGTACGGGCTGAGCGAACGCCGACTCGGCGAGGCGCTGCGCGGCCGCCGGGACGAGGCGGTCATCGCGACCAAGTTCGGACACCAGTCGATGCCGTCGCCGCTCACCGCGCTCGGCTCCGGTGGATCCCGCGCCTACCTCCGTGCTGCCGTCGAAGGCTCGCTCACCCGCCTCGGGACCGACCGCATCGATCTCTACCAGCTGCACACCCCCGATCCGCACACCCCCATCGAGGAGACCCTCGGCGCCCTCGACGAGCTCGTGCGCGAAGGCAAGGTGCGCGCGATCGGGCACTCCAACCTCGACGGCACCGCCATCCGAGCGGCCGACGACGCGGCCGCCGCGGGCGGCTACACGCCGTTCGTCTCGGCGCAGAACGAGTACAACCTGCTCACGCGCGGAGCCGAGACGGACGTGCTGCCCGCGGTGCGCGAGCGCGGCCTCGGATTCCTGCCGTTCTTCCCCCTCGCGAACGGCCTGTTCACGGGCAAGTTCAGCCGCACCGAACGCCCCGCCGACACGCGGATCGGGCGCCAGCGTCCGCATATCGCCGAGAACGCCCCGTGGGACGCGATCGAGGCGCTCGAGGCCTTCGCGGCGGAACGCGGGATCGGCCTGCTCGAGGTCAGCTACGGCTGGCTGCTGTCGCGCCCCGAGCTCTCGAGCGTCATCGCCGGTGCGACCCGTCCCGAGCAGGTGCGGGCGAACGCGGCCGCGGGAACCCGCTGGCGTCCGGATGCGGAGGAGCTCGCACGGATCGACGCGCTCTTCCCCCTCGCCAGTTCTCGCTGATCTCGATACACCGCGGCTGCGCCGCGGCACTCGATCAGCGAGTGGTGTCGAGCGGAGCAGGGCCGGCTCAATGCCCGACGAGCGGACCCATGGCGCGCGCCACGAGCGAGGGACGATGGGTGACGCGCTCCTCGAGGTCGGCGGCGGTCATGGCGAGCAGGCCCGCGTTGGCGCCCGCGAAGCGCAGCGGCTCCGGCTCCCAGTCGCGGGAGCGGTGTCCCACCCACGGCAGTCGCGTGAGCTCGGTGTCGGCGCCCGTCAGCAGCTGGGCGAGGGTGCGCCCCGCGAGGTTCGTGGTCGACAGGCCGTCGCCCACATAGCCGCCCGCGGTGCCGATCCGCGTGGCGGGGTCGTAGCGCACGGCGGCGTGCCAGTCGCGGGGCACCCCCAGGGGGCCACCCCAACGGTGCGTCACCGCGACGTCGCCGATCGCCGGGAACAGCTCGCCGAGGGTGCGCCGCAGGTGGGCGAAGACCCGTTCGGCGCGGTCGAACTCGGGCTTGATGGCACTGCCGAGATGGTAGCGGGCGCCGCGACCGCCGAAGGCGAAGCGGTTGTCGGCGGTGCGCTGCCCGTAGACGATGAGGTGCCGGTAGTCGCTGAAGGTGCGTCCGTGCGGGAGGTCGAGCTCGTCCCAGAGCTCGTCCGGGAGCGGTTCGGTCGCGATCATGAGCGAATACAGCGGCAGCACGCGTCGGTGCGTCTGGGGGAGTTGCGCCCCGTAGCCTTCGAGCGCGATCACGACGCGGTCGCAGCGGACGACACCGCGGTCCGTCTCGACGCGACCGGTCTCGACACGCGTCGCCGTGGTGCCTTCGGCGATCCGCACCCCGCGTTGCTCGAGCGAGCGGGCGAGCCCGCGCACGAGCTTCGCGGGATGCAGCCGCGCGCAGTTCGGATCGAAGGTGCCGCCGCGCGCTCCCGCCGCTCGCACGCGGTCCGGCCCCCACCATGCGAGAGTGTCGACCCCGTACTCCGCGGTCTCCGCGACGTCGGCGCGGGCGGCGCGCTCCTGCACCTCCGAGCGCGCGTAGACGACGGTGCCCCCGCGGAGGTAGTCGCAGTCGATCCCTGCCGTCGCCGCCGCGCGCCCTACCTCATCGACCGTGTCGATCATGGCGCGTCGCATGGCGATCGCGGCATCCCGGCCGTGGGCCTTCGCGAGGGATGCGGTGGACCGCGGGAAGAGGGCGCTGCACCAGCCGCCGTTGCGGCCGGACGCCCCGAAACCCGCGATCTCCTTCTCGATCACCAGGATGCGCGCGTCCGGCTCCGCCTCGAGCAGATACCACGCCGTCCAGAGCCCGGTGAGTCCGCCGCCGACGATCACGACGTCCGCATCGGCGTCCCCGTCGAGCCCCGGCCGCTGCTCGAGCGCATCGCCCGAGGCGCCGACCGAGCCGTGCCAGTACGACAGCTCCCGGTAGCTGCTCATCGCGACCTCGCGATCGGCGCGCTGCATCCCCCGATGCATCCCAAATCAAGGAGTCGCGCAACCCATGTCACGGACGCGCGCACGGAACCCGACCTCATCGGGCTACTTCATCCACGTGGGTCACACCGACTCCTTGATTCGGGTTGCGCGACTCCTTGACGTGGGATGCACACCGAGGTCGAGGCCCGCGGGCGATGCAGCGCCGTCGCACCGTCAGAGTCGCGACCAGGCCTCGGTGAGCACGGAGCGCAGGATGCCCTCGATCTCGTCGAACTCGGCGGGGCCGATCGTGAGCGGGGGAGCAAGCTGGACGACGGGATCGCCGCGGTCGTCGGCGCGGCAGTAGAGGCCCGCGTCGAAGAGCGCCTTCGAGAGGAATCCGCGCAGCAGCCGCTCCGACTCCTCGTCGTCGAAGGTCTCGCGAGTGGCCTTGTCCTTCACGAGCTCGATGCCGAAGAAGTAGCCGTCGCCACGCACATCGCCCACGATCGGCAGATCCGTCAGCCGCTCGAGGGCGGCACGGAACAGGGGCGAGTTCTGCTTGACGTTCTGCACGAGCCCCTCCTCCTCGAAGATGCGCAGGTTCTCGAGCGCGACGGCCGACGACACGGGGTGCCCCCCGAAGGTGTAGCCGTGGTAGAAGGCCGTCGTGCCGTGCCGGAACGGCTCGTAGAGCCGATCGCTCACGATGCAGGCGCCGATCGGCGAGTAGCCGCTCGTCATGCCCTTCGCGCAGGTGATCATGTCGGGACGGATGTCGTACGTCGTCGAGGCGAACATGTCGCCGATGCGCCCGAAGCCCGTGATGACCTCGTCCGCGACGAGCAGCACGTCGTACCTGTCGCAGATCTCGCGCACCCGCTGGAAGTATCCGGGCGGCGGCGGGAAGCATCCGCCCGAGTTCTGCACGGGCTCGAGGAACACCGCGGCGACCGTCTCGGGGCCCTCGAAGAGGATCATCTCCTCGATGCGGTTCGCCGCCCACTGCCCGAAGGCCTCGAGGGAGGACCCCTCGTAGCCCATCTCGGCGGCGCGGTAGAAGTTGGTGTTGGGCACCCGGAACCCGCCGGGGGTGACCGGCTCGAACATCTCCTTCATCGCGGGGATGCCCGTGATGGCGAGCGCGCCCTGGGGGGTGCCGTGGTAGGCGACGTAGCGCGAGATGACCTTGTGCTTGGTGGGCCGGCCCTGCAGC
Source organism: Protaetiibacter larvae (assembly GCF_008365275.1). Lineage (GTDB taxonomy): Bacteria > Actinomycetota > Actinomycetes > Actinomycetales > Microbacteriaceae > Homoserinibacter > Homoserinibacter larvae. The sequence goes on along the minus strand of NZ_CP043504.1, from coordinate 2,187,804 downwards.
TTCCAGTAGTACTTGGCGAGCTTGAAGGCCGTCTCGACGGCCTCGCCGCCGCCCGTGGTGAAGAAGACGCGGTTGAGGTCGCCGGGCGCATGGTCAGCGAGCACGTCGGCGAGTTCGATGGCCGACGGGTGCGCGTAGGACCACAGGGGGAAGAAGGCGAGCTCCTCCGCCTGCTTGGCGGCCGTCTCGGCGAGCCGCGTGCGGCCGTGCCCGGCGTTCACGACGAATAGGCCCGAGAGGCCGTCGATGTAGCGCGTGCCGTGCGAGTCCCAGATGTGGTGCCCCTCCCCCTTCACGATGATGGGGGCGCCGTGCTCTTCGAGCACCGACTGGCGTGCGAAATGCATCCAGAGGTGGTCCTTGGCCTTCTGCTGCAGCTGCGCCTCGGTCTGCGCGCTCAGGGCATGAGAGGTCTGTGTCATGGTGCGATCACCTGGTTCCCCAGTTGTAGAGCTGCTTGTGCAGCTTCAGGTAGACGAAGGTCTCGGTCGACTGCACGCCGTCGATGCGCCGGATCTCCTGGTTGAGCAGCTCGATGAGGTCGTCGTCGTTCTCGCAGACGACTTCGGCGAGGATGTCGAAGCTCCCGGCCGTGAGCACCACGTAGTCGACGGCGGGGATCTCGCCCAGCCGCTGTGCGACGATCCGGCTGTCGCCGGTCACCCGGACGCCGACCATCGCCTGCCGGTAGAAGCCGAGCTGCATGGGGTCGGTCACGGCGACGACCTGCATGACCCCGGACTCCTGCAGCTTCTGCACGCGCTGGCGCACGGCCGCCTCGGAGAGGCCCACCGCTTTGCCGATCTCGGCGTAGGAGCGGCGGCCGTCCTCCTGCAGCTGCTCGATGATCGCCTTCGACACCTCGTCGAGGGCGATGGGTCGGTTCCGGGGCGCCATGTAAGGGATTCTGTCACCGGCGGGAGGGGGTAACAAGCGAATCCGCAATGTAGGCCTGCCTCTGCGACGAAATCAGCAGTTTCGGCCCCGCGAGGGAGCGATTAGGGTGAGCACATGGCGGAACGCACCCTGCGCAACTTCATCAACGGCGAGTACGTCGAAGCCCGCGGAGACGACAGCTTCTCGGTGATCGACCCCGCGACCGAGCGAAGCTATGCGAGCTCGCCGGTCTCGGGCGCGGCGGACGTGGATGCGGCGTTCGCCGCCGCGGCGGCCGCCTTCGAGGGGTGGGGGGACGCGACCCCCGCCGAACGACAGCTCGCGCTGTTCCGCATCGCGGACCGGATGGAGGAGCGCGCCGAGGAGTTCGCCGATCTCGAGTCCCAGGACACCGGCAAGCCGCGCGCGAGCCTCGTGACGGACGAGATCCTGCTCTCGGTCGACCAGCTGCGGTTCTTCGCGGGTGCCGCCCGCAATCTCGAGGGCCGCGCGAGCGCCGAGTACATGAAGGACCACACGAGCTCGATCCGCCGGGAGCCGATCGGCGTCATCGGCCAGGTGACGCCGTGGAACTACCCGCTCAACATGGCGGTGTGGAAGGTCGCCCCGGCGATCGCGGCCGGCAACACCACGGTGCTCAAGCCCTCCGACACGACCCCCCAGTCCACGCTGCTGCTCGCCGAGATCGCCGCCGAGTTCCTGCCCCCAGGCGTGCTCAACGTGATCACGGGCGATCGCACGACGGGCGCCGCGATGATCGAGCACAAGACCCCGCAGATGGTGTCGATCACCGGATCGGTGCGTGCCGGCATGGAGGTGGCCCGCTCGGCCGCATCCGACCTCAAGCGCGTGCACCTCGAGCTCGGCGGCAAGGCGCCCGTCATCGTGTTCGACGACGCCGACATCGCCAAGGCCGTCGAGGGGATCGCGATCGCCGGCTACTTCAACGCCGGCCAGGACTGCACGGCGGCCACCCGCATCCTCGTTCACGAGCGGGTGCACGACGAGTTCGTCGCCGCCATCACGGCCTACGTGAGGGAGAACGTGTCGACGGGCGACCCCCACGACGCGGACACCTTCTACGGCCCGGTCAACAACAGCAATCAGCTCGAGCGCGTGCTCGGCGTGCTCGACGCGCTCCCCTCGCACGCCGAGGTGCAGACCGGCGGCGCTCGCGTCGCGCGGGCCGGCTACTTCATCGAGCCGACCGTGGTGTCGAATCTGCGTCAGGACGACGACGCCGTGCAGAACGAGATCTTCGGGCCGGTCGTCACCGTTCAGCGTTTCGGCGACGAGGCGCAGGCCCTCGAGTGGGCCAACGGCGTGCAGTACGGGCTCTCGTCGAGCGTGTGGACGAAGGATCACGGTCGCGCGCTGCGCTTCGCGAAGCACCTCGACTTCGGCTGCGTGTGGATCAACACGCACATCCCGCTCGTGGCGGAGATGCCGCACGGCGGCTTCAAGCACTCCGGATACGGCAAGGATCTGTCGATGTACGGTTTCGAGGACTACACGCGCATCAAGCATGTGATGAGCTACATCGGCGAGTAGCCGTCGGCGAGCTCCGCCACCCCCTCGGGGGCTACGGACCCCTGTGTCGCGCACGGGACAATGGACACGACGAGGTGGGGTGATTTCGCGTGCATGAGGAGACGGACGACACGATCCCGCATGCCGTGCGCGAGAAGCTCGCACGCTCCGTGGTCGACGTCGAAGAGGTGGATGTCGTGCTCGGCGACACGGTCGCCCGCGGCGAGCTGCCCGAGGTCGACCGCCCCCGCCGCAACGACCTGCCGCCCGTCCCGGCGGCGCTGCGCCCGCACTATCGGGTGCGGATCGGGTCGGACGTGCTCGAGCTCGACCGTCCGGTGCACATCGGGCGCCACCCGCGTGCGGCGCGCGTGCCCGGCCCCGCCGAGCCGCAGCTCGTGACGGTCGAGAGCCCCGCCGGCGGGATCTCCTCGACGCACCTGGAGCTGCGCGAGCAGGGGACCGTCGTGGTGGCCACCGACCTGCGCACCCTCAACGGCAGCGAGGTGCAGGTGCCCGGATCCCCCGTGCACGTGCTGCGCCGCGGCGAGTCGGTCGTCGTGACGCCCGGCACCCGCATCGATCTGGGAGAGGGCGTCGTGATCGAGTTGCTCGCGCCCGGTCGCGGCGAGTTGCGCGGAGGGGGCGCCCGATGACCCGGCACGGGATCGACGTCGTCCGCGAGAGCTTCCCGCTCCCCGGCAGGGACGACGCGCGCGTGACGCTGTCGTGGGCGGCGGTCACGGATGTCGGCCATCGTCGGCACGCCAACGAGGACAGTGTCATCGTGGCGCCGCCCGTCTTCGCGGTCGCCGACGGCATGGGCGGGCACGCGGCCGGTGATCGCGCGAGCGCGGCCGCTGTGGACCGGCTGTCGGCGCTCGCCGGGCGCGGCGAGGTCGACGTCTCGGACGTCGGGGGCGCGCTCTCCCTGGCCGCCCACGACATCGACGAGCTCGCCGAGGGACTTCCGCTCGGCGCCGGCACGACCGTCACCGGTGCCGTGCTGGATCTCGGCGGCGAGCGCCCGCAGTTCGTCGTGTTCAACGTCGGCGACAGTCGCGTCTACCGCTTCGCCGACGACGAGCTCAGTCAGGTCACGCACGACCACTCGGTCGTTCAGGAGCTCGTCGACGCGGGGGTGCTCGCCCCGCACGAGGCCGAGAGCCACCCCGAGTCGAATGTCGTGACGCGGGCGCTCGGGTTCCACGAGGAGCCCCGCCCCGACTACTGGATGCTGCCGATCCATTCCGGCATGCGTCTGCTGCTGTGCTCGGACGGTCTCACCAAGGAGCTGCCGGTCTCCCGCATCCGCCTGCACCTGGCGGCGCGGCTGACCGCGGCCGAGACGGCGGGCGCGCTCGTCGACGCGGCGCTCGCGGCGGGCGGGCGCGACAACATCACCGTGGTCGTCGTGGATGTGCTGGATGCGCCCGGATACACCGACACGTCTGTCTACAATGAAGGCTCCACCGGGGCGAGGGGGTAGCGATGGTGCGTCGTCTGCCGTCCCAGCCTCCCGTGCTCCCGGGTTTCTCCTACGTGCATGTGCTGGGCTCCGGCGGGTTCGCCGACGTGTTCCTGTACGAGCAGAACATGCCCCGTCGCCAGGTCGCCGTGAAGGTCATGCTGAGCGAGGTCGTCAACGACCAGGTGCGCCAGATGTTCCAGGCCGAGGCGAATCTGATGGCCCAGCTGAGCGCCCACCCCTCGATCCTCACCGTGTACCAGGCGAGCGTGTCGAGCGACGGACGCCCGTACCTCGTGATGGAGCTGTGCTCGGCGTCGTTGAGCGAGCGCTACCGGCGCGAGCCGATCCCGGTGCCCGAGGTGCTGCGGATCGCGATCAAGATCGGCTCGGCGGTCGAGACCGCGCACCGCGCGGGGGTGCTGCACCGCGACATCAAGCCCTCGAACATCCTGCTGACCGCCTACGGGCATCCCGTGCTCTCCGACTTCGGCATCGCCTCCACGCTCGGCAGCCAGCGGCAGGAGGATTCGGTGGGCTTGTCGATCCCGTGGTCGGCGCCCGAGGTGCTGCTCGACGAGACCCCCGGCTCGATCGCCTCCGAGGTGTGGTCGCTCGCCGCGACCGTGTACTCGTTGCTCGCGGGGCGTTCGCCGTTCGAGATCCCCGGGGGTGCGAACTCGTCGAGCGACCTCATGGGCCGCATCGCGCGTGCCAAGCCGCAGGCGATCGGCCGTCCCGACGTGCCGGCGAGTCTCGAGGAGGTGCTGCGCCGTGCGATGTCGCGCCGTCCCGAGCATCGGCCCGAGAGTGCGCTCGAGCTCGTGCGGGAGCTGCAGCTCGTGGAGACCGAGCTCGGGATGCCGCAGACGGCGGCAGAGATCGCGATGGACGATTGGGCGCTCGGCACGGTGGCCGACCAGGAGGAGCGCACCCGGCTGCGCCCGGTGAGCACGGGCTCCGCCCCGGCGACCCCCGGCAAGCGGCGTCGACGCCGGGTGGCGGCGGCCGCGGAGGCGTACGCGCCCGTCGGCACGGTGCGCGAGCGCAGCGGACCGGATTCGCCGTTCTCACGCAGTCGTTCCTCGGATGCGAGCCCCGGGGTGCGTCGCATCACCTGGTTGCTCGTCGCCGCCGCGCTGCTCGTGACGACACTGGGCGCCACGGCCATCATCGTGATCGTCCGGAGCCTCGGCGACGGGATCCCCGTGGTCTCCGACATCGCGGCCCAGGTGGGATCCGGCGGGCGCGTGGAGTTCAGCTGGTCGGATCCGGGGCTCGCCGACGGCGATCGGTACCAGATCACGGTGACCGACCAGGGCGTCGTCTCCACGCCGAGCCTGCAGGAGGCTCCCCGCTTCGTGGTGGACGCGGACCCCGGCGACTCGGTGTGCGTCACGGTCACGGTCAACCGCAACGGGAGCACGGGCGGCGCAAGCTCCGAGAAGTGCGTCGACGTCGCTGAGGAGTGACCGTGCGCTCCTGGTTCGCCGCTCATCGCCCGCTCGTCGCCACCGTGACGAGCGGCACTGTGGTGGGCGCGCTCATCGCGACGCTCGCGATCGTGTCGACGGGGTACACCGCCCAGCGGATGGACCTGTCCGACCCCTCGGTGTGGGTCGTCGGAGGGCAGCAGCAGGCGATCGGGCGGGCGAACACGGAGGTGCTGGAGCTCGACAGCGTCATCCCGGTCGACGGCACCGGGCTGTCGATCGTGCAGTCCGGTTCGACAGTGCTGCTCGTCGACCCCGGCAGCGCGACCGTGCGGCAGCTCGATCCGGCGACCTCGACGCTCGGCGACGACATCGCCCTCCCGCCGCAGCAGCCCGAGGTGAAGCTCGGCGGCGACCGTGTCGTCGTGCATGCGCAGGCGACCGGTGAGGTCTGGTTGCTGCCGCGCGCCGATCTGGCGGCCTTCGACGCCGCCGCGCCTGCGACGCTGAGCCTCGGACGCGAGGCGGTGATCGCGATGACCGAGTCCGGCGCGTTCCTGGCCTATGTGCCCGAGGCGGGCGAGGTGTGGCGCGTCGACCCCGGATCCACGACCGTGAGCACCCGCTGGCCGGTCGCCTGGACCCAGACCGCCGCGAGCGACGACTTCCAGCTCACGGCGGTGGGGGAGCACTGGGCCGTGCTCGACACCACGACCGAGGAGTTCGCGACCGAGTCGGGCGTCCGCTCGCTCGCCCCGGAGCTGAGCGGGGCGAGCGTCCGCCTGCAGACGCCGGGCCCGGCCAACGCCCGTGTGCTGATCGGCCACTCCGGCGGGCTGCTCGCGGCCGCCCTCGACGCGGGCGAGCCGAGCGCGGTCGTCTCCGACGCCTCGGGCGTCCCCGCGGCGCCCGTCGTGGTCGCCGGCTGCCGCTTCGCCGCCTGGAGCAGCGGCGTCGCGTGGCGCAGCTGCGGCTCGGGGGATCCGCTCACCGTGAACCTCGCGGGGATGGCCGGCAGCCCGGTGCTCTCCTTCGCCGTCAACGGCGCACGGGTGGCCCTCAACGACGCCAACGGGGGGGCCAGCTGGGCGGTCCAGTCGGAGGGCGAGCTCATCGACAACTGGGACGAGCTCATCCAGAGCGACGAGCTGCAGCAGGACCAGCCGGAAGCCGACTCCGAGACACCGCCGGAGCTGGAAGAGGTGCAGCAGCCGCCCATCGCCGTCGAGGACGCCTTCGGGGCCCGGCCCGGGCGCGCGACCGTGCTCCCCGTGCTGCTCAACGACTACGACCCGAACGGCGACGTGCTCGTGGTGACGGGTGTCGACCTCATCGACGAGGCGGTGGGGCGGATCGACCTCGTGAATCGCAACCAGCAGCTGCTGCTCACGCTCGCGCCCGGTGCGACAGGTTCCCTCCGCTTCGGCTACACCATCAGCGACGGCCGCGGCGGCACGGCCACCGCTGCCGTCACGGTCGAGGTGCGCAGCCCCGAGCAGAACTCGCCGCCATATCCCATCCGCACCTCGACGGCGACCGTCGCCTCGGGCGGACGCGTCTCCGCGCAGGTGCTCGGCGACTGGGTCGACCCCGACGGCGACGCCATCTACCTGACCGCGGCCTCGATCCCCGCGCCCGACCAGGTCGGGTTCAAGCCGGACGGCGTCGTGGTGTTCACCGACGGCGGGCAGGGGACCGGGTCGAAGACCGTCGCGCTCGCGGTCTCCGACGGGCGCGCGACGGGCAGCGGATCGCTGCAGGTGACGGTCCGGGATCGCGGCGAGGTGCCGATCCTCGTGGAGCCGTGGGTCGCGCTCGCGACCGCCGGTCAGCCGATCACCGTGCGGCCCCTGCAGCACGTCCGCGGCGGCAACGGTCCGATCCGGCTGGGCGGCGTCCCCCCCAAGCCGGGAACCACGATCGTGCCGAGTTTCGAGGCGGGCACCTTCACCTTCCAGTCGGACGACGTGCGCACCCACTACGTCGAGTTCACCGTCACCGACGGAACCCAGACGGCGACCGGATTCGTGCGGATCGACGTCTCGGCTCCCGCCGACGCCTCGACGCGCCCGGTGACGGTTCCCAAGACGCTGTTCATCACGGCCCTCAGCACCCAGACGGTCGACCCGCCGACCACCGACAGCGACCCCGCCGGCGGCGTGCTCGTGGTGACGGGGGTCATGAACGTGCCGGCCGGCTCCGGCGTGACCGCGGAGGTGCTCGAGCAGCGCCGGGTGCGTGTCAGTCTCGCCGCGCCGCTCGACGCCCCGGTCACCTTCAACTACCGCATCAGCAATGGGCTCGCGGAGGCGGAGGGCACGATCACGGTCGTCGAGATCCCCGACCCGCTGCGGATCCAGCCCCCGATCGCGACCGACGATCAGGTGACCGTGCGGGTGGGCGACGCGATCGACATCCCCGTGCTCGACAACGACGAGCAGCCCGACGGTGGGGAGATCACCCTGAACCCGGAGCTCGCCCAGGCTCTTCCCGCGGAGGCCGGTCTGCTGTTCGCCGCGGGCGACCGGCTGCGCTACCTCGCCCCGCAGGTCGCCGGCAACTACACCGCGGTGTACGAGATCGCCGGAAGCGACGGCCAGACCGCGCAGGCGCAGGTGCACCTCTCGGTGCGGGAGCGCAACGCCGCGACCAACAACCCTCCCGTCCCGCGCGGCGTGACGGCGCGCGTGCTCGCGGGGCAGACGGTGCGCATCAATGTCCCGACGAGCGGCGTCGATCCCGACGGCGACGCCGTGCAGCTCGTCGGCCTCGTCACCAACCCCGACAAGGGCAGCGTGCTGTCGGTCGACGGCTCGACGATCGAGTATCAGGCGGGGGAGTACTCCTCGGGGACGGACTCCTTCCAGTACGCCGTCGTCGACGGACTCGGGGCGCGCGCGACCGGCACGGTCCGTGTCGGGATCTCTCCCGCGCTCGAGGGGGCGCGCAACCCCGTCGCGAATCTCGACTCGGTGCTCGTGCGCCCCGGCCGCACCGTGTCCGTGCAGGCTCTGCTCAACGACTCCGATCCGGACGGCAGCCCGCTGCGGATCCGTCAGGTCGAGCCGAATGTCGTGGGCGTCACCGCGGAGATCGTCGGCGACGACATCGTGCGGATCACGCCCCCGGTCCAGGAGGGCGAGTACGCGGTCGTCTACACGATCGAGAACGAGACGGGCGGCACGAGCTCGAGCTTCATCCGGGTGAAGGTGGCGGCCGACGCGCCCTTGTCCCGCCCCGACGTGTCCGACACCGTGCTGAGCGTCTCGGATGTGCTCGAGCGCACGACGATCGACGTCTCGGTGCTCGACCGGGTGTTCTTCGCCGACGGCGAGGTCTCCGAGCTGGGTGTCGAACTCGTGCCCGGGTACGGCGACTCGGCCCAGGTGCTGTCCACCAAGCGCATCCGGGTGACGATCGGCGATCGCAGTCAGATCATCCCCTTCGCGGTCGTCCACCCCGACAACTCCAGACTGCGCTCCTACGCCTTCATCTGGGTTCCGGGCTATGACGACGCGCTCCCGCAGGTGAACACCAAGGCGCCGCCGCTCGTGATCAAGAGCGAGTCGACCCTGCGCATCGAGCTCGCGCAGTACGTGGTCGCGCTCGGCGGATCGAGCGTGCGGATCACCGACTCGAGCACGGTGCGCGCCACGCACGCGAACGGCGACGCGCTCGTGGTCGACGACAACACCCTCGAGTTCACCTCGGCGGATCGCTACTGGGGGCCGGCGTCGATCACCTTCGAGGTCACCGACGGCCAGTCGGCGAGCGATCCGGACGGGCACGTGACAACCCTGTCGCTGCCGATCCGCGTGGACCCGCGCGACAACCAGCCTCCCGTGTTCGCGGGCGGCGTCGTCGACTTCGAGCCCGGCCAGGACAAGGAGCTCGACCTCGTCAAGCTCACCAAGTACCCCTACGACGACGACATCGACGAGCTCAGCTACACGGTCGTGGAACCGCTGCCGACGGGCTTCAGCTACCAGCTCAACGGTCAGCGGCTGCTGCTCGCCGCCGACCCGTCGGCCATCAAGGGCACGACGACGAGCATCACCCTCGCGGTGCGCGACGCGATCAACGAGGGTCAGAGCGGGCGCATCCAGTTGCGCGTGGTCCCGTCGACGCGTCCGCTCGCCCGCACGGCGCCGGATCAGGCGGTCACGCGGCGCGGCGAGACGACCGTCATCGACGTGCTCGCCAACGACGCCGCCACCAACCCGTTCCCCGCCGTGCCGCTGCGCGTGGTCGACATCCGCGGCCTCGGCGGCACGAACCTTCCGGCGGGCGTCACGATCGTGCCGAGCGCCGACCGCTCGAAGCTCACGGTGACCGTCGCCGACTCGGCGGAACCGCTCGACACCAACCTGCAGTATCAGGTCGTCGATGCGACGGGCGATGCCGACCGCATGGTGTGGGGCTCGGTGACGATCTCCGTGCAGGATGTGCCGGATCCGGTGACGAACCTACGCGTCACCGAGTTCGGCGACCGTCTCCTCAAACTCGGCTGGTCGGCGGGACCGTTCAACAACTCGCCGATCACCGAGTACCACGTGACCGTGACCGACGCCGCGGGAGGGGCGACGCTCTCCACCGTCACCTGCACGCTCACCGTCGGATGCGCGGTCTCGACCCCCGGGAACGGCCCGGATCGCGCCGTGCGGATCTCGGTCGTCGCCGTCAACGCCGTCGGCAGCTCCGACCCGACCCAGCTCCCGGGGACGATCTGGTCGGATGTCATCCCGCCCCCGCCGACCTCCGTCGCCGCCACCGCCGTCGACCACGGCCTCCGGGTCACCTGGCGCAAGCCCGCGACCACCGCCGGCAGCCCCATCGACAGCTACGTCGTCACGGTGGGCGGGATCTCGACCCAGGTGTCCGCCCCCTCCGGGGACCCCGCAGGCACCGAGTACGCGCGCGTCGTCACGAACCCGGCGATCGCGAACGGGGCGCCCGCGATGTTCTCGGTGAGCGCCCGCAACGCCGCCCCCAACTCGCTCGCCACCTGGAACTCCGCCCACGGCAGCGCGACACCCGCGGGAGCACCGATCGTCGCGGCGAGTCCCACGGCCTCCGCATCCACCACCGACGGGACGACCGCGAGCATCGCCTGGGCGGGGGCCTTCGCCGACAACGGCAAGGCGATCTCGGCCTACTACGTCGCGATGCACGACGGCCCCGCCCCCGCGTGCACCGTCACGGGGGTCGAGAGCGGCACCCCCGACTTCAGTCCGCCGAGCGGAAGCGACGTCCAGCAGCTCGACGGCACGGCGAGTACCGCGACCTTCTCGGGGCTGTCGCCGAACACGAGCTACACCTTCACGGTGTACGCCTACAACGGGCAGGGCTGCACGGCCTCGACCCCTGTCACGGCGATCCCGCGCAGTGCGCCCGGCAACGTCGACGCGATCACGACGGCCGCGCTGGACTGGCACGGCGACTTCCAGTGGGACTACCGCCTCCTCGGGGTGGCGATCTCGAGCGGCTCGGCCGACGTCGACAGCTTCGTGTACCGGCTCTCGGGCGGCACGACCGACACCACGCCCTCGGCCGCGGTGCCCCTGGGTTCGTTCCTGACCGCCGGGGCGACCCACTACGGCAATGTCGTGAGCGTCGAGGTGAAGGCCTGCCGCCAGTACCCGGAGGTGCTGCTGTGCAGCCCCGACTGGTCGGCGCCCGTGGAGCTCGGGCGGCCCGTCCACATCGCCCTCGCGGGGCTCCAGAAGGTGATCACCCAGGATCCGGTCCCGCTCCTCTCGCCGGGGACCGGCTACTACAGCTGGACGGGAGCGCCGGCCGTCGCCGCTCCGGGCGTCGCCGGCTACGACAGCGTCAGCATCTCGTGCGGCGCCGACGACGACCCCGCGACCCCGCAATGCGAGGTCGTCGGATCCGGGCTCCTGGGAGCCGACTATCCCGACCTCGTGGTCACCGTGACCGCGAACGGGGACAGCTACACCCGATCGTTCGCCTGGAACGCGACAAGCTGATGTCCAGAAAACCCGTGAAAGGACACCCCATGACGATGACGCCCGAGCAGGCGAGCAGCTTCCATGACACCTTCGGCCGTCTGGTGGCCGGGGTCGAGCAGGTGCTGCTCGGGAAGACCTTCGTCGTGCGGCTCGGCTTCGTCGCCCTGTTCAGCGAGGGGCATCTGCTGCTCGAGGACTTCCCCGGCACCGGCAAGACCTCGCTCGCTCGCGCGATCGCCCAGAGCGTCGAGGGTACGAGCAACCGCATCCAGTTCACCCCCGACCTGCTCCCCGGTGACATCACGGGGGTCAGCATCTACGACCAGCGCAGCGGCGAGTTCGACTTCCACGAGGGACCCGTGTTCGCGAACGTCGTGCTCGCGGACGAGATCAACCGCGCGAGCCCGAAGACGCAGGCCGCGCTGCTCGAGGTCATGGAGGAGGGCCGGGTCACGGTCGACGGGGCGACCCACGAGGTCGGCTCGCCCTTCATGGTCATCGCGACGCAGAACCCGATCGAGCAGGCGGGGACCTACCGGCTTCCCGAGGCGCAGCTCGACCGCTTCCTGCTGAAGGCCTCGATCGGCTATCCCGACCACGCCTCCACCGTGCGGATCCTCGAGGGGGCCGGCGTGCGGGCGCACGACACCGTCATCCCCGCGGTCATCTCGGCTGAGGAGGTCGTGCGGCTCGCCGCACTCGTGCGCACCGTGCACGTCGACCCCTCGATCAACGACTACGTGTCGCGACTCACGGAGGCCACCCGCACCGCGACCGAGGTGCGCCTCGGCGTGAGCGTGCGCGGCGCCCTCGCGCTCGTACGGGCCGCGAAGACGCTCGCCGCGGCGAGCGGCCGCCACTATGTCGTGCCCGACGACATCAAGTCGCTCGCCGAGGCGGTCCTCGCGCACCGCCTCGTGCTCGACCCGGAGGCGGAGTTCGACGAGGTGACGCCGTCGAGCGTCATCGCTCAGCTGCTGCTGGAGACCCCGCCGCCGAGCGATCGGCAGACCGTGTGATCACCCGAAGCAGCACGCCTCCGCGCGGAACGCGGACGGAGGCGTCGACCTCCACCGACACCGCGGCGCTCAGCAACACGCGCGCCCGGATCGTCGGCACGCGTACGGGCGTGCTCGCCGACTCGGTCGTCGGAATCGTCCGCGCCTCCCGTGCCGTCGCCGGGGCGGTGGCGGGGATCGCCCGCCGACTGGGTTCCGTCATCACGCCGCTCGGCTGGATCGTGCTCGCGCTCATCCCCGCGGCGCTGCTGGTCGGGTACCGCCTCGGCTGGATCGAGCTCGTCGCGGCGGGTTGGGCGTCGGTCGCGCTCGCCGCCCTCGCGGCGGTGTTCCTCATCGGACGCGTGCCGTATCGCATGAACCTCGTGCTGCCGCACCGTCGCGCGGTCGTGGGGGAGCCCGCCCGCGGCGCCGTGACGGTGCAGAACGCGGGTGCGCGGCGGGTGCTCGGGAGCGTGCTCGAGGTGCCGGTCGGCGAGGCGATCGTCGAGCTCGCGGTACCGAGCCTGCGCCGAGGGACCACGCGCACCGAGGATTTCGCCATTCCCACCCGCCGCCGCGGCATCGTCAAGGTCGGGCCGGTGCGCACCGTGCGCGCCGACCCGCTGGGCCTCGTCCGACGCGAGCTCAGCTGGACCGACGGCCTCGAACTCGTCGTGCACCCGCGGACCGTGAGCGTGCCGTCCACGAGCACGGGCCTCATCCGCGACCTCGAGGGCGCCCCGACCCGCGACCTGACCGCGAGCGACGTCGCCTTCCACGCCCTGCGCGAATACCAGTCCGGTGACGACCGCCGCTACATCCACTGGCGGTCGACCGCGAAGACGGGCACCTACATGGTGCGCCAGTTCGAGCAGACGCGGCGCAGCCACCTCGTCGTCGCCCTCAGCCTCGCCACGCACGATTTCGCCGACGAGCGCGAGTTCGAGCTCGCGGTGAGCGTGGCGGGATCGCTCGGCGTCCGTGCCATCCGCGACGGACGAACGGTCTCGGTCGTGGTCTCGGCCATCACACCGGAGTTCGCCAAACGTCGCGTGTACTCGGTGCGCCCGCTCGCGACCCATCTCCCCGACCGTCTGCTCGACGACCTCGCCGTCGTCGAGGCCTCGGTCAACGCGCTTCCCCTCCGCGACGCGACCCGTGTCGTCGCGGAGGGCACCCCCGGCATCTCGGTCGCCTTCCTCGTGTGCGGCTCGCGGACCACCGCCCAGGAGCTGCGGCTGTGCGCCGCCGAGTTCCCGCCCGACGTGGAGGTCGTCGCGGTGGTCTGCGATCCGGAAGCGGTTCCCGGGATGCGGCGGCTCGCCGGCCTCAACGTGCTCACGATCGGCTACCTCGAGGAGCTGCGCCTCGCCCTTGCCCGAGCGGCGGCCGTCGCATGAGGCGCCGGGTCGGCATCTCCGCGCTCGCGGACGTCTTCCAGCTGTGGGTCACGATGGGTCTCGCCGCCGCCACCTGGTGGCCGATCTATCAGTCCGACGCCTTCCTCGTGCTCGTGGTGGCCGCGATCGTGCTCGGCACGCTCATCGCGGTCGTGGGCGCGGCGTTCCGCTGGCCCGCGTGGATGGTGTTCCTCGTCACCACAGCGGTCTTCGCGCTCGTGGGGGTGCCGCTCGCGGTGCCCGGGAAGGCGATCCTGGGGGTCTTCCCGAGTCTCGACGGGCTCCTCGACCTGTTCTCGGGGGTCGCGCTCGGCTGGAAGCAGCTGCTCACCATCACCCTGCCGGTCGGCGACTATCAGGCGCTCCTCGTGCCGGTGCTCGTACTGCTGCTGGTCGGGACCGTCGTGTCGGCCAGCATCGCCCTTCGAGCGCACTTCGGCGAGCTCGCCGCGCTGCCGCCCGTCCTGGTCTTCCTCGCGGGCATCGCGTTCGGCTCGGTGCACGCGCAGGCGCCGGTGTTCCTCGGCCTCGCGATGCTCCTCACGAGCGTGTCGTGGGTGAGCTGGTGGCGGTGGCGTCGGCGTCGCGCCGCCGCCCGCCGTCTCGACCGGGCCGAGATCCCCTCCGATCGTCGCTTCGCGGTCGAGGCGCGCACGCTGCTGGGTTCTCTCGTGATCCTCGCCATCACGGTCGTCGGCTCCATGGCGGCCGTCGCGGCCGCCCCGCCCCCGGGGGAGCGTCAGGTGCTGCGGGCCGCCGTCGTGCAGCCGTTCGACCCGCGCGACTACGCGAGCCCGTTGTCGGGGTTCCGGCGCTACCTGCGCGAGGACCGCAGCGATGAGGTCATGCTGCGCGTGAACGGACTGCCGGCCGACGCCCGCATCCGCATCGCGACCCTCGACAGCTACGACGGCGTGGTCTACTCGGTCGGAAGCGCAACCGTCGACTCGGCATCGGGCACCTTCGTGCGGTTGCCGTCGAGGATCGACGAGTCGTCCGCCGGGGATGAGCACCTCGGCCTCGAGATCGAGGTCGTCGACTACACCGGCGTGTGGCTTCCCACCGTGGGGCGGCTCGAGGACGTCCAGTTCCGCGGGACGGATGCCGCAAGCCTCGAGAACGGCTTCGCCTACAACACCGTGAGCGGCACGGCCGTCGACATCCCGGGCGTCCGTGCGGGCGACCGCTATCGGCTCGACGCGGTGCTGCCCGCGGAGACCTCGCTCGCGAGCCTGCGCAACGCCGTCCCCGGCTCGGCCGACGTGCCGCGCGCCGCCGAGGCGCCCGAGGAGCTGCAGACGGCGCTCGACGGCTACGTCGCGGGCGTCGAAGGGGCCGGCGCCCGACTGCTCGCCGCGATCGACGGCCTGCGGGCGAACGGCTACATCAGCCACGGCCTCGCCGACGACGAGCCGGCGAGCCGCTCGGGTCACTCGCTCGACCGCATCTCCGAGCTCTTCAGCGGCACGCGGATGGTGGGTGACGCCGAGCAGTACGCGGTCGCCGCGGCGCTCATGGCGAATCGTCTCGGCTTCCCCGCCCGCGTGGTGGTGGGCTTCGCTCCCGAGTCGGCCGGTTCCGCCGCGACGACCGTGGTGCACGGCTCCGACATCTCGGCATGGATCGAGGTCGACACGGCCCAGTCCGGCTGGGTCGCCGTCGACCCCGTGCCGCCGCTGCGGCCGATCCCGGACGCCCTGCCCGATGAGCCGGCGCCGGTCTCGCGCCCCGAGTCGATCGTGCCGCCGGTCGCGGATCGTCCGGATCCTCGCGAGGAGCAGACCGACCCCGACACGACGGCCGAGGAGCCGGTGGCCTCCGATGCGGCTCTCGAGGTGCTGCTGCAGGTGCTGCGGGTGGGCGGGCTCTCGCTGCTCGTGATCCTGATCGCGCTTGCGCCGTTCCTGCTCGTCATCGGCGCCAAGGCGCGCCGCCGCCATCTGCGACGCACCGCGGGCTCCACTCTCGCGCGCATCCGCGGAGGCTGGGACGAGTTCGCGGATCTCGTCGTCGACCACGGTCTCGCGGCACCGCCGTCCGCCACCCGCTCCGAACTGGCCGCCGCGGTGGGCACCTTGCCGTCGCGCGTGCTCGCGGCGGTCGTCGACCGCGCGGTGTTCGCGCCGGGCGACCCCGCGAAGGCGGATGCCGACCGTGTCTGGGTGGCCGTCGACGAGCTGCGCAGCTCGATGGACAACGGCAAGAGCCGGCGCGAGCGTCTGCGCACACTCGTCTCGGTGCGCTCTCTCGGGGGCGTCGCGGTCACGCAGCTGCTGCGGCGACGCGGGGGAGGACGCGCATGAACTGCCGGTATTGCGGGACGCCGCTGCCCGAGGGCGCGCTGTTCTGCGTCGAGTGCGGGCGGCCGGTGGGCGAGTCGGAGCCGATCCTGACGCGGCCCGTGTCCGTTGTCGTGCCCGAGCGCGCCCCTGCACCGGAACCCGAACGGGAACCCGAACCTGATCCGGAACCTGCGCCCGAGCCCGAGCCCGAGCCCGAGCCCGAGCCGGAACCCGAACCGGAACCCGAACCGGAACCCGAACCGGACGACGAGGTGCTGCCCGAGCCCGACGCGGACCCCGAATCCGTCTGGGCGCCCGAGTCCGAGGCGGAGCCCGCGTTCCTGACGCGGCCCCCGCTCGAGGATCTCGAGCCCACCCGCCTCGTGCGCGACGCGCCCCCGATCGAGCGCTACGTGCTCCAGTTCAGCACCGGCGAGAGCGTCGTGGTCTCGGGCACGGGGCTCATCGGCCGGAATCCGTCCGCCGAGCCGGGCGAGGTCGTCGACCAGCTCGTCGCGGTGTTCGACGTCGGCAAGTCGGTGTCGAAGTCGCACATCGCGTTCGGCCAGGAGACGGGTCGCTTCTGGATCAGCGACCGCTACTCGACGAACGGCACGGTCGTGCGCCAGCCCGACGTGCCCTCGGTGCGCTGCGAGCCGGGTCGTCGCTACCTCATCGCGCGCGGCACGCGGGTCGACATCGGGGAGCAGTTCTTCATCGTCAGCTGATCCTCCCCAGCTGCCGGCGCCGGCCGTGAGGCACGTCGACCGCTGCCCCGCCGGACGACGCGGCGCGCCGGGCGTTGACTGCCCCCATGCCGTCCGACACCGAGCGCATCGCCCTGCCCGTCCTCGCGGCACCACCGCCCCCGCCGCCGTTCCCGTTCCTCGCCGTGATCGCGCCCGTCGTGCTCGCCGTCGTCATGTGGGCGATCACCTCGTCGCCGTACGCGCTCGCCTTCGCCGCGCTCGGCCCCGTCGTCGCGGTCGCCGGAGTCGTCGACGGACGACGCAGCGCGCGTCGGCTGCGGCGCCGGTCGATCGCCGAGGCCGCCCGAGGTCTCGCGGCGGTCGCCGCGGAGGTGGACGCCCGGCTCGAGCTGCGTCGGCGTCGTCTCGAGACGAGCGCCGCACAGGCGAGGGGCTCGGGAGCGTCGCTCCTGCTCGGCACCGCGGACGCGCCGTCCGGTCTCGAGCTCCTCGGCAGCGGGCTCGACGCGGTGGCCGAGCTCGCCGGAACCCTCGAACGGCTGCGGGCTCGCGCCGCGACCATCCCGGGGGCGCCGTTCCTCGCACGCGACGTCCCCGAGCTCGCGGTCGAAGGCCCGGCGCCGCTCGTGGCCGCCTTCTGCCGGGCCCTCGTCCTGCAGGCCGCGGCGAGCTGCGATCCGCGCACCGGATGGCTGCGGGCGCCGGCGGGTGAGCGCTGGGCGGAGGCGCTGCCGCTGCGGGTCATGCACGCCGCGGGGTGGGAGGTGGGCGACGGCGAGCGCTCGGTGCTGCGGATCGTCGTCGGGGGGAGCGTCGGCTCGTCACCTGCCCGGCCGCGGGTCCGGCTCGACGACAGCGCGGGTTCGCACGCGACGATCGAGGGCGTTCCCGATGCGCTGCTCGCGGGCCCGGTGGCGTTCATCCCGGCTCTCGTGAGCGCCGCCGAGGCGGAGCACCGGGCACGTGAGCTCGCGAGGAGCGCCGCGCACGCCGAGCAGGATCCGGCGGCCGCCCTCCCCGAGCGCGTCGAGCTCAGCGCGCTTCTCGCCGACGACCCCCCGGCGGACGTCGCACCGTCGGCGCTCCGGGCGGTGATCGGACAGGATGCCGACGGCCCCGTCGCGATCGACCTCGCCCTCGAAGGACCGCACGCGCTCGTGGCGGGCACGACCGGCTCGGGCAAGAGCGAGCTGCTCGTGAGCTGGGTGCTCGCTCTCGCGGCAGGGCGCTCGCCGCGCGAGGTGGTCTTCCTGCTCGTCGACTTCAAGGGCGGCGCCTCCTTCGCACCGCTCGCCGGACTGCCGCACGTGGTGGGGGTCGTGAGCGATCTGGACCCCAGCGGCGCGACACGCGCGGTCGCGAGCCTGCGGGCGGAGCTGCATCGCCGCGAGCGGGTGCTGGCGCTCCACGGCGCCCGCGCGATCGAGGAGCTGGCGCCCGGAACGCTCCCGCGGCTCGTCGTCGTGGTCGACGAGTTCGCGGCGCTCGCGGCGCTCGATCCCGAGCTCGCCACGGTCTTCTCCGATCTGGCGGCGCGCGGCCGCTCCCTCGGGCTGCATCTCGTGCTCTGCACGCAGCGGCCCTCCGGGGTGATCCGCGACGCCGTGCTCGCGAACGTGACGTTGCGCGTCTGCCTGCGCGTCCTCGACCGCGCGGACAGCGTCGCGGTCACCGGCGGCGACCGTGCGGCGGCGATCCCCGCTGCGGCGCGGGGCAGGGCCGTGCTGCTGGGCTCGGGCGAGACCCGCGAGGTCCAGTTCGCGATCGCGAGCGCCGCGGACATCCGTGCGGTCGGCGAGCACTGGCCCGGGAAGCCGGACGACGAGGCGCGGCCCTGGCGCGACCCGTTGCCGGCGCTCGTCGAGCCCGCGTCCCTGCCGCGCGGTCGCCGGGGTGCCGTCATCGGGCTCGTCGACCTCCCGGCGGAGCAGCGCAGAGACGGCCTGGAGCTCGAGCTCTGGGCAGCGGGGGCGCTGCTCGTCGTCGGCTCCGCCGGATCCGGTCGCACGGCGACCCTCGTGGCGCTCGCGCGGACGGTCGACGCCGAGGTGCGCTGGGTGCCCGACGATGCGGCCGAGCTCTGGCAGGCGATCCGCACGCCGGGTGCCGGGCGCGTGCTCGTGGTGGCCGACGACCTCGACCGCACGCTCGCGGCGGCGGACCCGGAGCAGCGCGCCGATCTCGTGGAGGCACTCGTGAACGCCCTCCGGGACACGCGGCGGAGCGGGATCGCGCTCGCGGCGAGCACGCGCACCACCGGGGGAGTGCTGCACGGGGTCGCAGGCGGCTTCGAGCAGCGCCTGCTGCTGCGCATGCCGAATCGCGAGGAGCATCTGCTCGCGGGCGGCGAGGCGGCGGGCTTCCAGGCGGCCCGCCGGCCGGGATCCGCCGTGTGGCACGGCCACGAGGCGCAGCTCGCGTGGTGGGGGACCGAGCCTCCCGCGTCGTGGCGGGCGCCGTTGCCCGAGGTGGAGCTCGCGCACGGCGCCTGGGCGATCGTGACACCGCGGCCGGCCGCCTGGGTCGCCCGTCTCACCGCGGCGGGACTCCGGGTGGCCGCACTCGAGAGCGCCCTCGCGTGCGGGGCCGACGCCGCCCCCCTGCTCGTGGGCGACGTCGACGCCTGGCTCGGCGACTACGCGCGCCTCGGCGCGGTGCGTCGCGAGGGGCGGATGCTGTTCCTCGACTGCACGGGAGCCGACCATCGCGCGCTCACCCGCGGACGCGCCGCACTCCCGCCGCTCGGGCGGGACGGCCTGGAGGGGTGGGCGCTCGAGGAGGGCGTCACCCGGCGCGTGTCGATCGCGCTCGACTGAGTCCCGGGGTCGTGACGATGGCGCGTGCAGGTCTCAGGCGAGACCGATCGTGAACTCCTCGGGTGCGAGCCCGTGGGCCGCGGCGACGGCGGCGTTGACCACACGGCCCGCGTGCACGTTGAGTCCGCGGGCGAGGGCCGCGTCCGCGCGCAGCGCCTCGCGCCATCCCGCGTTCGCGATCGCGCGCGCGTAGGGGAGCGTCGCATTCGTGAGGGCGTAGGTCGAGGTGTTCGCGACCGCGCCCGGCATGTTGGCCACGCAGTAGAACAGCGAGCCGTGCACCGTGAACGTCGGGTCGGTGTGAGTGGTCGGATGCGAGTCCTCGAAGCAGCCGCCCTGGTCGATCGCGATGTCGACGAGCACGCTGCCGGGCCGCATGCGCGACACGAGCGCGTTCGTCACGAGCTTGGGCGCCTTCGCGCCGGGCACCAGGACGGAACCGATCACGAGGTCGGCGTCGAGCACGGCTCGCTCGATCTCGAAGCTGTTGGACGCGATCGTGCGCACCCGGCCGGCGTAGTGGGCGTCCAGCTCCCGCAGGCGGGCGATGTTGGTGTCGAGCACCGTGACCTGGGCCCCCAGCCCCACGGCGACCGCGACCGCATTGGTGCCGGCGACCCCGCCGCCCAGCACGACGAGCTGCGCGGGCCGGGTTCCGGGAACTCCGGGCACGAGCAGACCCGGTCCGCCGTGCGGGCGCATCATGACGTTCGCCCCGACGATCGGCGCGAGGCGCCCCGCGACCTCGCTCATCGGCGCGAGCAGCGGCAGCGCGCCCGAGGGCGCCTGCACGGTCTCGTAGGCGATCGCCGTCACCCCGCGCGCCACGAGCTCACGCGTGAGCCGCTCCTCCGCCGCGAGATGCAGGTAGGTGAACAGCACGAGACCGTCGCGGAACTGCCGGTACTCGCTCTCGACGGGCTCCTTGACCTTGAGCACGAGCTCCGCCTCGCCCCACGCCGTGTCGGCATCCGCGACGATGCGCGCACCGGCCGCGCGGTAGTCCTCGTCGGTGATCGAGGAGCCCTCGCCCGCCCCGGTCTGGATGAGCACCTCGTGACCGTTCGCGCTCAACTCGTGGACCCCGGAGGGGGTGATCGCGACGCGGAACTCGTTGTCCTTGACCTCGCTCGGAACACCGACCTTCATGGGGGTCAGAATACTCGCGGGCACCGAGGAATCCGTAGGGAAATCCGGCTCCTGATGCTGATTTCGTGAAATCTATGTTTCGAAATGGATGCTTTTGCCCGTGCTGCTCGTTCGGGCGCAAATGATGTGCCAGTATCGACCCACGGCATCGCAGCCCGTGCCCGCGCACCACGAGAAGGAGTCGACCCGATGTCCCGGTCTCTTCCCGAAGATCCCCTGATCCGCAGCCTCGTCGTGCAGGCGCGCCGAGCCCAGCTCAGTCGCCGCACGATGCTCCAGGGCGCCGGAATCGGCGCTGCGGCGCTGACGCTCGCGGCCTGCGCGCCGAGCGGCGGCGGCAAGCCCTCACCGGCGGAGGACACCTCCGAGACCGACAAGACCCTCACCTGGGCGAACTGGCCGCTCTACCTCGACACGGACGACGACGGGAACCACCCGACGCTCGACCAGTTCACGAAGGAGACCGGCATCGCCGTCGACTATCGCGAGGACGTCGAGGACAACGAGCAGTTCTACAGCAAGGTCAAGGACCAGCTCGCTCTCGGTCAGGACATCGGCGCCGACACCGTGTGCCTCACCGACTGGATGGTCGACCGCTGGATCCGCCTCGGCTACACCCAGACCCTCGACGACGCCAACATCCCGAACAAGAAGAACCTCGAGCCGAGCCTGCTCAACGTCGATTTCGACGAGGGCCGCACGCAGTCGCTCCCCTGGCAGGGCGGATTCGCCGGCATCTGCTGGAACAAGGAGGAGGTGCCGAACGGTCTGCGCTCGGTGAGCGACCTCTGGGACCCGGCGCTCAAGGGCCGCGTCGGGGTGCTCAGCGAGATGCGCGACACGCTCGGCCTCATCATGCTCGAGCAGGGCGTCGACATCTCCGCCGACTTCACCGACGCGCAGTTCGGCGCCGCGATCTCGATCTTCGAACAGAAGGTCAAGTCGGGGCAGATCCGCAACATCAAGGGCAACTCCTACGCCGAGGACCTCGCCAACGGCGACACCATCGCCGCGATCGTCTGGTCGGGCGACGTGACCACCCTCAACGCCGAGAACGGCGACAAGTGGGAGTTCGCGATCCCGGATGGCGGCGGCACGATCTGGAACGACAACTTCCTCGTGCCGGTCGGATCGCCGCGCAAGACGAACGCCGAGAAGCTCATCGATTTCTACTACGACCCCGAGATCGCCGCGCAGGTGGCCGCCTGGGTGAACTACATCACCCCCGTGGTCGGAGCCCGCGAGGCGGCGGAGGCGATCGATCCCTCGCTCGTCGACAACCAGCTGATCTTCCCGAACGAGGAGACGCTCTCGAAGGTCAAGCGCTTCCGTTCCCTGACCCCCGCTGAGGACCAGGCCTACCGGTCCGAGTTCCAGCGGGTGCTGCTCGGAGCCTGATGGCCGGTTCGTTCGACGAGTCCGGTGCCGATCTCGAACTGGTCGGCGTCACCAAGCGATTCCCGGGCTTCACGGCGATCGAGAACCTCAACCTGACCATCCCGGCCGGGTCGTTCTTCGCGCTGCTGGGACCGTCGGGATGCGGCAAGACGACCACCCTGCGGCTCGTCGCCGGTCTCGAGGAGGCCACCGCGGGCCGCATCCTGATCGGCGGCAAGGATGTCTCGAACACCAAGCCGCACCAGCGGCCCGTCAACACGGTGTTCCAGAGCTACGCCCTGTTCCCGCACATGACGGTGCTCGCGAACGTCGCCTTCGGGCTCAAGCGCCGCGGGATCGCGCACGCGCAGGAGCTCGCCCACGAGGCCCTGCGCCTCGTGGAGCTCGACCATCTCGCGGCGCGCCGGCCCACCCAGCTCTCGGGCGGGCAGGCCCAGCGCGTGGCGCTCGCGCGCGCCATCGTCAACCGTCCGGCCCTGCTGCTGCTCGACGAGCCGCTCGGCGCCCTCGACCTGAAACTGCGTCGCCAGATGCAGCTCGAGCTGAAGAACATCCAGAGCGAGGTGGGGCTCACCTTCCTGCACGTCACGCACGACCAGGAGGAGGCCATGACGATGGCCGACACGGTCGCCGTGATGAACAAGGGGCGCATCGAGCAGATGGGCGCGCCCGAGGAGCTCTACGAGCTGCCGCGCACCGCATTCGTGGCCAACTTCCTCGGGCAGTCGAACCTCTTCACGGGCGACGTCGTCACCTCCGGCAAGGACGCCCTCACGGTCGACATCGCGGGCATCGGCATCAAGGTGCCGCGCGAGCGCGCCCAGCGCCACGCCGGGGAGGTCACCATCGGGGTGCGCCCCGAGAAGCTCACCCTGCACCCCACGAAGCCCGCGGCGCAGGCGTCCGCCAACGTGCTCGGCCCCGGAACCGTCATCGACGTGTCGTTCACCGGCGTCAGCACCCAGTACCTCGTGCAGATCCCGGGTCTGCCCGTGGTGACGGTGTTCGCACAGAACATGGTGTTCGGGCCGGTCGTCGAGCGCGGCGCCGAGGTGTGGGTCTCCTGGAGCGTCGAGCACGGCTTCGGTCTCGCCGACGAACCGGAGGCGGAACCCAAGTTCGCGGACGACGACGACACCCAGTCCATCGCGGTGCAGCGCAGGCAGCGCCTCGAGGACGAGCTGGACGAGGCCTGACGTGGCGTTCGGAGCCTTCGCCAACACGGGCCCCGACCTCGCGGCCGCCGCTCCGCGTCGACGCAGCTACATCGCGCTCATCCTGCTGCTCCCGGGCATCCTCTACCTTCTCGCGACCTTCGTGGCGCCGCTCGTCTCGCTCGTGCTCACGAGCTTCAAGGAGCCGGGCGGCAGCTTCGACGTCGGCGAATACGTGTACGCCTTCCGCTGGGAGAACTACGCGGAGGCGCTCAGCCGTTTCGGCGAGATCTTCCTGCGCACCTTCGCGTACTCGGCCGTCGCCACGATCCTCGCGCTGCTCATCAGCTACCCGCTCGCCTACTTCATCGGCGTGAACCTGCGCCGCTATCCCCTGTGGCAGAACCTCGCGCTCATCCTCGTGATCGCACCGTTCTTCATCAGCTTCCTGCTGCGCACCCTCGCCCTCAAGGCGATCTTCGCCGACGAGGGTCCGATCGTGTCGTTCCTGCAGTCGGTCGGGATCATGGGCCCCGAGGACTACCTCAACGGCACGGCGTTCACCGTCATCTTCGGTCTCACCTACAACTACATCCCGTTCATGACCTTGCCGATCTACGCCTCGCTCGAGCGCCTCGACCTGCGCTACGTCGAGGCGGGGAGCGACCTCTACGCGGGCCCCGTGCAACGGTTCTGGCGGATCATCCTGCCGCTGTCGCTGCCGGGCGTCGTCTCGGGGACACTGCTGACCTTCATCCCGGCATCGGGCGACTACGTCAACGCCAGCAAGGACTTCCTCGGCTCGACGAACACGGTGATGGCGGGCAACGTCATCAACGACCTGTTCTTCCAGAGCTTCTACCCGGTGTCGGCCGCGGTGTCGATCCTGCTCATGATCGCCATCCTCATCCCCGTCACGGCATACGTCGCGCGCAGCGGATCGGATGACCTGCTGTGAACCGCCGCGGATTCGGCACCTGGGCGGTCGGGGTCTACTCGATCCTCGCGCTCGCCATCATGCTCATCCCGATCGTGTACACGATCGTGTTCTCGTTCAACGACGCCCGGCGCACCAACATCATCTGGCGCGGCTTCACGCTCGACAACTGGCTCGGCATCTGCAACGACGAGCGGGTCTGCGAGTCCTTCGGCAACAGCATCTTCGTGGGCGTCGTGGCGACGCTCATCGCCACGATCCTCGGCACGATGATCGCCATCGCGATCGTGCGGTACACCTTCCGCCTGCGCACCCTCATCACGGTGCTGCTGTTCCTGCCGATGGCGACGCCCGAGGTCGTGCTCGGTTCGGGACTCGGCTCGCAGTTCGTGAACCTGGGGGTCGAGCGCGGACTGTGGTCGATCATCGTCGCGCACATCATGTTCTGCATCAGCTTCGTGGTGGTCACCGTGCGGGCCCGCGTCGCGAGTCTCGACCCCGCCCTCGAGGAGGCCGGGCGCGACCTCTACGCGAGCCCCGCCCAGGTGTTCTGGCGGGTCACCCTGCCCCTGCTCATGCCGGGCATCCTCGCGGCGGCCCTGCTGTGCTTCGCGCTCAGCTTCGACGACTTCATCATCACCAACTTCGTCTCCGGCAACGCGGAGACCTTCCCGAAGTTCGTCTACGTCGCCGCCGCCCGCGGCATCCCGCCGCAGGCGAACGTCATCGCCTCGGCCGTGTTCTTCCTCGCGATCATCCTCGTGGTGATCTCGCAAGTGTCGGCGGGCATCCGTCAACGCCGGCTCGCCAAGACCGGGTGAGCATGTACGAGGACCGCGATCGGCTCACGACGCTGTGGGGCGAAGAGCTGCAGCTGTTCCGCGAGCTGCACCCGCGCTCGGGGGAGCTGTGGGAGCAGGCTCGCGCGCACCTGCCCGGCGGGGTGCCCATGCTGTGGATGGCGAAGTGGCCGGGCGACTGGCCCGTGTACGTGGCGGATGCCGCGGGCGCCCACTTCCGCTGCGCGGACGGCATCGACCACGTCGACCTGTGCCTCGGCGACACGGGGGCGATGGTGGGCCACGCGCCCGCCGCATCCGTCGCCGCGATCAACGAACGGCTCGCGAAGGGCGCCACCTTCATGCTGCCGACCGCGGACGCCGCGGCCGCGGCGGGGCTGCTCGCCGAGCGCTTCGGACTGACGGAGTGGCAGTTCACCCTCTCGGCCACCGACGCCAACCGGCACGTGCTGCGCTACGCACGGCAGGCGACCGGCCGGCGCAAGGTGCTCGTGATCGACCACTGCTACCACGGCACCGTCGACGAGGCATACGCGACCCTCGACGACGCGGGACGCGTGGTGTCGCGGCGCGGAAACATCGGGGCGCCGGTGCCGCTCGACGAGACCACCGTCGTGGTGGAGTTCGACGACGTGACGGGGCTCGAGGCGGCGCTCGCGACGGGCGAGGTCGCCGCCGTGCTCGTCGAGCCCGCCATGACGAACGTCGGCATCGTGCTGCCGCAGCCCGGCTGGCACGAGGCGGTGCGCGCCGCCTGCGACCGCACCGGCACGATTCTCGTGATCGACGAGACCCACACCCTGTGTGCGGGCCCGGGGGGCATGACCGCGCGCGACGGGCTGCGGCCGGACGTCGTGGTCGTCGGCAAGACGATCGGCGGCGGCATCCCGGCGGCGGCCTGGGGCATGACGCACGAGCTCGCCGAACGGGTGCGCGACAGCCTCGCCTGGGGCGGCGAGGGTCGCGAGGACCTCGACGTCGGGGGAGTGGGCGGCACCCTCGCCGGCAACGCCGTCTCGCTCGCCGGCATCCGCGCGACGCTCGCCGAGGTGCTCACCCCCGAGGTGTACCCGGGGATGATCGCGCGCGCCGCCGAATGGACCGCCGGCGTGCAGGCGGCGATCGACGAGTTCGGCGCCCCCTGGCAGGTGACCCAGCTCGGCGCACGCGCCGAGTACAGCTTCCGTCCCACGGCACCCGTGAACGGGCGCGAGGCGGCGGATGCCGAGGACTTCGCCCTGCAGCAGTATCTGCACCTGCACGCCCTCAACCGCGGCATCCTCGTGACGCCGTTCCACAACATGGCGCTCATGTCGCCTGCCACTACCTCCGCCGACGTCGAGCGCCACACGGTCGCCTTCCGCCAGGCGGTCGCATCCCTCTACGCGTGAGTCTGCGTCGTCGGTTCGCCATCACTCGCTGATCGAGTGCCGCCGAAGGCGGTGTATCGAGATCAGCACGCCTGCAGGGTGTTGGTTTCGATACGCCGCTGCGCGGCTACTCAACCAACGGAGTAGGGCCGCTGCGCGGCTACTCAACCAACGGAGTAGGGCCGCTGCGCGGCTACTCAACCAACGGAGTAGGCCGCTGCGCTCGACTCACTCGCCGCCCACTCGCTGATCGAGTGCGCCGCGCAGCGGCGTGTATCGAGATCAGCCCCTCAGAACGCGAGGCGCAGGGTCGTGTAGGGGTCGGCGAGCTCGGCGAGCGTCGAGGCGGCGAGGGCCTGGTCGAGGAGACCCTCGCGCACCAGCAGCTCGAGGGCGACGGGCGTCGTGGCGCGGTGGGCGCCGTCGAGCGATTTCACCGCGACGGCCTCGCCCGTGGGCGTGACGAGCACGAGAACGCCCTCGGCGCCGAGCTTGGCGATGAGTCCGGTGCGCTCGATGACGACGGTGTTGGCGCGTCCCGGGCCGTCGAGCGCCCAGGCGTGGGCGCGGATCGCGTCGCCGAGTGCGGTGCCGGCGCGTGCCGTGCGCGAGGCGGCGCGCGCGAGACCCGCGAGGCTCAGCACCGGCACGGGGGCTCCGCAGCCGTCCACTCCGAGGTGCGCGAGCGGCTCGCCCGCGAGCTCCGCGGCGAGCGCGAGCACCGCACGCTGCACGGGGTGCTCGGGGTCGAGGTAGCTCGCGGTGTCCCAGCCGTTCATCACCGCTGCGGCGAGGAAGCCGGAGTGCTTGCCCGAGCAGTTCATGGTGATCCGCTCGGGTCGACTCGCTGCGCGGCGCGACGCCGGATCTCCCGGCCAGTCGGGCGGGCACTGCAGCGCAGCGGCATCGAGTCCTGCACCGGCGAGCATCCGCTCGACGACCGCCACATGCGCGGGCGTTCCGGCGTGGCTCGCGGCCGAGAGCACGGTCTCCTCGGCGTCGAACGCGACCCCCAGTCGCGCAACCGCGGTCGCCTGGACGAGCTTGAGCGTCGACCGTGGGTACACGAGCGCGTCGGGGTCGCCGAGCGCGCGCAGGATGCCGCCGTCGGCGCCCACGAGCACCGCGGCACCGAGATGCCGCGACTCGGGCCAGCCCGATCGCTCGACGACGGCGAGCTCGACCGAGCTCGCGGCGTCGAGCGGGCCGGTCACGCGCCCGCGGCCGCGAAGGCCTCGTCGAGCACCGACACCGCGTCGGCGAGCAGCTCGTCGCTGAGCGCGAGGCTCGGCAGGAAGCGCAGGACGTTGCCGTAGGTGCCGGCGGTGAGCACGAGCACGCCGCGCTGGGCGGCCTCGGCGGCGATCGCGTTCACGAGGTCGGCGCGCGGGGCGCGGGTCGCGGGGTCGAGCAGCTCGACGGCGAGCATCGCCCCGATGCCGCGCACCTCTGCGATCACCGGGTAGCGCTCGCGCAGCGCCTCGAGCGCCGGCCGCAGCCCCGCCTCGATGCGCTTCGCCTCGCCGAGCAGCCCGTCGCGCTCGATCCGCTCGAAGACGGCCACGGATGCCGCACACGCCACCGGGTTGCCGCCGAAGGTGCCGCCGAGCCCGCCGGGCTGGGAGGCGTCCATGATCTCCGCGCGGCCCGTGACGCCCGCGAGCGGCAGGCCGCCCGCGATGCCCTTCGCCGAGAGCACGAGGTCGGGGACGAGCCCGAAGTGCGCAGCCGCGAAGTAGACGCCCGTGCGGGCCATGCCGCTCTGGATCTCGTCGGCGATGAACACGATGCCGTTCGTGGTGCACCACTCCTGCAGCGCGGGCAGGAAGCCGTCGGCGGGCACGATGAAGCCGCCCTCGCCCTGGATGGGCTCGACCACGAGGCACGCGAGGTCGGATGCGCCCACGGTCTTCTCGAGGTAGCCGATCGTGCGGGCGGCGGCGGTCGCGCCGTCGAGCCCGTCGTGCAGCGGGTACGAGTTCGGGGCGCGGTAGACGTCTCCCGCGAAGGGTCCGAACCCGAGCGAGTACGGCATGGCCTTGAAGTTCATGGCCATCGTGAGGTTGGTGCGCCCGTGGTAGGCGTGCTCGAGCACGGCGACGCCCGAGCGGCCGGTGTACTTGCGGGCGATCTTGACGCCGTTCTCGACCGCCTCCGCGCCGGAGTTCACGAGCACCGTCTTCTTGGCGAAGTCTCCCGGGGTGTGCTCGGCGAGCAGCTCCGCGACCCGCACGTACTCCTCGTAGGGGGTGATGGTGAAGAGGGTGTGGACGACGTCGGCGAGCTGCGCCTGGGCGGCCGCGACGACCGCGTCGTCGGTGTGGCCGATCGTGGTCACGCCGATTCCGGCGCCGAGGTCGATGAACTGGTTGCCGTCGACGTCCACGAGGATCGCCCCGTGCGCGCGCTCGATGAACACCGGCAGCGCGCTCGACACCCCCGCCGACACGGCGGCACGTCGGCGCTCCTGGAGGGCGATCGATCGCGGTCCGGGAACCGCGGTGACGAGACGGCGCTCGGCGACGAGCGGCGCTACCGTGGGGGGCGTCAGAGTGTCGGTCATGGCTGCGATTCTAGCCCCGGCGCCCGAAGCCGAGCCGCTGCGGAATCCGCGGCGTTCGCGCCCGTGAAGTGAGGAATCACATGGATCACCGTCACAACTATGCGGTTTCCGTCGAGTGGACGGGCAATCGAGGGAGCGGGACGACGGGCTATCGCGACTACGGACGGGAGCACGTGGTGCGCGCCGACGGCAAGCTGCACGAGCTCGCGGGGTCGAGCGACCGGGTCTTCCACGGCGATCGGGAACGCTGGAACCCCGAGGAGCTGCTGCTCGCGGCACTCGCCCAATGCCACCTGCTGAGCTATCTGCACGTCGCCACCGCGCGCGGCATCGTCGTGGTCGAGTACCAGGACGCCGCGGTGGGGGAGCTCGTGCAGGCCCCCGACGGCGGCGGGCGGTTCACGAGCGCGACCCTGCGGCCCGTCGTCACGATCGCGGAGGGTGACGTCGAGGACGCCCTCGATGCGCACCGGGAGGCATCCGAGAAGTGCTTCATCGCCGCGTCGGTGAACTTCCCCGTCCACCACGAGCCGCGCATCCGGTTCGCGAACGACTCAGGGAGCTGAGTGGCTGTCGAGGTGCGAGTACAGCTCGGCGCGCTCCGCGTCAAGTGATTGCAGCTCGGCGAGCTTGTCGTTGTAGCTGCGCACGTCGGCGTTGAGGGCGACCCGCTCGGCCTCCACGGCGCTCTGGCGGTCCTCGAGCGCCGTGCGGGCGCGGTCGAAATCCTCCGGCGAGTCGAACTCGCCCCGATCGGCGCGGGCGTTGAAGGCTTCGATGTCCGCGTTGAGCGCGGCCACCTTGTCGTCGTACGCCACCGAACGCGCCTGCAGCTCCGCGGAGGCGGCGTCGAGCTCCGCCCCCAGCTGGTCGATCCGATCGGCGTAGCCGTCGAGCTGGGAGGTCGAGCCGTTCTCGAAGGCGACGATCCGCGCGCGATCGCTGAACACCTGCGCGTAGTGCTGCTCCAAGGCGGCCGGGAGCTGTGCGTACTCGGTGCCGAGCCGGGAGTGCCACTCGTCGAGGCGCTGATCCTCCGGGTAGCTCGCGACGACCGCCAGGTTCGGATCCGTGTCGGGAAGGGTGGCGACGACGTCGCTCACGAGCGCGTCGATGCGCGCGGTCTCCTCCGGGCTGAGCCGGTCGTGGACGGCATGCAGCAGTTCGTGGGCGGCCGTCACCTCGATCGTGCCCGCGAGGCGCTCATCGGTGACGTCGTACACGTAGATCCGCCCGCGGTAGTAGCAGCCCAGCACGATCGTCGCCTCGATGTCGCAGTGCGCCTGGAACTCGTTCGCCTGCTCGATCCGCGGGCGGCTCGCGAAGAACACGCGCCGCCCGTCCTCGGTGAGCGCGAGCGACGCGGCGAGCTCCGAGATCTGCGCGCTCGGCGGTTGCGTCCAGACCACCCATTGGTCGGCGTACGCCTGCCGGCGCCCGGCGTCCCAGGGTGCCGCCGCCACGAGTCCGACCACGAGCAGCGCGACGAGGATCCCCCCGACCCACCGGCCGACGCCGTGCCCGCGTCGCACCCGCGGTCGGTACTGGGCCGCCGCCGGCACCGGGGCGGTCGGTGTGCGCTCGCTCGCCCAGCCCGCCCCGGGCGGGAACGGGTCGACCGGGGTTCCGGGCGGGTCGGGCGGCCAGCTCACGGGCGGCTCAGAGGGTCGCGAGCGCGGTCTCGAGCACGCCCGCGGCGTCGTCGATGAGCTCCTCGCTGATGACGACGCTCGGCAGCAGCCGCAGCACGGAGTCCCACGAGCCGGCGTCGAGGGGGATGACGCCGTGGGCGGTCGCGTGCCGCAGCACGGTCGTGAGCGCGGCGGGGTTCGGGGTGGTGGTGCCCGGCTCGACGAGCTCGATGCCGAACATGGCGCCCTTGCCGCGCACCTCGCCGACCACGCCGAAGCGTTCCGGCCAGTCGCCGATCCGGGCGGTGATGGCCCGCTCGACGCGCTGCGCCTCGCCGATGAGGTCGTCGCGCTCGATGATCTCGAACACCTTGAGGGCGGCCGCGGTCGACACCGGGTTGCCGCCGAAGGTGCCCCCGATACCGCCCGGCTGCACGGCATCCATGATGTCCGCGCGGCCCGTGACGGCGGCGAGCGGCAGACCCCCCGCGATGCCCTTGGCGCTCGTCACGAGGTCGGGCACGACCCCGTGGTGCTCGATCGAGTACCACGCACCCGTGCGGGCGATGCCGGCCTGGATCTCATCGGCGACGAAGACGATGCCGTTCTCCTCGCAGAACCGCTTGATGGCCGCGAAGTAGCCGGGCGCCGGGATGATGATCCCGCCGTCGCCCTGGATCGGCTCGGCGAAGAACGCCGCCACCTCGGTCGCCCCGATGTGGGTCTCGATGTAGTCGATCGTCTTCGCGGCCGCCTCCTCGCCGCTGAGCCCGTCGCGGAACGGGTACGAGATCGGCACCGAGTACAGCTCGCCGGGGAACGGCCCCATGCCGGCGCGCTCGGGCCACGGCCGGTAGGTCATCGCCATCGTCAGGTTGGTGCGGCCGTGGAAGGCGTGGTCGAGGCTCACGATCGCGCGCCGCCCCGTGAAGCGGCGGGCGATCTTGACGGCGTTCTCGACGGCCTCCGCCCCCGAGTTCACGAGGATGCTGTGCTTCTCGAAGTCGCCCGGGGTGATCTGGGCGAGCTTCTCGGCCACCCGGATGTAGTTCTCGTACGGCGTGACCGTGAAGAGCGTGTGGGTGAGCTTGGCGGCCTGCTCGGCGACGGCGGCCGCGACCTCGGGGTGGGCGTGGCCGATCGTGGTGACGCCGATCCCGCAGCCGAGGTCGATGAGCTGGTTGCCGTCGACATCCACGAGGATCGCGCCGGCGCCGTGATCCATGTAGATGTTGGCGAGCGTGCCCGCCCCGCGCGAGACGCTCGCGACGCGACGCTCCTGAAGCTCACGGGAGCGCGGGCCGGGCAGTTCCGTGACGAGCTTGCGCTCCTGGGGCACGCTGAAGACCATGCCGTCGAGTCTAGGTCGCGGTACCTGCGGGAACCGTTCACCGGATACCAAGGATCGATACGGCAGGATGGGACTCTTCCCCCACAGCCTTCGAGGAGTCCTCCGTGCCCCGCGCCCTTCCCGCCCTGACCGTCGCTGCGCTCGCGGTCGCCCTCGTCGGTTGCTCCGCGACCACCCCCGAGCCCGAGAAGACGGATGCGCCTGTCGCCGCGGAGTGCGCTTCCTCGGGTTCGGTGTCCGAGTCGATCGACGTCACGGGTGAGCTGGGCTCCGCGCCGACCGTCGACTTCGACGCCCCGCTCGAGCTCGACGCGACGCAGCGCACCGTCGTCATCGAGGGCGACGGCGACGCGGTGCCCAAGGGCGCGATCGTCTCGGTCGACTTCACCCTGTACAACGGCGCGAACGGCGAGCTCCTCACGACGACGGGCTACGCGGAGGGCGAGCCGGCGCGCCTCGTGCTCGACCCGATCCAGCTCCTCCCGGGCCTCGTGAAGTCGATCGTGTGCACCCCCGTCGGCTCCCGCGTGGTGGGCGCCGTGCCCGCCGCGGACGCCTTCGGCGACCAGGGGCTCAGCAACCTCGGCATCGCGCCCGGTGAGCCGGTGGTGTTCGTGATCGACGTGCTCGAGATCATCCCGGCGCGCGCGATCGGCGAGCAGCAGGAGGCTCCCGCGGGCTTCCCGGCGGTGGACCTCGCCGAGGACGGGACCCCGACGATCACGATCCCGCAGGACTTCGCGCTGCCCACCGAGACCGCCTCCGCGGTGCTCATCCGGGGTGCCGGTGCCGAGGTGCAGGCCACCGACACCATCTGGATCCAGTACCAGGGCGTCGACGCCGAGACGGGCGAGATCTTCGATCAGACCTGGGGCCGCGGCCCGTACAGCGGCTCGGCGAGCGGCTTCATCACCGGGTTCACGAACGCTCTCGTCGGCCAGACGGTGGGCTCGCAGTTCATCGTGGTGATCCCGCCCAAGGACGGCTACGGCGAGGCGAGCGACGCGAACACCAACCAGCTCGCGGGCAAGACGCTCATCTTCGTCGTCGACGTGCTCGCGGCATCCCCCGGGAACTGAGAGTCGCCGCGCCGGTTCCGCGGCGTGCTGGCTAGGCTCGGAACATGACCCGTCGTCGCGTACTCGTGCTCGGCTCCACGGGTTCGATCGGCGTGCAGGCGCTCGAGGTGATCGCGGCGAACCCCGACCGCTTCGAGCTCGTGGGGATCGCCGCGGGGAGCAACGCGGACGCCCTCGCCCGGCAGGCGCGCGAGGCGGGGGTCGCGCGCACCGCTCTCGGGATCGACGAGGCGGTGGCACTCGTCCACGACGTTCCCGCGGATGTGGTCGTCAACGGCATCACGGGCTCGGTCGGGCTCGCGGCGACCCTCGCGGTGCTCCGATCCGGCGCGAGCCTCGCCCTCGCCAACAAGGAGAGCCTCATCGTCGGCGGCGAGCTTGTGCTCGCCGCGGCCGCTCCCGGGCAGATCGTGCCGGTGGACTCGGAGCATTCCGCGCTCGCGCAGGCGCTGCGCGCGGGGGAGCGCGGCGAGGTGCGGCGGCTCGTCGTGACGGCGTCCGGGGGGCCCTTCCGCGGGCGCACGCGCGAACAGCTCGCCAGGGTGCGACCGGAGGACGCCCTCGCGCATCCCACCTGGAACATGGGCCGGGTGGTCACCACGAACTCGGCGACCCTCGTCAACAAGGGGCTCGAGGTGATCGAGGCCCACCTGCTGTTCGGCATCGACTACGACCGGATCGACGTCGTCGTGCACCCGCAGTCCATCGTGCACTCGATGGTCGAGTTCGCCGACGGATCCACGATCGCCCAGGCGTCGCCGCCCGACATGCGCCTTCCGATCTCGCTGGCACTCGACTGGCCGCATCGCGTGCCCGACGCCGGCGCGCCGCTCGACTGGACCCGCGCGCAGCGGTGGGACTTCGAGCCGCTCGACGACGAGACCTTCCCCGCGGTCGCCCTCGCGCGCCGCGTCGGCGCGCTGGGCGGCACCTATCCGGCGGTCTACAACGCCGCCAACGAACAGGCCGTCGACGCCTTCCACGCGCACCGCGTGCCCTTCCTGGGGATCGTCGAGACCATCCGGCGGGTCGTCGACGCGCACCGGCCCGGGCCTGTCACCCTGGAAGGCGTGCTGGCCGCTGAAGCGTGGGCCCGTGACGAGGCCGATCGGCTGCTCGCCGGGGGCGTGAACGGATGACCCGCCGGGCGCTCTCCGGGTCGCTCGCGGCGCTGCTCGTCGCCGCGGGGCTGACGGCCCTCGGGATCGCCCAGCCGGCCGCCGCGTGCGCGTGCGGCGCCGCGGCGCCGCCTGACGGCGTGCACGTCTCGGTCGGCGAGGAGCACGCGATCGTCACCTACAGCGCGGGCGTCGAGCGGATCGACCTCGTGCTCGACATGCTCGCGGAGAGCCCCGACACGGGCCTCATCGTGCCGACCCCGGCCCCGGCGACCGTGTCCCTCGGCGAACGCGGGCTGTTCGACGCCGTCGAACGGCAGACCGCACCGCAGCGCGAGGTGCGGGAGGACTGGTGGGGCATCGATGTGGGGGGCGCCGCGGGAGGTGAACCCGTGGTCCTCAGCGAGGTCGACCTGGGCCCCGTGCAGGGAGTCACCCTCGCGGCATCCGACGCGGCAGGGCTTGCCGCCTGGCTCGGCGCGAACGGATACATCATCGACCCCGCCGTGCAGGCGCTGCTCGGCG
Source organism: Protaetiibacter larvae (assembly GCF_008365275.1). Classification (GTDB taxonomy): domain Bacteria; phylum Actinomycetota; class Actinomycetes; order Actinomycetales; family Microbacteriaceae; genus Homoserinibacter; species Homoserinibacter larvae. The sequence goes on along the minus strand of NZ_CP043504.1, from coordinate 2,153,220 downwards.
ACTACGTGGCACGCGGGTGGTCGTTCTCGGCGCTCAAACTGAGCGGTGAGGAGCCGCTCGCCGGGGCGCTCGACCCCGTCCGGATCGAGTTCCCGGTGGCCGCGCCCGTGTATCCGCTGCTGCTCTCGCAGGCGGCATCGAGTCCGCAGACGGTGCGGCTGTACCTGTTCGGCGACGACGGGATGCAGGCCGAGTTCGCCGACGGCTCGCCCTTCCCCGGCTCCGTCACCTGGGCGGGTCCGGTCGACAACCCGCGCCTGGTGTCCCTCGGCTCGTACCTCACGGTGCTCGAGGCGTACTTCGCCAATCCCTCATCCCAGATCAGCGGGGATCTCGTGCTCAGCTCGACGGGGGAACGGCGCGACTACCGCCCGGTGGTCGAGGAGGTGCGGCCGGTGCAGCTGCTCGGCATCCCCTTCGGGATGCTGCTGTTCGGGTTCGGGGTGCTCGTGGTGGTCGTGCTCGTGCTCATGGGGCTCAGCACCCGCCGCAAGCGGACCCGCCGGATCCGCGCCCGCGGCTACTGAGCCGGCGCCGCCCGGCGACGGTCGGCGCGCTCACAGCCGCGAGGCCCTAACCTGGCGCGGTGGAAACCGTGCTCCTCTACGTGCTCGGCATCGTGATCGTCGTCGTCGGTCTCGCGCTGTCGATCGGATTGCACGAGCTCGGGCACCTGGTGCCGGCGAAGCTGTTCAAGGTCAAGGTCGGCCAGTACATGATCGGCTTCGGACCCACCCTGTTCTCGCGGAGGAGGGGTGAGACCGAGTACGGCGTGAAGGCCATCCCGCTCGGCGGCTACATCTCGATGGCCGGCATGTACCCGCCCGCGAAGGGTGGCGGTGCGGCCCGCACGGCCAACACGGGCTTCTTCGACATGCTCATCCAGGACGCCCGCGAGCAGTCGGCCGAGACCGTCACCCCGGGCGCCGAGGATCGCGTCTTCTACAAGCTGCCCGTGCACAAGCGGATCGTGATCATGCTCGGCGGCCCCGTGATGAACCTGCTCATCGCGATCGTGCTCTACGGCGTCGTGCTGTGCGGCTTCGGGATCCCGCAGTACTCGACCACGCTCGGAAGCGTCAACGCGTGCGTCGCCACGACCGCCGGCCAGACCGAGTGCGGCCCCGACGACCCCGTCTCGCCGGGGGCGGCCGCGGGCCTCAAGCCGGGGGATCGGATCGTGTCGATCGACGGGACGGAGATCACCAGCTGGGAGCAGGCCACCTCGATCATCCGCACGAGCCCGGAGACGGCGCTCGCGGTCGTCGTCGAGCGCGACGGGGCCGAGCAGACCCTCGAGGTGACGCCCATCCTCTCCGAGCGGCCCGTCGTCGACGAGAACGGCCGGCCCGTGACCGACGAGGACGGCGCGACGGTCACGCAGGACGTCGGTTTCGTGGGCATCGCCCCGGCGACCGAGAAGGTGCAGCAGCCGGTGACGGCGGTGATCCCCGCCGTGTGGGACAACTCGGTGCGCGTGGGCCAGATCGTCGTGACGTTGCCGCAGCGGCTCGTGCAGGTGGCGCAGGCCGCGTTCGGCGGCGACGAGCGCGACCCCAACGGCCCCATCAGCGTCGTCGGCGTCGGACGCCTCGCGGGCGAGATCACCGCCCTCGACGCCGCCCCCGTCGCGGACCGCGCGGCGACCCTCATCCAGATGCTCGCGGCGCTCAACGTGGCGCTGTTCGTGTTCAACCTCATCCCGCTGCTGCCCCTCGACGGTGGTCACGTCGCGGGCGCCCTGTGGGAGGCGATCCGGCGACGCTTCGCGAAGCTCTTCGGCCGTCCCGATCCCGGCCCCGTCGACATCGCGAAGCTCCTGCCGCTCACCATGGTCATCGTGGGCATCCTCGCGGTCTCGAGCGCGCTGCTCATCTACGCCGACATCGTCAACCCGGTCACCCTGCAGTAGCGACCCTGGCGGGCGTCGGCGGCCGGTGACAGGATGCCGCCATGAGCGGTGAGATCCGGGTCGTGCCGGCCAACCAGGTCAGCTGGGACCAGCTGCAGACCGTGTTCCTGCAGGGCGGTGAGGCGGCGGCATGCCAGTGCCGGTGGTTCCGGGTGACGGGGCGCGAGTATTCGGAGATGCCGCGCGAGGAGCGTGCGGCGCGTCTGCGCGAGGAGGCGGCCTGCGGGCATCCCGATGCGCGCACCACGAGCGGCATCGTGGCCTTCATCGACGACGAGCCGGTCGGATGGTGCGCGGTCGGGCCGCGCACCTCGTACCCCCGGCTGGCGACCTTGCGCGTGCCGTGGACGGGGCGCGCGGAGGATCGGGGCGATGCGGATGTCTGGGCCGTCGTCTGCTTCGCCGTGCGCGCGGGGTTCCGGCGGCGCGGGGTGAGCGGGGCGCTCGCCGCGGCATCCGTCGACTTCGCACGCGAGCGGGGGGCGCGCGCGATCGAGGGCTACCCCAAGCAGCTCGCGCCCGGCAAGGAGGAGGTCTGGGGCGAGCTGTTCGTCGGAACGCCCAGCATCTTCGCGGCGGCCGGTTTCCGCGAGGTGTCGCATCCCACACTGCGACGCAGTGTCATGCGGCGCGAGCTCGACTGACGCGCGCGAGGCGGCTCAGGCGAGCAGTTGCGCCAGCCGCGCCGCCTGGTGGCGATGGCCGATCGTCTCGTAGCCGACGATCGTGACGGTCGGCGCGAGCACCACGAGGCCCAGCCACACGCTGAGCGGTGCGCCCGCGGCGGCCGCGGCGAGGGCGGCCGCGAGCAGCACGAAGGCGAGCCCGAAGAGCAGCACGTGGAACGGGTCGAACGCCGACAGCAGCAGCGAGTAGAGCGTGAAGAACGCCAGCAGCAGCACGGCGACCGGGATGATCACCGCGCCCGCCACCTCGACCGCGCCCAGCTCGCTCTCGCCCTCCGTGGCCATCGCCGCGACATCCAGACCCGCGCCCGTCGCCACGAGCGCGCCGAACACGACGAGGTGCCCGTAGCCCCACACCCATGCGCGCTCTCGGTAGCGGGCGAGCACGGGGCCGGACGGGATCATGAAGTACACCCACCACAGCGCGAAGGCGAGGGCGGTGCCCGCGAAGCCGACGAGCGCGGCGTCGAGACTCCAGCCGTGCTCGTGCACGACCGCGCTGATCGTCGTCGCGGTGCCGAGGATCACCTCGCCGAGGGTGATGATGACGAGCAGCCCGTAGCGCTCGGCGATGTGGTGCGGATGCCACGGGATCGTGCCGAACTTCCGCTCCGCCGCGTACGGCCCGGCGATCTCGATGACGTAGAGCGGCACGATCGCCACGACTGTCGCCCAGATCGGCAGGTGCAGGATCGCGACGGTCACCCATCCGATCTGCGCCGCCGAGATCGACACGGCGTAGCTGATCGCGGTGCGCCGGTGGTTCGGGTCCTGCACGGCCACCCGGATCCAGAGCGGCAGCAGGCCGAGCCGCATGATGACGTAGCCGGCCACGAGGATGCCGTTGTCGAGCTCCCCGTGGGCGATCGACGCGAAGACGTCGGGCACGCCGAGGCTGAGGATCAGCACGCCCACCATCTGCACGAGGGTCGCCAGCCTCAGGAACCAGTCGTCGGTGTCGAAGGCGGACGCCCACCACGAGTAGTTGATCCACGCCCAGCCCACCGCGAAACCCGCGAAGGCGAACGCGGCGAGCCCGCTCGCGGTGTGCCCCTCGGCGATCGCGTGGGCGAGCTGCGTCGAGGTGGCGCCGAAGGCGATCACGAAGGTGAGGTCGTAGAGCAGCTCGAGCGGCGTCGCGGCGCGATGCGACTCCTCGGGATCACGCCCGACGACACGGCGCAGGCGGTGGTGGAGGGGCGGGTGGCTGCTCACGGCGCGAGGGTAGCGTGAACCGCCGCCTGCGCGACACCTCGCACCGCGCGCACGGCGCTCGTTCGGGCGCCGTGCGGGCGACCGGTCTACGCTGGGAGACGTGCCCGCAGTGAACATCGGGATGCCGAAGGCAGCCCCCGAAACCCTCGCCCCGCGCCGCAAGTCCCGCCAGATTAAGGTCGGCAAGGTGCTCGTGGGCGGCGACGCTCCCGTGAGTGTGCAGTCGATGACGACGACGCCCACCACCAACATCAACGCGACGCTGCAGCAGATCGCCGAGCTCACGGCCTCCGGCTGCGACATCGTGCGCGTCGCGGTGCCGAGCCAGGACGACGCGGATGTGCTGCACATCATCGCGAAGAAGAGCCAGATCCCGGTCATCGCCGACATCCACTTCCAGCCCAAGTACGTGTTCCAGGCGATCGACGCCGGCTGCGCCGCGGTGCGGGTGAACCCCGGCAACATCCGCCTGTTCGACGACAAGGTGGGTGAGATCGCGAAGGCCGCGAAGGATGCCGGCGTCTCGCTGCGCATCGGCGTCAACGCGGGCTCGCTCGACAAGCGCCTGCTCGAGAAGTACGGCAAGGCCACCCCGGAGGCGCTCGTCGAGAGCGCCGTGTGGGAGGCGAGCCTCTTCGAGGAGCACGATTTCCACGACTTCAAGATCTCGGTCAAGCACAACGACCCGATCGTCATGGTGAAGGCGTACCGCCAGCTCGCCGAGCGCGGCGACTGGCCGCTGCACCTCGGCGTGACCGAGGCGGGCCCCGAGTTCCAGGGCACCATCAAGTCGGCGACCGCGTTCGGCATCCTGCTCTCGGAGGGCATCGGCGACACCATCCGCGTCTCGCTCTCGGCGCCGCCGGCGCAGGAGGTCAAGGTGGGGCTGCAGATCCTGCAGTCGCTCAACCTGCGCGAACGCAAGCTCGAGATCGTCTCGTGCCCGTCGTGCGGGCGCGCGCAGGTGGATGTCTACACGCTCGCCAACGACGTCACCGCGGGGCTCGAGGGCATGACCGTGCCGCTGCGCGTCGCCGTGATGGGTTGCGTCGTGAACGGCCCGGGCGAGGCGCGCGAGGCGGACCTCGGGGTGGCGTCCGGCAACGGCAAGGGGCAGATCTTCGTGAAGGGCGAGGTCATCAAGACGGTGCCCGAGTCGGAGATCGTGGCGACCCTCATCGAGGAGGCGCAGCGTCTCGCGGCCGAGATGCCCGAGGCGCCGAGCGGCACCCCCGAGGTCGTCACGGTCTAGTCCTCGCCCTCGACGCCCGCGCATCCCTCGGTTATCGTCGAAGGAGCGTCGATCGGAGAACGGGGGCGCCATGAGCGCACAACGCGTGGGAGCCGTGGTCGCAGTCGCGGTGGTGTCGCTGCTCGTGCTGACCGGATGCTCCCGCCCCCAGTTCCCGCGCAACGAGGACGGCGCGTTCGAGGGGACGGTCACCTCGGTGCGCGAGGACGGGCTGGATCTGCGGATCGGCGACGCCACGATGCGCGTCGACACCTGGGCCGTGTGCGGCGACGACACCGCGCGACACATCTCCGTCGGCGACGAGCTCGTCGTGTTCGCGGATCGCGAGACCTTCGACTACGACGCCTGGCGCATCCTCACGCCCGACGGCGACCCCGCCTGCCCGCGCTGACGTGCGACCGGCTGGGAGCGTTGGGTGGCCGTCGCGGGATGACGGCCCCTAGCGTCGAGGCATGAGAGCTTCTCGCCTCGGGGCCGTCGGTTCGCTGCTCGTGCTCGTGCTCGGCGGCGGGCTCGCGGGCTGTGCGGCACCCGTCACCGCGTCGTGCGTCAGCTGGGTGGACCTCTCGGATGCCGACGCGATGGCCGAGACGGCCGTGCTGATCGTCGCGGGGGTGGCGGATCCGGCCGACGGCACGGTCGAGTTGTTCTCCGGCCCCGGGGATCGTCACCGGGTGGTCGTCGAGGAGGTGCTCAAGGGCGACTTCTCGGGCGACGAGCTGTGGGCGGCGGCGCCGCGCGACTACTGCGTCGCCGAGCCGCCGCAACCCGCGACCGACCCCATCCCGAGCGGGGAGCGCATCCTGCTGTTCCTGCTGCCCGCCTCGCGCGACCCGGCCGCGAGCGAGGTTCCGGACGAGCTGGCGCAGGTGGAGGCCTGGCGCACCCTCACGCCGCTCGCGGGCGTGCTGCCGTTCCCGGAAGGGTCCGAGCCGCCCTTCGACACCGGGCGCTGAGCGGGCGCGACTATTGTGATCGGGTGCCCACGCTCCTGTCCCAGCTCTTCGTCCGCACCCTTCGCGAGGATCCCGCCGACGCCGAGGTGACCAGCCATCGGCTGCTCGTGCGCGCCGGATACATCCGCCGCCAGGCCCCGGGGGTGTTCGCGTGGCTGCCGCTCGGGCTGCGGGTGCGCGCCAAGATCGAGCGCGTCATCCGCGAGGAGATGGCCGCAGCCGGCGCCCAGGAGGTACTCTTCCCCGCGCTCCTGCCGCGCGAGCCCTACGAGGCGACCGGACGCTGGGAGGAGTACGGCGACGGCATCTTCCGCCTCAAGGACCGCAAGGGCGCCGACTACCTGCTCGCGCCCACCCACGAGGAGGTCTTCACGCTGCTCGTGAAGGACCTCTACTCGTCGTACAAGGACCTCCCGCTCACGATCTTCCAGATCCAGGACAAGTACCGCGACGAGGCCCGGCCTCGCGCCGGCCTGCTGCGCGGGCGCGAGTTCTCGATGAAGGACGCCTACTCCTTCGACTACACGGACGCCGGCCTCGACGTCTCCTACCAGGCGCAGCGTGACGCCTACGAGCGCATCTTCACGCGGCTCGGGCTCGACTACGTGATCGTGCAGGCGGACGCCGGGGCGATGGGCGGGTCGCGCTCGGAGGAGTTCCTGCATCCCACCCCGATCGGCGAGGACACCTTCGTGCGTTCGGCAAGCGGCTATGCGGCCAACGTCGAGGCCTACACGACGCCCGTCCCGGAGGCGCTGCCGATCGAGGGGCTCGCGGAGGCCGTCATCCACGACACCCCGAACACGCCCACCATCGCGACCCTGGTCGACGTCGCCAACGTCGTCGAGCCGCGCACCGACCGAGCCTGGGAGGCCGCGGACACCCTCAAGAACGTCGTGCTCGCCCTCACCCACCTCGACGGCTCGCGCGAACTCGTGATCGTCGCGGTGCCGGGGGACCGCGAGGTCGACCTCAAGCGCGCCGAGGTCGCCTTCGCGCCCGCCGAGGTCGAGCCCGCCACGGAGGCCGACTTCGAGAAGAACCCGCTGCTCGTGAAGGGCTACATCGGGCCGTGGTCGCCGACCGGAGCGGTGCTGGGGGAGGAGTCGGCCACCGGCATCCGCTACCTCGGCGACCCGCGGGTGGTCGACGGCACCTCGTGGATCACGGGAGCCAACGCCGACGGCAAGCACGTGTTCGGACTCGTCGCCGGGCGCGACTTCGGCTTCGACGGCACCGTCGAGATCGCCGAGGTGCGCGCGGGGGACCCCGCCCCGGATGGCTCGGGGCCGGTCGAGCTCGCGCGCGGCATGGAGATCGGGCACGTCTTCCAGCTGGGGCGCAAGTACGCCGACGCACTCGATCTCAAGGTGCTCGACGAGAACGGCAAGCTCGTGACGGTCACGATGGGCTCCTACGGCATCGGCGTGACGCGCATCCTGGCCGCGATCGCCGAGGCCACCGCCGACGACCGCGGGCTGCTGTGGCCGCGCGGCATCGCGCCCTTCGACGTGCATGTCGTGGCGACCGGCAAGGACGAGGTGGCGTTCTCGCTCGCCGCGTCACTCGCCGCCGAGCTGGAGGCGCAGCGTTTCGAGGTGCTCTACGACGACCGCCCCAAGGTGTCGCCCGGCGTGAAGTTCGGCGATGCGGAGCTGCTGGGCGTGCCCACCATCGTGATCGTGGGCCGAGGTGCCGCCGACGGTCTCGTCGAGCTGTGGGACCGCCGCACCAACGAGCGCACCGAGGTGCCCGCCGCCGACCTCGTGGAGCGCTTCACGGCATCCCTCGCCTGAGCGGCAGCACAGAATCGGGCGAGCGGGTCGAATCAACCGGATTGAAACGACCAGCTCGCCCGATCCTCGGGACTACTTGTCGAGCACGGCGGGGAGCGGCTCGATCTCGACCGGGTCGGGGAGGGTGATGACGCCCTCCACGATCGAGACGACGACGCTCCAGAAACCCTGCTCGGGGTTCTCGAAGGCGTAGCCGGGCACGAGCCAGGCGTTGCCGTCGACATCCCAGAGCAGCACGAGGGTCGCCTCCGCGTGCTCGAACGTCACGGTGACGGTCTCGGGGGTCGGCAGCGGTTCGGGCTCGATCACGTCCGGATCGACGGGGACGACGCCGGGATCGACGGGGACGACGCCGGGATCGATCGGCACGACGCCGGGATCGATCGGCACGACGCCCGGGTCCACCTCGTCTCCGGGCTGGACCGGCGGCTCCGCCGTCCCGAGTTCGCCCGACGCGGAGCGGGCCAGCCCGCTGTCGGCGGCGAAGGCCACCATCCCGCCGCCCGAATAGGCGGGGCCGGCGGCGCCGAACCAGCGGCCGTCGCTCAGCCGTTCCACCGCGGCGGCCGCCGAGACGGTGTCGTACTCGCCGCGCGCCACGACCTCGATCGAGTGACCGCTCGCCCACGCGATCTTGCCGAGCGGGGTCCAGGCGACGCTCCACTGCAGGGCGGTCGCCTGCCCGTCGACCACGAGGCTCGCCGTCGCGGTGGTCTGCCACGCGTCCGCAGTCACCTCGATCGCGTCCGCGGACACCTCGAATCCGGTCGCCGCGAAGAGGGTCGCGGCGAGCTGCCGCGCCTCATCCGCGCTCGGGGCGAGCGACGCGGATGCCGGGATCTCGGGCTGGCGGCAGTCCGAGAAGCTTGTGGCGGTGCCGTCCTCCGCGACGATCGGCACCTCCTCGCAGACCTGCTGCGGGTAGGCGGCGGGGTCGTTGTACCACCAGTCGCCCGTGCCCGCCCAGCTCAGCGTGAGCGACGGCGCGGATCCGTCCTCCGGTCCCACGACGTAGCTCGGGTACTCGGGGGTCGAGTAGCTCCCGGCGCGCGACGCACCGTCGAGACCGAGCGCCGCCGCGGCGTCCCGCAGCACCGACTCCGGGTCACCCGCGCGGCGCAGCTCGTAGACGCCGCCGCGCCCGCCCTCCGTCGAGAGGCCGGCGCCCGCGAGGTACTCGTAGTTCGCCCACAGCGCCAGCCGGCTGTCGGTCGCGAAGGATGCCGCTTCGGCACCGCCCGCACCTGCGGCGGCGAACAGGGGTGCCGGGGCCGCGAACGGGTTCCCCACCACGAGCGCGCCCACCGACACGGCGGCCACGGCGACGAGCCCGATCCCCGCGCCGCGTGCGGCGCGCCCGTGACGCACCAGGCGCGGGGCCCGGCGGTCGGGGGCGCCCGTGACGATCGCGGGATCGAGCTCGGGGGCGGATGCGGCGGATGCCGCGCGGTGCAGGCGCGCGACGGGGTCGTCGAATTCGTTCATACCCTGTCTATGTCGCGGAGGGCAGCGATCTTTCACCCGAGGCGGAACCGGGTGCGTCGCCGGCCAGTTCGGAGGCGAGCGCCTTCCGGGCACGGTGCAGCCGGATGCTCACGGCGTTCGCGCTCACCCCGAGCGCGATGGCGGCCTGCGCGACCGGCATCTCGTCGAGCACGACGAGGGCGAGCACCTCGCGGTGTCGGGCGGGCAGTCGCCGCCAGGCGTCGGCGAGACCCGGGTCGGCGTCGAGCAGGATGTCGGCCGCCGGGGCCGAGTCGGGAGCGCTCAGCAGCCCGAGCGCGCCCGCGCGACGGGCTGCCCGACGCCGGTGGTTGGCGACCTGGTAGCCGGCGATCCGGTACAGCCAGGGCAGTTCCTCGCCCGCCGTGACGTGCGCCCGCTTGCGCCAGGCGATCGCGAACACGTCGGCGGCGAGGTCCTCCACATCGTCGCGGTGCACGCGGCGTGCGAGGTAGGCGCTCACCGCGGGGAGGTGTCGGCGGTAGACGTCCTCGAACTCGGCGCGTGCGTCGGGCATGCATCCAGTCTGGGGCCGTCCCGCCGGGTTCGACGACCCAACGTTTCGTGCGCATCCGGCGTCGTGCGTTCCGGCTGCCCGCTCCGGTAGAGTGGTCGGTCGCACCCGCTGCATCTCGCGGGGGCGTGAGATCTGAATATCGGAGGCTGACGTGGACATCGACCTCGCCGTACTGCGGCTCATGGAGCGCGAGCGGGAGATCCCCTTCGACGAACTGGTTCAGATCATCGAGCAGGCCATTCTGACGGCCTACCTCAAGCACACCGGGAAGACCGCCGACTCGGGGGCCCGCGCGGAGCTCGACCGCAAGTCGGGTCACGTCGCCATCTACCTGCCCGAGTTCGACGAGGACGGCGAGCAGATCGGCGAGGGCATCGACTCGCCCGACGACTTCGGGCGCATCGCCGCCTTCGCCGCCAAGCAGGTGATCAACCAGCGTCTGCGCGACATCGGCGACGACAAGGTGCTCGGCGAGTTCCGCGGACGCGAGGGCGACATCGTGGCGGGCGTCATCCAGCAGGGACCGAACCCGCGGATGGTGCACATCGACCTCGGCACGGTCGAGGCGATCCTGCCGCCCGAGGAGCAGGTGCCGGGCGAGGAGTACCCGCACGGCGCGCGCATCCGCGTCTACGTGACGAGCGTCGCGAAGGGGCTCAAGGGCCCGTCGATCACGGTCAGCCGCACCCACCCGGGTCTCGTGCGCAAGCTCTTCGCACTCGAGGTGCCCGAGATCGCCTCGGGCCTGGTCGAGATCGCCTCGCTCGCGCGCGAGGCGGGCCACCGCACCAAGATCGCGGTGCGCGCCACCCAGCCCGGCATCAACGCGAAGGGCGCCTGCATCGGGGAGCTCGGGGCGCGCGTGCGGGCGGTCACCGCGGAGCTCGGCGAGGAGAAGATCGACATCGTCGACTGGTCGAACGATCTGCCGACCTTCGTCGCGAACGCGCTCTCGCCGGCGAAGGTGTCGAGTGCGTTCGTCGTGGACGAGTCGCTCAAGGCCGTGCGTGCCCTCGTTCCCGACTACCAGCTCTCGCTCGCGATCGGCAAGGAGGGCCAGAACGCCCGCCTCGCCGCCAAGCTCACCGGTGCTCGCATCGACATCCAGCCCGACTCCGTGATGGAGTCCTGACCTCCGTTTCATGGCGCGGCTGGAGCTACGACCTCACAGCGGGAGGCGTTTCTCCCGCCCGCAGGTCACGGCTCCAGCCGCGCCATGGCAGGGCGAGCCGGAGTGGGGCGAAGGGAAGGGGTAGTATGGATGCCGTCAGAACCTGCCTGGGTTGCCGGCAGCGTGCTCCCCGAACCTCACTCGTGAGAATCGTCGCGCGCGACGGACGGGTCGTGGTGGATGCCGCGGCACGACTCCCGGGCCGTGGCGCCTGGGTCCATCCGGATCCCGGGTGCGTCGACACCGCCATCCGCAGACGCGCTTTCGGGCGTGCGCTCCGCGTGGCAACGGCGCTCGACACCACGGAACTGACGAACATCTACCCCAGACCCTGAAGAACAGGCTGAACGGCACATGGACAACTAATGAGCGGCTCGAAATGAGACCCCTCCACCCATAACGTCCGCTCCTGCCTGGAGCGGATCCAGACAGGAGAATTGTGGCCAACCCCCGCGTGCACGAGATCGCGAACGAACTCGGCATCGACAGCAAGATCGCCCTTGAGAAGCTCAAGGACATGGGCGAGTTCGTGAAGAGCGCGTCCTCCTCCATCGCGCCCCCGGTCGCGCGTCGCCTCAAGGCGGCACTGCAGGCCGAGGGTGTGGCGGCACCCGCGTCCCCGGCGCCCGCCGCGAAGCCCGCCCCGCGCCCCTCCGCCGCCAAGCCCGCCCCGGCGCCGGCCCCGGCCGCCGCGCCGAGCCCCGAGGCCGCGCCCGCAGCCGCCCCCGCGGAGCGTCCCGCCGCCGCGGAGCGTCCCGCCGCGGCGAGCCCCGGCGCCCCCGCAGCCCCGCGCCCCGGTGCCGCTGCAGGCCCGCGCCCCGGTGCCCCGCGTCCCGGCAACAACCCCTACGCGCCGAGCCAGGGCATGCAGCGTCCCGGTGCCCCGCGTCCCGGCAACAACCCCTTCTCCTCGACGCAGGGCATGCCGCGTCCGGGCGGCGGCGCCATCCCGCGCCCCGCGGCCCCGCGTCCCGGTGCTCCGCGTCCCGGTGCGCCGCGTCCGGGCGGCCCCGGCCGTCCCGGTGCGCCGTTCCAGCAGCGTCCCGGCGGCCCCGGTCGTCCCGGTGGTGCGGGCGGCGGCTTCCAGCGCCCCGGCGGCGGTCCCGGTGCCGGAACGGGCGGCGGCTTCGCCGGTCGTCCCGGTGGGGGCGGCGGCCGTGGCCGCGGTCCCGGCGGCGGCACCGCGGGTGCCTTCGGCAAGGGCGGCGGCAAGTCGCGTGCCCGCAAGTCGAAGCGCACGAAGCGCGCCGAATTCGAGATGCGGGATGCCCCGCAGCTCGGCGGCGTCAGCGTCCCCCGCGGCGACGGCAAGGCCGTCATCCGGCTGCGCCGGGGTGCGTCCATCAGCGACCTCGCCGACAAGCTCGAGACGCTGACCGGATTCACCGTGCAGCCGGGGGCGCTCGTCACCGCCCTTTTCCACCTGGGCGAGATGGCCACTGCGACCGAGTCGCTCGACGAGGCGACCTTCAAGATCCTCGGCGAGGAGCTCGGCTACAACATCCAGGTCGTGAGCCCGGAGGACGAGGACAAGGAGCTCCTCGAGGGCTTCGGTCTCGACCTCGCGCAGGAGCTCGAGGACGAGGACGACGAGGATCTCGAGATCCGTCCCCCCGTCGTCACCGTCATGGGTCACGTCGACCACGGAAAGACCAAGCTGCTGGACGCCATCCGCAAGGCCAACGTGGTCGCGGGCGAGGCCGGCGGCATCACCCAGCACATCGGCGCCTACCAGGTGTGGACCGAGCACGAGGGGCTGGAGCGCGCGATCACCTTCATCGACACCCCGGGTCACGAGGCGTTCACCGCCATGCGTGCCCGCGGTGCCCAGGTGACCGACATCGCGATCCTCGTGGTCGCCGCCGACGACGGCATCATGCCGCAGACGGTGGAGGCCCTGAACCACGCCCAGGCGGCGAACGTGCCGATCGTGGTCGCGGTCAACAAGATCGACAAGCCGGGCGCCAACCCCGCCAAGGTGCGTCAGCAGCTGACCGAGTTCGGGCTGGTCGCCGAGGAGTACGGCGGCGAGACGATGTTCATCGACGTCTCGGCGCTGAACAACATCGGCATCAACGAGCTGCTGGATGCGGTGCTCCTCACCGCGGATGCCGGTCTCGACCTGCGCGCGAACCCCAACAAGGATGCGCGCGGTGTGGCGATCGAAGCCAAGCTCGACAAGGGCCGCGGTGCGGTCGCGACCGTGCTCATCCAGTCCGGAACGCTGCGCGTCGGCGACGCGATCGTCGCGGGCACCGCCTACGGTCGCGTGCGCGCGATGCACGACGAGAACGGCGACCCGGTCGAGGAGGCCTGGCCGTCGCGTCCCGTGCAGGTGCAGGGCCTCTCGTCGGTGCCTCGCGCCGGCGACACCTTCCTCGTCACCGAGGAGGACCGCACGGCCCGCCAGATCGCCGAGAAGCGCGAAGCCGTCGAGCGCAACGCCCAGCTGGCCAAGGCCCGCAAGCGCATCTCGCTCGAGGACTTCACCCGCGCGCTCGAAGAGGGCAAGGTCGACTCGCTCAACCTCATCATCAAGGGCGACGTCTCCGGTGCCGTCGAGGCGCTCGAGGAGTCGCTGCTCAAGATCGAGGTCGACGACTCGGTTCAGCTGCGCATCCTCCACCGCGGTGTGGGCGCGATCACCGAGTCGGATGTGGATCTCGCCACCATCGACAACGCGATCGTCATCGGCTTCAACGTGCGCCCCGACGTGAAGGCGCGCGAGCGGGCCGCTCGCGAGGGCATCGACATCCGCTTCTACTCGGTCATCTACTCGGCACTCGACGACATCGAGCAGTCCCTCAAGGGCATGCTCAAGCCCGAGTTCGAAGAGGTGCAGTCGGGTGTCGCCGAGATCCGCGAGGTGTTCCGCTCCTCGAAGTTCGGCAACATCGCCGGTGTCATCGTCCGCTCCGGCACGATCACGCGCAACGCGAAGGCGCGCGTCATCCGCGAGGGCGTGGTGCTCGCCGACGGGCTCGCCATCGAGTCGCTGCGTCGCTTCAAGGACGACGTCACCGAGGTCAAGACCGACTTCGAAGCCGGTATCGGCCTCGGCAAGTTCAACGACATCCAGATCGGCGACGAGATCGAGACGATCGAGCTGGTCGAGAAGCCGCGCGGCTAGTCATCGGGTGGTGCCGGGGCGACGCTCCGGCACCACCGTCGACTCTCGAGAGGAGAGACTCATGGGCGAGAACCCCCGGGCGGCGAAGGTCGCCGATCGCATCCGCGAGATCATCGCGCAGCGGCTGGAGCGCGGGATCCGCGATCCGCGGCTGGGTTTCGTGACGATCACGGATGTGCGCGTGACGGGCGACCTCCAGCACGCGAGCGTCTTCTACACCGTGTACGGCTCCGACGAGGAACGCGCCGACTCGGCTGCCGCGCTGACCGCGGCGACCGGGCTGCTGCGCACCGAGGTGGGCCGGAACCTCAGCCTGCGGCTCACCCCGAGCCTCGAGTTCATCGCGGATGCGGTGCCCGAGAACGCGGCGGCGATCGACTCGCTGCTGCGCGAGGCGGCGGAGCGCGACCGGGAGGCCGCAGCCCTCGCCGCGAACGCCGCCTACGCGGGCGACGAGGATCCGTACGTCAAGCCGCGTGAGCGCGACGAGGATGACGACGAGGCCTGAGCCCGCGGCGGTGCGGGCCGCGGTGGTGGCGGACGCGCACGGGATCACGCGCGTGCATCACACCGCGTGGCGGGAGACCTACACGCGGCTGCTGCCCGAGGGGGCGCTCGACGTGCTCGACGAGGACGCCTTCGCCACGCGCTGGGCGTCGATCATCGACGACGACGTGACCTCCGTGCACGTCGCCGAGCGGGGTGGCGAGATCGTCGGGTGGTGTTCGGCGAGCGCGGGCCGCGATGAGGACCGTCCGAGGGATGCCGAGCTCGAAGGCATCTACGTCCTGGCGAGCGAGTACGGCACGGGGACCGGCCAGGCGCTGCTCGATGCCGCGATCGCGGACCGGCCGGCCTACCTCTGGGTAGCCGACGACAACCCCCGAGCACGGGCCTTCTACGCGCGCAACGGCTTCCACCCCGACGGCGTGAACGACGTGCACCACCTGCTCGGGCACCCGCTGCCCGCGGTCCGCCTCGTGCGCTGAGCGCGCGGTGCCGAGATCGCCGGGAATCGGGACGGCGTCCGGCGCGTTGCGCCCAGGGTGACCCTCGCGCTCTCCGTCCTCGATCTCGTCCCGGTTCGCGCGGGGCAGAGCTCCGCGCAGGCGGTCGCCGCCTCGATCGCGCTCGCGCGCCGCGCGGACGAGCTCGGCTGCACGCGCTACTGGTTCGCCGAGCACCACAACATGCCGGCGGTGGCATCCACCGCGCCTCCCGTGCTCATCGCCGCGGTCGCGGCGTCGACCTCCCGCATCCGTGTCGGCTCGGGCGGCGTCATGCTGCCGAATCACGCGCCGTTCACGGTGGCCGAGCAGTTCGCCGCGCTCGAGGCGCTCGCGCCGGGACGCATCGACCTGGGCGTCGGGCGTGCCCCGGGATCCGATCCGGTCATCACCGCGCTGCTGCGCTCGAGCGGGCCGACGAGCGAGGTGGATCGCTTCGAGGCGAATCTGCGCGACATCGAGGCGATCGTCGGCGAGGGTGCGGTGCTGTCGCTCGACACGGCCGACGGACTGCGCGAGTACGAGGTGAAGGCCACCCCCGCCGCCGCGAGCACGCCCACCATGTGGCTGCTCGGGTCGAGCGACTACTCCGCGCACCTCGCGGCCAGGCTGGGCCTGCCGTACGTGTTCGCCCACCACTTCTCGGGTGAGGGCACCGAGCGCGCGCTCGAGATCTACCGTCGCGAGTTCCGGGCATCCGAGGCGCTCGATGCCCCGCGCACCTTCCTCACCCTCAACGTGGTGGCCGCGGACACGGCCTCGGAGGCGGAGGCCCGCGCGCAGCCCGCGCTGCAGAACATGGCGCGGATGCGCACCGGGAAGCCCCTGCGGGTGCTCGACACGGTCGAGGCGGCCGCGCGGGAGGAGCTCGACGTGGCCTCCCGGCACGTGATCGACCTCATGCGCGAGCGCTGGATCATCGATGCCGCGGATGAAGCAGCGGCACGGGTGCGGCGGCTCGCGGAGCAGTTCGGGGTGGACGAGGTGATGGTGTCGCCGGGAGCGGGCGCGCGCGAGAGCGAGCCGCTCGACCGCGTGCCGGGACGCGAGCGCACACTCGAGCTGCTCGCGGAGCGGCTGCTCGCCTGAGCTGTTCGCCTATGCCGCGTCCCCAGATGCCTGTGAGGGATCGAAATCTTCCTGCACCCGCGGAAGGTGCCACCGATTGGCATTCAAGTAGTTGAGGATGAGTGTGTTCGACGGATGCCGCCGCAACGCGGCGTCCACACGATCGCGGGAACCACCAGCCTGCCAAAGTCCGAGCGCGAGCACTCTCAACACCAGCGGATCGCTTGTTGTGTCGATCCGGTTTGCAATCGCAGTGCGCACTGAACTGGTCGGGGCAGAGCCCAGGCGTTGAACGGCCACCGCGACCTGCTGCAGGCTTTGACTCGACGCGAGCCACCCCATGAGGACTTGGCGTGCGTCGGGGGACAGCACGTCGGAAGGTAGGGCGAGGGCGTGTTGAGCTGAAGTCCACTCCAGGTACGGCCAGTTGCGCTCTTGCTCGCGCACGAACCAACTACTCGGGTCGAGAGGCAGCCGCGCGCAGTAGTGCGCTCTCGAGATGAATCGGCTCAGGTGGTCGGCGGCGTGAGGCAAGTATCGGGCTGCTCCGAGCCATTCGTCGATCCGATCGAACCTCTCGAAGTGACGCAGGCTCTTGAGGACGAGGCCTGCCAGGGTTCGGCTCGAATCTCTTGGGGCGGCCAACAGTCGATCCTCCGCGTCTTCGAGTTCTGATGCGTCGATAACGGTGGAGAACGCGTCCGGATAGTCGTCCGAGAACGCAGCTTCATCTCGGGTAACCAGGATTAGCCTTTGTGCCTCAAGCTGAAGCGCGGCCGCGCTTTCAGATCCGGTCGTCACCTTAGTTTTCGATGTGTTGATCTCGAGCCCGAACTGGCGGCCGAATTCCTGAAGCTGCACCAGGGTTCGGTATAGCGCGGCTTCAGAGCCTTCGAAGCTGATGTCGTCCATCCACCGACGAGCGCCGGTGAGCCGACCCTCGTCAATTGCCGCCAGAAGAAGGTCGTCGATGTCACGAAGCGCGATGTTCGCAAGCATCGACGATGCAATGCTGCGTTGGGTCAAGCCACTGCGGGTGGACAATCGGCAGTGAGAGTTCAAGACGTCTTCGATGACCCCTAGCGGCGCGCCAGCTATGCCACTGTCGGTGAGCGATCGAATCAGCAGCTGGACGTCCACCGTCGCGAAGAAGGATGTGATGTCCGTTTGCGCAGCGAACGGTGACGTGGCGATTGGAGCCTGGCTGGCCTGATAGAGGCTCCACTCTGCAGCGGATGCAGAGAACACTCCGTCTCGCAGGCGCCAACCATAAACCCAATCAGGCAGGTTGTTGTGGAGGCGCGGAGCAATCGCGACAGCTGCGGATGTGTATGCAATCCTGCTAGCCGCATCCAGCACAACTGCTGGGCGTACACCTACATATGACTTTGGGAAGCTGAACGCGTGGAACGCGGGCCATGTGGTTCCGAATCTACCGGCGGTCTTTAGGACCCCGAGATCCCTCGGTTGTAGCGTCGACACGAATTGTGGCGAAGCCTCTGGCCAACCCCAGGGATCGCGGTACCAATCCCCGTACTTCTCTCCGTCGACCATTTTCGCGCCGAGTTCCAGATCGAGGCCAAGCGCGGGCATCGGGCCTCCACTCGATGGTGACGTCGCCTGAACTCTAGCGTCCGCTACTTCAGCAGGCGGTCCAGCACCCGATCCGAGAGCTTCTTGCCGCCCGTCTGACAGCCGGGGCAGTACTGGAAGGTGCGATCGGCGTAGATCACCTGCTGGATGCGGTCGCCGCACACCGGGCACGGCTCGCCGAAGCGGCCGTGCACCCGCAGCGTCGACTTCTTCTCGGCCTTGAGCTCCGACGCCGGCACCCTCTCGGCGCGCGCCACGGCATCTGCGAGGGTCGTGCGCAGGGCCGCGTAGAGCACGGCGGAGCGCTCCTCGCTCATCGCCGCGGGCGTGAACGGCGACATCTTCGCGAGGTGCAGGATCTCGTCCGAGTAGGCGTTGCCGATCCCGGCGATGACCGATTGATCGCACAGCACCCCCTTCAGCTGGGCGCGGCCGCGGGCGGCGAGGATGCGACGGAAGGCGTCGAGCGTGAAGGCGTCGTCGAGCGGATCGGGGCCGAGGCGCTGGATGCCGGGAACCTCGCCCGGGTCCCGCACCACGTGGATGGCGAGGCTCTTCCGGGTGCCCGCCTCGGTCACGTCGAAGCCGCTGCCGTCGTCGAGCTCGAGCCGCGCCGCGAGCGGCCCCGAGCCGGGACGCCCGGAGCTCTTCGGCGCCTCGGCGCGCCAGCGGATCCATCCCGCGCGGGCGAGGTGCATCACGAGGTGCAGGCCGCCGTCGGTGGCGAGGTCGAGGAACTTGCCGCGGCGGGTCACCGAGACGACTCGTTGCCCGCCGAGCGCTTCGAGCGGCGGGTCGTAGCTCTTGAGCGCCGGGAATGCCAGCAGCTGCATCCGTGCGATCTCGCGCCCGCGCAGGCGCGCGTCGAGATCGGCCGCGAGGGCGGTCACCTCGGGAAGCTCCGGCATCCGAACAGTGTGCCGCAGTGCGCCGATCCGCGGGTAGGTGGTGCGGTTTCGGCTGGTTGGCACCGGCGAAACCGCGCCAGCCAGCCGAAACCGCACCACCGCCTACTGGGACGGCAGGGCGTAGGCGCCGGATTCCTCCACGAGGAGACCGTCGCGGAGCAGGCCCGCGAGGGCGCGCTCGCGCTGGGCGGCATCCGGCCACAGCTCCGCGACGCGCGCGGCGGGCACGGGCAGCTCGCTCGCGCGCAGCTCGCGCAGGATGCGTCCGCGCACCTCGCGGTCGGATCCCGCGTAGGGCTTCTGCTTCGGGGCCGCCGGACCGTCGTAGCTCGGGTAGCCTGCGGCGCGCCAGGCGCAGGCGTCGGCGATCGGGCACGCATCGCAGTCGGGCGTGCGGGCCGTGCACACCACTTGGCCGAGCTCCATCATCCCGGCGTTGGCGAGCCTCGCCGCCGCCGGCTCGACCGGCAGGAGGGACTCCATGAGGGCGAGCTCCTCGGCGACCCGCGCCGGCCCGGGCTCAGCCACCCCGCGCACCGCCCGCGCGAGCACCCGACGCACATTGACATCCACCACGGGAACCCGGATGCCGTAGGCGAACGCCGCGACCGCCCGAGCCGTGTACGGACCGACCCCGGGCAGCGCGAGCAGCGCGTCGACCTCCGCGGGCACGACGCCGGCGTGGTGTTCGGTGATCGCGACGGCCGCCGCGTGCAGATTGAGGGCCCGGCGCGGGTAGCCGAGCCGATCCCAGGCGCGCACCGCCTCGCCACTCGGCACGGCCGCGAGCGCCGCGGGGGTCGGCCAGCGCTCGAGCCAGAGCTCGAGCCGCGGGATCACCCGCGCGACGGGCGTCTGCTGCAGCATGAACTCGGAGACGAGCACACCCCAGGCGGGGAACCCGGGCGCACGCCACGGGAGCGGGCGGTGCCCCGCGGCGAACCAGGCGGCGACGCGGGCGCCGATCCCGGCATCCCGACCTTCGCGCACCCTGCCAGATTAGGCTGACGGCATGGCGCGTTGGGCACCGGAGCGGCGGGACGTGATCGCCTCGCTCGTCGACGAGATCCTGCAGAACTATCGCCGCGGTCGCATCGCGATCGGCGTCGACGGGCCCGACGGCGCGGGGAAGACGGTGTTCGCGGACGATCTCGCCCGCGAGTTCGAGCGGCGCGGCGATGCGGTCGTGCGGGCCTCGATCGACGACTTCCACGCTTCCGCGGCGGAGCGGTACCGGCGGGGACGGTACTCGGCCGAGGGCTGCTACCGTGAGGGGTACCGCTACGACGTCTTCCGCCGGGTGCTCATCGAGCCGTTCCGGATGGCGGGGTCGGCGGCCTTCGTCACCGCCGCCTACGACTACGTCCGGGATGTGCCGGTGGAGCCGAAGTGGCGCACCGGGCCCGCCGACCTGTTCCTCGTGGTCGATGGTGTGTTCCTCAACCGGCCCGAGTTGCGCGGCGTCTGGAACTACACGCTCTGGCTCGACGCCGACCCCGAGGTGCGGGCGGAGCGGATGCGCGTGCGCGATGGCAGCGAGCCGAGCCCCGAGCTCGCGGCGCGCTACGCGGGCGCGCAGGAGCTGTACGAGCGCGACGCGCACCCGAGGCAGGCGGCGACGGCGATCATCGACAACACGGATCACGCCCATCCGCGGCGGGTGTTCGCCGACTCCTGCTGAGCGGGGAACCGGTGGCCGCTACAGGATGATGCGCGAGGCGACCTCGGTGGGGGAGAGGAAGGTCCCCGCCCGCTCCACCTCGTGCACGAGCGCGACGATCGCCGCGTTGACGGGCGCCGTGAGGCCGTGCTCGGCGGCCGCGGCGACCACGGCGCCGTTGAGGTAGTCGATCTCGGTCAGCTGCCCACGGCGGATGCTCTGCAGCGTCGACCCCGGGTTCGGAACGGCCCCCATCCGGCGGGCGAGCAGCCGGGGGAACTGCTGGCCGAGCACGAGGGGCAGCGCGCCGACGAGCCCGAGCAGGCTGCCGGAGACGCCCTGCACCCGGCCGAAGCGCACCCCGATGCGCCGGGCGATCCGTACCGTCTCGCGCATGCTCGCGGTCATGATGCGCCGAAGTCCCCGGTCGGCGACGACCTCCTGCACGCTCAGGCCCGTGATCGCCGGGAGCGCGTTGACGTGGTTGATGAGCAGCTTCGTCCACTGCGCGCCCGTGATGTCGTCCGTCACCTCGATCGGCACGGCCTCGGCGAGGACGGCCGCGAGACTCTCGAGCTGCGCACGGTCGGCGCCCGGCCCCGCGCCCACGATGACGGGCAGCGCCGCGGTCACGGTCACGTGACCCGGCTCGAGGTAGGAGGCGGCGAAGAGCGCGAGCCCGCCGAGCAGGGGGGAGTCGGGCGCCTCCTCGTGGGCGACGCGGAGCCCGCCGAGGCCGTTCTGCACCACGAGGATGGGCGTGCTGCCGATGCGGGTGGCGTTCGCGGCGAGCGCGGTCGCGGCATCCTGGGCCTTCGTCGCGAGCACCACGAGTTCCGGCGTCTCGGCGAGCGTGGCGTTCGCGGTGAGCCGCGCGAGGTGCTCACCCCAGCCGCCGTCGAGCCGCAGGCCGCCCGCGCGGATCGCGTCGAGCTGCGCGCCGCGGGCGGTCACCTCGACCTCGTGCCCCGCGGAGGCGAGCAGGGCGGCGAGCGTTCCGCCCACCGCGCCTGCCCCGATCACGCCGATCCGCATGCACCGAGCCTAGGCGCCGGCCTCCGCGACCACAGCCTCCGCGACCACAGCCTCCCCGATCACGGCATCCTCGTGCCCGGCTTCCTCGTGCCCGGCGGCCGCGCTCTGCCGGCGAGGGCGGGCGAGGCGTCCCGCGGGCAGCAGGATCGCGACGACCGCGGTGACCGCGATCACGGCGGCCCCCGTGAGGATGGCGGGGATCGCCGCATCCACGTAGCCCGTGGGGGTGAGCTGGCCTCCGGCGCCGGTGAAGACGGCGGTGAGCACCGCCACGCCGAGGGCGACGCCGATCTCGCGGATGGTCGAGTTGGCCCCCGAGGCCTTCGCCGTGTCGACGGGTGCGATGCGGGCGAGCACCGCGGTCGACGACGGCGCGAACACGAGCCCCATCCCGATGCCGGCGAGGATGAACGGTCCGACGAGCTCGGCGTAGGCCACCTCGGCGGTCATCGTCATGGCGAGCCAGAACAGCGCGGTCGCCTGGGCGACGAGTCCCGCAACGATGAGGTTCCGCGTGCCGATGCGCGGCGAGAAGGCTCCCGCGAGCGGGGCGACGACCATGGGCGCGAGCGTCCACGGCATCGTGAGCACGCCGGCTTCGAGTGCCGAGTAGCCCTGCACGATCTGCAGGAACTGGATGAGGATGAACACCGAGCCGAACATCCCGAATCCGAAGCCGAGTCCGACCGCGTTCGCCACGCTGAACGATCGGTCGCGGAACAGCCGCAGCGGCAGCAGGGGCGCGGTGGTGCGCGACTCCCATACGACGAACAGCACGAGCAGGATGCCGCCGCCGATGAGCCCGAGCAGCACCTCGGGGCTGTCCCAGCCCGCGTCGTTGCCGCGCACGATGCCCCAGACGAGGCCCAGCACACCCAGCCCCGCGAGCACGAGGCCCAGCAGGTCGGCGCGCAGCTTCTCGCCGAAGGCGTTGGGCAGCAGCGCGAGCGCGAGCGGCACGGCGATCACGCCGATCGGCACGTTGAGCCAGAAGATGGCGTTCCAGTTCCAGCCGTCGACGACGGCGCCGCCGACGAGCGGTCCCGTGGCGACGGCGATGCCGGAGATGCCGCCCCAGATGCCGATCGCGAGGGGCCGGCGGCGATCCGGCACGGATCCGGCCAGCAGCGAGAGCGAGAGCGGCATGATCGCGGCGCCGCCGAGCCCCTGCACCGCACGGGCGACGATGAGCTGCGCGGGGTCGGTCGCGAGCGCCGCCGCCGCGGAGGCGAGGGTGAACAGCAGGATGCCGCCCACGAAGAAGGTGCGGCGCCCGAATCGATCGCCGAGGGCGACGGTCATGAGGATGAAGCTCGCGAAGGCGAGCGTGTAGGCGTTCATGAACCACTGCAGCTCTTCGATGCTCGCACCGAGGTCGAGGCGGATCGCGGGGAGCGCGTTGGTCATCACGAGGTTGTCGAGCGTCGCCATGAACATGGGCAGGGCGGTGGCGAGCACGACGAGCCCGAACGGGATCCGTCGCGGCGGGCGGGTCGAGGCCTCGGGAGTGGGGGAGGTGGTCATGATTGCTCCGATGGTCGGCGGCGGATGCATGAAAGTGGTAATCGAATGATTACAACGTGCGAGACTAGTAATCGATTGATAACATGTCAAGCATGACGACGACGGCGCCCGAGCCGGCGACCCGGATGCGGTCCGAGGATCGCCGACTGCTCATCCTGGAGGCGGCCACCGCGGTCTTCGGCGAGCGCGGCTACCACGGTGCGACCACCGACGTGATCGCCCGCGCGGCGGGCGTCAGCCAGCCCTACGTCGTGCGCATCTTCGGCAGCAAGGAGGCGCTGTTCCTCGAGGTCGTCGACCGCGCGCTCGAGCGCATCCTCGGCTCGTTCCGCGCGGCGCTCGACGAGGCCGCGGGATCGGACGCCCAGCTCGGCCCGCACGAGCTCGCGGGCTGCGTCGCCCGGCACTACGTCGACCTGCTCGCCGACCGCGGACTGCTGCTGTGCCTCATGCAGGCGTTCCTGCTGGGCTCCGACCCGGTCGTGGGTCCCGCCGCCCGAGGCGGGCTGCGTCGCGTGCATGTCTTCCTGCGCGACGAGGTCGGGCTCGCGCCCGACGACATCCGCGAGTTCCTCGCCAACGGCATGCTGCTCAACACCGTGGTGGGACTGCGGATGGCCGACGACTACGAGAGCGACCCGGTCTCGCGCGAACTGCTCGACCAGGTGCTGCCCACCAAGCTCCCCCTGCTGCTCGAACTGCGGAACCGCGAGTCGTGACGAGCGGACTGCTGCTCGTCGACAAGCCGTCCGGCATCACGAGCCACGACGTCGTCGCGCGCGCCCGGCGCCTGCTGGGCACGCGCAAGGTCGGGCACGCCGGCACCCTCGATCCGATGGCGACCGGGCTGCTGCTGCTGGGCGTCGAGAGCGCGACGCGGCTGCTGAGCTATCTCGTGGGGCTCGACAAGGAGTACACGGCGACCATCCGGCTGGGGGCCGCGACCGACACCGACGACGCCGACGGCGAGATCGTGTCGCGAGCCGACGCGAGAGGCGTCGGGGATGCCGCGATCGCCGCCGGCATCGCCGCGCTCACGGGCCCGCTCGAGCAGATCCCGAGCAGCTTCAGCGCCATCAAGGTCGACGGCCGACGCGCCTACGATCTGGCCCGCGCAGGTCACGAGGTGACCCTGGCGGCGCGGCCCGTGGTCATCCGCACCTTCGAACTGCTCGCGACGCGGCGCGAGGGCGCGGTCATCGACCTCGAGGTGCGGGTGGAGTGCAGTTCGGGCACCTACATCCGCTCCCTCGCGCGCGACCTCGGTGCGGGGCTCGGCGTGGGGGGCCACCTCACGGCGCTGCGGCGCACCCGCGTGGGGCCCTTCGCGGTCGCGGATGCCGTGGAGCTGCCGGATCCGCGCGCCGATCCGGATGCGGTCGCGCGCTTCCCCGCGGCCGAGGTGCTGCTCGATCCGGCCGACGTCGCGGCGCGACTGTTCCCGGTCGTCCGCCTCGACGGCGACACCACCCGCGACCTCGCGCACGGCAAGCGCGTGGCGATCGACGCGCCCGACGCCGAGGTCGCGGCCGCGCTGACCCCCGAGGGGCGCCTCGCGGCCCTCGTCGAGATCCGTGCCGAGCGCGCGCGCGTGCTGCTCGGTCTTCCGACCGCGGAGGTGCTGCCGTGATCCTGCCGTTCACGATCGTCCAGCTGGTGCTCGCCTGCCTCGTCGGTCTGCTCGCCGTGGTGCTGGGGCTCATCGGCCGTAAGCCCAATGACCTCACGGTGCTCTCGCTCGCGGCGGTCGAGCTGCTGCTCGTCGCCCAGGCGGTGGTGGCGATCGTCGCGCCGGCGGCCGGCAACCCGCCCACCGGCAACCCCGTCGAGTTCTGGGCGTACCTGATCTCCGCCCTCGTCATCCCGCCGCTCGCGATCGTGTGGGGGCTCGTGGAGCGCACCCGCTGGTCGAACGTCGTGCTCGGGGCGGCCGCCTTCGCCATCGCCGTGATGCTGTGGCGCATGGAGCAGATCTGGAACGTGCAACTCGCCTGAGCCGCGGCACGGGGAGGGATAGTCTGGACGGGATGTCCGCCCAGACCCGTTCGTCCCGTTCCCGAGCGCCGCGTTCCCGAGCATCCGGCATCGGGCGCGTGCTCGTCGCCGTCTACGCGATCCTCGCGATCGCCGCCCTCGGCCGCTCGGTCTTCCAGATCATCGACCGCTTCGCCGAGGCGCCCATCGCCTTCACGCTCTCCGGGGTCGCCGCCATCGTGTACGTGCTCGCGACGCTCTCGCTCGCCCTGGGCTGGGACCGCCTCGCCTGGGTCACCATCAGCTTCGAGCTCGCGGGTGTGCTCGTGATCGGCACCCTCTCGCTCGTGGCGCCCGGTGTGCTCGGTCTCGAGGACTCCAACCCCTTCGGTCGCGAGGCCACGGTGTGGAGCGCCTTCGGTGCGGGCTACCTCTTCGTGCCGCTCGTGCTGCCCGTGCTCGGCATCCTGTGGCTGCGTCGCCGCGCGCGGGTGACCGCGAGCGCCTGATGGAGTTCTTCGACTCCCTCGAGGCCGTGCCCGGAGGCTTCGGTCCGAGCGCCGTCACGATCGGCAAGTTCGACGGGGTGCACACCGGTCACCGGATGGTGCTCGCGCGGCTCGCCGCCGTGGCGGCCGAACGCGGGCTCGTCACGGCTGTCGTGACCTTCGACCGGCATCCGCTGTCGTTGCTGGCGCCCGCGTTCTGCCCCTCGCCGCTCGTGAGCAACGCGCAGAAGCGCGAACTGCTCGAGGACGCCGGCGTCGACGCGACCCTCATGCTCGCGTTCGATCAGCAGCTCGCCGATCTCGAGCCCGAGGAGTTCGTGCGCCGCGTGATCGTGGATGCCCTGCGCGCGCGGGTTGTGCTCGCGGGCAGCGACTTCCGGTTCGGGCGCAAGGGCGCGGGCGATGTGGCGCTGCTGCGCCTGCTCGGCGAGGCGAGCGGCTTCGACGTGGTGCTCATCGACGACGTGCGCGCGGGGGAGGAGCGCCCCGGCGAGCCGACCGAGCGTCGCGCCTCCTCGACGTGGGTGCGCGAGGCGCTCGAAGCGGGACGCGTCGCGGAGGGCGCCCGGGTGCTCGGGCGGCTGCCGTCCGTGCGCTCGGTCGTCGTCGCGGGGGAGCGGCGCGGGCGCGAGCTCGGCTACCCGACCGCCAACCTCGACCCCGTGCGGCTCGAGGGCTTCCTGCCGGCCGACGGGGTGTACGCCGCCTGGGCGACCGTCGACGGGGTGCGGTATCCGGCCGCGGTGTCGATCGGCAACAATCCGACCTTCGACGGCGTCCCGCAGCATCAGGCCGAGGCGCACCTGCTGGACGTCGAGCTGGATCTCTACGGCCGCACGATCGAGCTCGCGTTCGTGGACTTCGTGCGCGGCATGGAGAAGTTCGACTCGCTCGACGAGCTCATCGCCGCGATTCGCCGCGACGCGGACGAGGCGCGCCGGATCCTCGCGGAGCGCGGGTGACCGTGCGCCCGCTCTGGGCGGGCCGCTCCCTCGCACTGGTCGGCATCCTGCTCGTCGCCCTGAGCCTGCGCACCCCGGTCGCGGCGCTCTCGCCGATCCTCGACCGCATCGACGACGACATCGTGCTCGGGCCGCTCGTGCTCGGCATCATCGGCGCAGCGCCGCCGCTCGCGTTCGCGGCGAGCGGGCTGCTCGCGCCGTGGGTGGCCCGGCGTCTGGGCCTCGAGCGGGGGCTGCTCGCGGCGCTCGCCGCCATGGTCCTCGGCCATCTGGGTCGCGCGGTCGCGCCGGAGTCGACCGTCCTGACCCTCGCGAGCGTCGTGACGCTGCTCGGGGTGGGTGTCGGCAACGTGCTGCTGCCGCCCGTCGTGCGACGCTACTTCCCCGACCGCGTGGGCCTCGTGACCTCGCTCTACGCGACCCTGCTGTCGATCTCGACGGCGGTTCCTGCGCTCATCGCGGTGCCCGTGGCGGATGCCGTCGGGTGGCGCCTGTCGCTCGCGATGTGGGTGCTCGTGAGCGCGGTCGCCGCGATCCCGTGGGTCGCCGTGCTCCTCGAGCGCCGCCCGGTGCCGGTCGTCGCGCCGGGCGACGAGGTGCGCACCGGTCCGATCGAACTGGGGGCGATCGAGCTGGGCGACGCGCAGGCCGCCGCGACGGAGGCGGCCGTCGAGTCGCATCCGGCGCCCCGCGCGCGTGTCGGGGCGCGGATGCTGCGATCGCCCACCGCCTGGGCGATCGCGGTCATGTTCGGCAGCTCGAGCCTGGCGGCCTACGCGTGCTTCGCCTGGCTGCCGAAGCTGCTCGTGGAGCACGCGGGTGCCGACGACGCGGCGGCGGGTGCCCTGCTCGCGCTGTATGCCTTCATGGGCTTCCCGGCCGGACTGATCGTGCCGGTGGTGGCGGCGCGGTTCCCGCGCAGCGCCGCGTGGCTCGCGCTGCTGGGCGGGGCGTTCTTCGTGGTCGGCTATCTGGGGCTGCTGCTGGTGCCGGGTACGGCCACGGCGCTCTGGGTGGCGAGCGCCGGCTCCGGTCCGCTGCTGTTCCCGCTCGCGCTCGTGCTCATCAACCTGCGCTCGTCGAGCCCCGAGACGACGGTCGCGCTCTCCGGCTTCGTGCAGACGATCGGCTATCTGCTGGGTGCGGTCGGTCCGTTCGTGGTCGGGATGCTGCATGACGCGAGTGGCGGATGGACGGTGCCGCTCGTCTTCCTGCTCGTGGTCGTCGTCCTGGTGCTTCCGGTCGCCGCGCTGCTCGCCCGGGGGCGCACGGTCGACTCCGAGATCTGAGCCGGGCGCGTCGCTCGAGTTGCGGCGGGGGGACCGTCCCCGAGTGGACGCTCGGCGTAGCGTGGGAGCGGTGGAGGCGCTGCGACTCGAACGCGAGATCGACCTCCCGCGCGAGATCGTGTGGGAGGCCCTCGTCGACCCCGTGCTCGTCGAGGGCTGGCTGCACCCGAGCGAGCGTCTCGTCACGGGCACCGTCCCGGTCGTCTTCGCCGAGCCCGACACCCCGGAGCTCCCCGCCGTGCTGCAGGTGAGCTCCCGGGCGTTCGGGGAGCTGCGGATCGAGTTGGAGGCACGTCCCGGGGGCACGCGCGGCACCCGCACCCGCCTGGTGCTCGAGGCGTCCGACGAGTGGGGGCGGCTCGCCGACCGCTCGCGGCTGTGGTCGTTGCGACTCGACCAGCTGGAGTCGGTGCTGCGGGGTCATCCGGTCGACTGGGCGCACTGGTCCGAGGCTCATCGCGCGGAGGACGCGACGGCGCGGCTCGAGGCCGCGCATCGCGGCGCGCGCTGAGGCCGATCGCGCCCGCGGCTGCTCATCTGAGCACGCCCACCCGCAGATGGTGGTGCCGTCGGACGCGTCCGGGTAGCGTCGAGGCGAGGAGATGATGGACGAGGAACTGCTCGCGGTGCGCGTCGCCGAGCTCTACTACGACGAGAACAAGACGCAGGACGAGATCGGCGGACTGCTCGGCATCTCGCGCTGGAAGGCGGGCCGCCTGCTCGCCGAGGCGCGCGAGCGGGGCATCGTGCGCATCGAGATCGTGCATCCGCGCGCGCGTCGCCTGACCGTCGAGCGGCAGTTGCGCGAGCGCTTCGGTCTCGTCGACGCCGTCGTCGTGCCCACCCCCGAGGGCGAGCTCGGCGTGACCGCGCGTGTCGCGCAGGCCGCGGCCGACTTCCTCACCAGCCTGCGGCCCGTGCCGCGGGTGCTCGGGGTGAGCTGGGGTCGCACCCTCACCGAGGTGGCCGAACGGATCCCCGACGGGTGGGCCACCGGGGTCACGGTCGTGCAGATCAACGGCGGGGTGAGCCTCAACCGGCGCCCCGGCACGGCCGCGACGCTCGCCTCCACGATCGCCCACCGCGGGCGCGGCCAGGTGGTGCTGCTGCCGAGCCCCGCCATCCTCGAACGGCTGTCCACCAAGCAGGCCATCGAGTCGGATCGCACCGTCGCGGCGGTGCTCGAGCGGGCGGCATCCGCCCACGCCTACCTCTACAGCGCGGGCGTCGGCGACGAGCATTCCGCGCTCGTGGAGAGCGGCTACCTGCGCGCCGAGGACGTCGAGGAGCTCGCCCGCAAGGGGGCCATCGGCGATGTCGTGGGGCGCTACATCGACGCCAACGGCAACATCGTGGATCCGGCGCTCGACGAGCGCACACTGGGACTGGGACTCGACCACCTGCGCGCCGCATCCACGGCGATCTTCGTGGTCGCGGGTCAGGCCAAGCACGACATCGCGCGGGCGGTCGTGCTGAGCGGCCTGTGCACCGTGCTCATCACCGACGAATCGACCGCTCGCGCACTCCTGGAGGACTCATGAGCATCCCATCCACGGCTCTGGCACCCGCCGAGCGCGCCGTGCGGCTGCTGGGCGGCGACCTCACGGAACGCGGCCTGCGGCAGTATCTCGACGGTCTGAGCGGGGTGGATGCCGTGGGCCTCGAGCAGCGCGCAGCAGCCCTCGGCACCCGCTCGATCAAGACGAGCTCCAAGGCGTGGGCGCTCGATCGCATCATCGAGCTCATCGACCTCACCACCCTCGAAGGCGCCGACACGCCCGGCAAGGTGCGCTCGCTCGTCGCGAAGGCGCTCACCCCGGACGCCTCGGACCCCACCACCCCGCGGGTGGCGGCGGTGTGCGTCTACGGCGACATGGTGCCGGCGGCGGTCGAGGCGCTCGGCGCCGCCCACGGCGACCCGGACGACGGCCTCGTCTCGGTCGCCGCCGTCGCGACCGCCTTCCCCTCCGGGCGCGCCTCGCTCGCGGTCAAGCTCGCCGACACGCGCGATGCCGTTGCGGCGGGCGCCGACGAGATCGACATGGTCATCGACCGCGGGGCGTTCCTCGCGGGCGACTACGGCACCGTCTTCGAGCAGATCGTGGCCGTCAAGGAGGCCTGTCGCCGCGACGACGGCAGCTTCGCGAGCCTCAAGGTGATCCTCGAGACGGGCGAGCTGTACGGCTACGACAACGTGCGCCGGGCATCCTGGCTCGCGATCCTCGCGGGAGGCGACTTCATCAAGACCTCCACCGGCAAGGTCGCGCCCGCTGCGACGCTGCCGGTGACGCTGCTCATGCTCGAGGCGGTGCGCGACTGGCACCGGCTCACGGGGGAGTACGTGGGGGTCAAGCCCGCGGGCGGCATCCGCAGCTCGAAGGACGCCGTCAAGTACCTCGTGACCGTCGCCGAGACGGTCGGCGAGCAGTGGCTGCAGCCGCACCTGTTCCGCTTCGGCGCCTCGAGCCTGCTCAACGACGTGCTCCTGCAGCGCCAGAAGCTCCGCACCGGCCACTACTCCGGCCCCGACTACGTCACGATCGACTGAGGACGCACGACATGAAGGACATCCAGCCCACCGGCCGCGGCTTCCTCGACTACGCCCCGGCGCCCGAATCGACGTCGTTGCTGCACCTGAAGCCCTCCTACGGTCTCTTCATCGACGGCGAGTTCCGCGAGGGCAGCGGCGGATCGTTCACGACGATCTCGCCCGCCACCGAGAAGCCCATCGCCGAGATCGCGAACGGCTCCGCCGCCGACGTCGACCTCGCGGTGGCCGCCGCGCGCCGCGCCTACGACACGGTGTGGTCGAAGCTCTCCGGCTCCGATCGCGGCAAGTACCTGTTCCGCATCGCGCGGCTCGTGCAGGAGCGTGCCCGCGAGCTCGCGGTCGCCGAGAGCCTCGACAACGGCAAGCCCATCAAGGAGAGCCGGGATGTCGACGTGCCGCTCGTCGCGGCCTGGTTCTTCTCCTACGCGGGCTGGGCCGACAAGCTCGACTACGCGGGCCTCGGCGCGAACCCGCAGCCGCTCGGAGTGGCGGCGCAGATCATCCCGTGGAACTTCCCGCTGCTCATGCTCGCCTGGAAGATCGCGCCCGCCCTCGCCGCCGGCAACACGGTCGTGCTCAAGCCCGCCGAGACCACACCGCTCACGGCGCTGCTGTTCGCCGAGATCCTGCAGCAGGCCGACCTCCCGCCCGGGGTCGTCAACATCGTGACGGGTGCGGGGGAGACCGGCCAGGCCCTCGTGCGGCATCCGGATGTCGACAAGGTCGCCTTCACGGGCTCGACGGCCGTCGGGCGCGAGATCGCGCGCGCCGTCGCGGGCACCCGCAAGAAGGCGACGCTCGAGCTCGGCGGCAAGGCCGCCAACATCGTCTTCGACGATGCGCCGATCGACCAGGCGATCGAGGGCATCGTCAACGGCATCTTCTTCAACCAGGGGCACGTGTGCTGCGCGGGCAGCCGCCTGCTCGTGCAGGAGTCGATCCACGACGAGGTGGTGGATCGGCTGAAGCAGCGCCTTACGACGCTGCGGCTGGGCGATCCGCTCGACAAGAACACCGACATCGGGGCGATCAACTCCCGCGAGCAGCTCGACCGCATCCGGGCGCTGAGCGACATCGGCGAGGCGGAGGGGGCGGAACGCTGGAGCGCGCCGTGCGAGCTCCCCGAGAACGGCTTCTGGTTCGCGCCGACCATCTTCACGGGCGTCACGACCTCCTCGACGATCGCCCGGGAGGAGATCTTCGGGCCCGTGCTCTCGGTGCTCACCTTCCGCACCCCCGCCGAGGCGATCGCGAAGGCCAACAACACCCCGTACGGGCTCTCGGCGGGCATCTGGAGCGACAAGGGGGCGAAGATCCTCGCAGTGGCCGACAAGCTGCGCGCGGGCGTCGTGTGGGCCAACACCTTCAACCGCTTCGACCCCACGAGCCCCTTCGGCGGCTACCAGGAGTCCGGCTACGGGCGCGAGGGCGGCCGCCACGGCCTCACCGCCTACCTCGCCCCCGCCGGTCGAGTAGCGGCGCAGCCGCGTATCGAGACCAAGGGAGCGGACCAGTGACCCGCCTCGGCATCCCCAAGACCTACAAGCTCTTCATCGGCGGCGCGTTCCCGCGCAGCGAGTCGGGGCGCAGCTACGAGGTGACCGGTGCCGACGGCGCCTTCCTCGCGAACGCCGCGCAGGCGAGTCGCAAGGACGCCCGTGACGCCGTGGTCGCCGCGCGTTCCGCGGTCTCCGGCTGGGCGGGGGCCACCGCCTACAACCGCGGCCAGGTGCTCTACCGGGTGGCAGAGGTGCTCGAGGGCCGTCGGGCCCAGTTCGTCGCCGAGCTGGTCGCCTCCGAGGGAGTGTCGGCGGCGGATGCCGGACGCCAGGTCGACGAGGCGATCGACAGCTGGGTCTGGTACGCGGGCTGGACGGACAAGTTCACCCAGGTGGCGGGTGCCGGGAACCCGGTCGCCGGCCCGTACTTCAACCTCTCGGTGCCCGAGCACACGGGGGTCGTGGCGATCGTGGCTCCGCAGGGCGGTGCGAGTCTGCTCGGCCTCGTGCGTGCCGTCGCGCCCGCGCTGGTCGCGGGGAACACCGTGGTCGTGGTGGCCGACGAGGCGCACCCGCTTTCGGCGATCAGCCTCGCCGAGGTGCTCGCGACGAGCGACCTGCCCGGCGGTGTCGTGAACGTGCTCACGGGTTCGCCGGCCGAGATCGTTCCCTGGATCGCCTCTCACGCCGATGTCAACGCACTCGACCTCGTGGGAGCGGGCGGGCTCGACTGGGTCGAGCTCGAGATCGCTGCGGCCGACACCCTGAAGCGCGTCCTCCGCCCCGAGCCGGGGGTGCCCGCTCGCAGCCTCGACCGCATCCTCGCCTTCACCGAGACGAAGACCGTCTGGCACACCAAGTCGCTCCTGTGACGCTGGCTCATGGCGCGGCTGGAGCCGCGACCCGGCGGCGGGAGAAACGCCTCCCGCTGTGAGGTCGCAGCTCCAGCCGCGCCGTGTAACAAAACGGTAACGGGCGTGTTATTGTCGGCTCACCCCGCGATGTGGCGGGGCACCCGAGTCGAAAGTGGACGTGTCGATGGTGACGCATCCGGTGCGACGGGCGCTCGCGTCCGCCGTGGTCACACTCGCCCTCGTGGCGGTGCTGCTCCTGGTCCCCGACGCCGTGCGCGTCTACGCCAGCAACATGATGGGGGCCCTCCGCGCGCCCGGAGAACCCGCGTTCGTGGCCGGCCACCGCGGGGACCGCGCCTCCGCCCCCGAGAACACCATCCCCTCGTTCGCGTCCGCCGTGGACTCCGGCCTCGACTTCCTCGAGACCGACGTGCAGCTCACCGCGGACGGCCACCCCGTGCTCATGCACGACGAGACGGTCGATCGCACGACGAACGGCACCGGCGCCGTCGCCTCCCTCACCCTCGACCAGATCCGCTCCCTCGATGCGGGATCCTGGTACGCGTCGGAGTTCGCGGGGGTGCAGGTGCCGACCTTCGAGGAGTTCCTCGATGTGCTCGCCGGCTGCCGCAAGAAGGCCATCGTCGAGCTCAAGGGCATCTGGACGCCGGATCAGGTGCGCGGCATCCTCGGCGGCGTGTACGCACGCGGGGTGCAGAACCGCATCATCTTCGCGAGCTTCGAGCTCCCCACGGTCGAGAGCCTCGCCCTCGCGGCGCCCGCCATCCCGCGCGTCATCAACATCCGCAGTCTCCCGAAGGATCCGGTGGCGCTCGCGCAGCAGTACGAGGCGATCGCGCTCATGACGACGCCGAAGTCGCTCGAGCGGAGCCCGGATGCCGTCACGCGCATGCACGCGGCCGGCCTCGGGATGCTCGTCTACACCCTCAACTCGAAGCAGCGCTGGAGCGAGGCGCTCGGGCTCGGCGTCGACGGGATCGTCACCGACAAGCCCTCGAAGCTCGACGGCTGGATCGCGAAGACCGCCCCGGGCACCTGAGCCGCGTCAGCGGATCACACGCCGCGCAAGCCACGGCGCGGCCCATGCGAGCGCCGGGAGCGCGCGCGCCCGCCCGATCCCGACGCGGCGGTCGGCGCGCGCCGCCGCGAGGATCGCCCGGGCCGCCTCGCGCGCCTGCAGCTTGCCGCCGTCGCCTCGCCCTGCGGTCATGGCGGTGTCGACCATCGGCAGCAGCACATCCGTCACGGCGACGCCGCGTTCGGGGCGCCTGCGCAGAGCGGTCGCGAACGAGGACAGCGCCGCCTTGGTCGCGGAGTACAGGGCCGCATCGGTGCGGGGCACGAGCGCGAGCCCGCTCGAGACGAACACGACCGCACCGTCGGCGGCGCGCAGCGCCCGCCAGAGCCGCGCCGTGAGCAGGGCGGGCGCCGTGAGGTTCACCGCCACCTCGTCGGCGATGGATGCGGGGGTGCGCCGCTCGTGCGGACCCTCGTGCTGCACGCCCGCGTTGAGCAGCAGGAGCCCGATCCGGCCGTCGGTGGCCCGCTCGAGCTGCTCCGCCCAGGCGGCGGTGGCGTGGGCGTCGCGCAGCTCGAGCGGGGTGGCGTGCACGCGCGGGTGCGCGGCGAGCTCGTCGAGTGCCGCGCGCGAGCGCCCGCAGCAGTGCACCTCCCAGCCGTCTTCGATGAGCTGGGCGACGAGCTCGCGGCCGATTCCCGCGGTCCCTCCGGTGACGACGGCGTGTCGGGTCATGTCTGTTCTCTCCTGGTCGCGGCGATGTGGCGATAGCGTGTTGAGGACGCTAGGCGGCCGCATCCGGTCGCCGCATTGATCGGGGTTAAGGTGCGTGAGGATTCGCCGCTCGAGCGCCTGCACGCCGCCCTCCGGACGCTTGCCGCGGCGGAGCTCCCCGGATGGGAGCCGCTCGCGACCCGCGCGGCGACGCGCGTCCGGTCGGCGGGCGAGCTGCTGTTCGACGCAGGGGAGACGCCGGGGCAGCTGTTCTGGGTGGATGCGGGCTACGTGGTGCTCGAGGTGTCGACCGCCGGGGGCCGCACGCGCACCAAGTCGATCGTCGAGGGCGGCGAACTGCTCGGCTCGGTCGAGGTGCTGCGCGGTGAGCCGTCTTCGTACCGCGCGCGCTGCCTGACCCGTGTCGTGGTGACGGCGCTGCCGCTCGCCGCGGTTCTCGCGCTCACCCGCGAGCGGCTGGAGTGGGCGCGGGCGCTCTCCGCACGGCTGACGGAGGTCGCGCAGCAGCGCGAGCGACGTGAGCGGGAGCTGCTGCTGCTGACGCCGGAGGAACGCTGGGATGCCCTGCAGCGCACCCGGCCCGCTCTCGTCGCGGCCGTGGCGCAGGTCGAGCTGGCCCCGCTCGTCGGCGTCACCCCGGTGGCGCTGAGCCGGCTGAAGCGCCGTGCCCGGGAGGCTAGAGCCGCCCGATGAGGGCGTCGAAGAAGGCGATCGCCCGACGGTAGGTGCTCACCCGGATGCGCTCGTCGATGCCGTGGATCGCCTGCAGCTCCTCCTGGCGCAGGTCGAACGGCAGGAAGCGGTAGACGTTCGCCGAGATCGCGCCGTAGAACCGCGAGTCGCTCGCCTGCAGCATCACGTACGGTGCCACGACCGTGTCGGGGAAGGCATCGCGGATGCTCGCCGCGACCGCATCCCAGGCCGGGCCGTGCGCGGGCGAGACCGGTGCCGGCTCCGAGCCCTCCAGGAACCGCAGCTCCACCGCGGGGTCGTCGATGACGCGCGCGATGTCCTCGATCGCGGAGGCGATGGTCGCCCCCGGGAGGATGCGCACGTTGACGGTCGCCGTGGCGCGTTCGGGGACCACGTTCCGGCTCGAGGAGCCTTGCAGCTGCGTGACGGCGCGCGTCGTGCGGGTCATCGCGGCGAGCTGCGGGCTCGTGCGCGCGATCAGCCGGGCGAGCGGGCCGCGGAAGCGACGCGCTCGGCGCAGCGCCCAGCCGCGGACGCCGCCGAGCCGCGTGCCGAGCGACTCGAGCAGTCCGATGGTCGGCTCGATGAGATGAGGTGCCTCGGGCTGGTTCTCGAGCCGCAGCACGGCACGCGCGAGCACCGCGGTCGATCCGCCGGGCAGGGGGATGGCGGCATGCCCGCCGGCCTGCTCGACGACGAGCTCGACGTTCATGATGCCCTTCTCGGTCACCCCCACGACGGCGGTCGGTCCGAGGCCGGGCAGGAGCGCATCCATGACCGCGCCGCCCTCGTCGATCACGAGATCGGGTCGGATGCCGCGCTCCTCGAGCAGCGCGGCGATCGCGGCGCCCCCCGAGCCACCCGCCTCCTCGTCGTGGCCGAACGCGAGGTAGACGTCCGCCGCGGGCCGGTAGTCGGCAGCCAGCCGGGCTTCCACGGCCTCCAGGATCGCGCCCAGGGCGCCCTTGTCGTCGACGGCTCCGCGGCCCCACACGGCGGCCTCCTCCCCGTCGCCGACGAGCTCGGCGGCGAACGGGGGATGACTCCAGCGGCTGTCGTCGTCGACGGTCACCACGTCCTGGTGCGCCATGAGCACGGCAGGCGGACCGTCTCCCGCACCGCGCCATCGGTACAGCAGGCTGCGCCCCGCGACGGTCTCCCGTTCGAGCCGGTCGTGCACGAGGGGGAAGGCGCGGGCGAGCTCCGCCTGGAAGGCCTCGACCGCGGCGTCGGCATCCGCGGCGCCCTCGTGGGAGTAGGTGGCATGGCGCAGCAGCGCGCGCAAGCGCTCGACGGCGGGGTCGCTCATGGCTTCGATCCTAGGAGGGCGGCGCGGCGGGGCCTCGGGCGCTGGTTACGCTGGGGGTGTGAGCAGTCAGCGACCCGCATCCCGTTACGGAGACACCGGCTTCCGCCGGCTGGCGCTCGCGCCGGGGCTGCTCGCCGCGGTCGTGCTGTTCGTGGGGATCGCGCTCGTCGGTCAGGACGCCTTCGTGTACGTCAGCTGGGGTGTCGCGGTGCTCGCCCTCATCGTGCTGGTCTTCGCGATCCAGGCGCGACACTGGTGGTGGGTGCCCGTGTTCGCGGCGATCGCCGTGCTGTGGAACCCCGTGGTGCCGTTCGGTTTCGACGGCCCGCTGTGGCTCGGCGCGCAGTACGTGGCGATCATCGCCTTCATCGCCGCGGGCGTGTTGGTGAAGGTCAAAGTCGCTCCCGAGCAGCGAACCCGCTAGACTGGGGGTGCTCACCGCCCCACCGGCCAAGCCGGGTTCAGGGGATCACCGGGAGCGATCTGCACCGAGAGTCCGGTTCGGCGTACCTGCCGAACCACGAGTTGCGACGATGCTCCGTCGCAGATGGGGTCACCACCCCCGAGGAGAACGATGGCCACATCCGGCCAGAAGTCCCGTTCCGGCGCCAAGACCGGAAACAGGGGCACACAGCAGCGTCGGCGACCGCACCAGGACGAGACGGGCATCATCCCGGTGCTCGCGCGCGTCGTGCGCGGTATCGAGAACGCCGCCGACCGCGGCAAGGTCAACGCCGCCAATCGCGTGCGCTACCGCGTCGTCGCCGTGCTGGCGCGCGAGGAGCGCGCGCGCATCAAGACCGACACGAGCCTCACCGACGCCGAGCGCACCAAGGAGCTCACCCGACTCGACGGCATCGCCACCATCATGGCCAAGACGGCCGCACGCGACGCGAGCCTCATCCAGCTGCTCACCGACAGCGCGCCGCTGAGCCCCGCCGCGCAGGAGGTGCGCCGCACTCTGCTGCTCGAGGCGGGCACCCCGCTCGCACCCGAGGATCTCGTGGTGGTCACCGAGCCGGAGGCGAAGCCCGCGGTGGAGGAGCGGCAGGTCGTGCCGCAGTCGGTGCGCCAGTACCAGATGTCGAACCCGTTCCTCGCGCCCGATTTCAGCGCCTTCCAGGCTCCGAAGCCCGCCGCGCGTTCGGGTCAGCTCGACAACTGGGAGCTCATCGAGCCGCTGTTCCGCTCCTTCGAGATCGGCGCGGGGGGCGGGGCGGCCAGCATGGAGCTTCCCGCGGCCCGTTCGCTCGCCACGCCGGGCAAGCTCGAGCTCATGCCGCACCAGGCGCGGTTCGTGGAGTCGGCCCGCGAGGGTCATCGCAGCTATCTGCTCGCCGACGAGCCGGGCCTCGGCAAGACCGCGCAGGCGCTGCTCGCCGCGAACGTCGCGAACGCCTACCCGCTGCTCGTCGTCGTGCCGAATGTCGTCAAGGTGAACTGGGCGCGCGAGGTCGAGAAGTGGACCCCCCAGCGCACCGCCACGGTCGTGCACGGCGACGGCGACGACATCGACGCCTTCGCCGACATCGTGATCGTCAACTACGAGGTGCTCGATCGTCACGTCGCGTGGCTTTCGCGCCGTGGTTTCCGCGGCATGATCGTCGACGAGGCGCACTTCATCAAGAACAAGGACTCGCAGCGCTCGAAGCACGTGCAGGCGCTCTCGAAGTCGCTGCGCCAGCGCATGCCCGACCCGCTGCTCATCGCGCTCACCGGCACCCCCCTCATCAACCAGATCGAGGACTTCCGGATGATCTGGCAGTTCCTGGGCTGGATCGACGAGAAGAAGCCGATGCCGCGCCTCATGGCGGCGCTCGAGGAGACCGAGCTGACGCCCGTCGACCCGGGCTTCTTCGCGGCCGCGCGCCGTGTCGTGGTGGCGCAGGGCATCGTGCGCCGCAAGAAGGTGGATGTGGCCGCCGACATCCCCGCGCGTCGCATCGCCGACATCCCGGTGGAGCTCGACGGCGAGGCCGGGCGTTCGATCCGCGAGGCCGAGAAGGCGCTCGTGGCGCGGCTCGTGGAGCGTTACCGCAGGCTGCGCGCGTCGCGTCCGGATTCGACGGCTGCGGAGCTCATCCGCCTCGTCGCGGCCGCCGAGCTCGAGGAGTCGAAGCAGTCGGGGGCGCAGGGCGACAACGTCTTCGCGATGGTGCGCCGCATCGGCCAGGCGAAGGCGACGCCGGCCGCCGACTACACGGTGAACCTGGCCCGCAACGTGGGCAAGGTCGTGTTCTTCGCGAAGCACATCGACGTCATGGATGTGGCCGAGAAGCACTTCGCGAAGGCCGGCCTGCGCACGGTCTCGATCCGCGGCGATCAGACGGCGAAGGCGCGCCAGCTCGAGATCGACGCCTTCCAGAACGACCCGGAGGTCGCGGTCGCAGTCTGCTCGCTCACGGCGGCCGGTGTCGGCGTCAACCTGCAGGCGGCGTCGAACGTGGTGCTCGCCGAGCTCAGCTGGACCAACGCCGAGCAGACCCAGGCGATCGACCGCGTGCACCGCATCGGTCAGGAGCTGCCGGTGACGGCGTGGCGGATCATCGCCGCGCAGACCATCGACGGCCGCATCGCCGAGCTCATCGACTCGAAGGCAGGCCTCGCCTCGCGCGCACTCGACGGGGAGACCACGGCGGCGGCGGAGGGCTCGGTGCAGCTCGAGGCGCTCGTGGCCATCCTGACGGATGCCGTGGCCGAGCTGTAGGCGCCGCGCGGCGGCCTCGAACGGGGGACACCCGTACTGGGGGGCGCGGCGCGATCTCGGGGGCTCCTATCGTCAGAACTGCACTAGTTGGGGGACTAGCAGGCGGCGGTGATCCTGTCACTGTCGCGATTCCGATACGGGGGTATGAGGGATCGCGGACAGCATCACCGCCGCCAGTATTTAACCCCCCGTTCGCCTCGCAGACTCTCAACTATCTAGCGAGGGTTCACGTCTTGCGGCTCGTTCACCGCTGAGTAATCTCTACTCAACCGATGAGGCGCAAACCCGACGCAAACGGAGTGATCCGGGCGCGAGAGGGGCGCAGCCGAAGCGGGGCGGTGTTCTCCGGACGCCGGTCGGGTCCGCTCGATCGACGCGAGGAGTGGCCCCAAGGGATCGCGGAGCGAGAGTTCCGTCCGTGGGGCAGCACCGGACGCTGAGGGTGACACCTCGCAGCCGAGGAGGGCGGGCCGCATGGCTCGCCGGATCCGGAGGCGGGGCGGATTCCGCGGCACCGACGTCGTGTGACGGCGGTGACGAAGGGCCGGTCCGACGCGCGGCGAGGGAGAC
Source organism: Protaetiibacter larvae (assembly GCF_008365275.1). Taxonomy (GTDB): domain Bacteria; phylum Actinomycetota; class Actinomycetes; order Actinomycetales; family Microbacteriaceae; genus Homoserinibacter; species Homoserinibacter larvae. The sequence continues at coordinate 2,113,596 of NZ_CP043504.1, read as the reverse complement.
CTCGCAGGCGCCGAGGTTCGGGCCGGGCGCACCACCGGATCCGGCCGAGGCGCAGCGGGGGAGACCCGGGCGCCCGGAGCCGTCTCGGGACCCGACGGTTCGCTGTCAGGTCTCGAGCTTCCGCCCCACCGGCGAACGCCCGACCCGAGAGCTCGCGGGCGTGGCGGCCTCATCGACACAGAAGGGCCCCCGGCGTAGCTGACCGGGGGCCCTTCGTCTGTGTGCCGTGAGCCGCCGGGGGCTAGTCGATTCGACCGTCGAGCGCCGCGTTGATGCGTGCCGTCAGCTCTGCGTCGATGGGGCGCTCCACGCCGTCGACCGCGCGCACCGGCGCGGCGTGCCGCACGCTCGAGACCAGCCAGGCCGCATCCGCCGTCGCCAGGTCCCCGGGGGTGAGCAGTTCGTAGCCGGTGGTGAAGCCCTGCAACTCCGCCCAGTTGAAGACATCGGCCTGCGTCGTCCCGGCGAGGATGCCGATGTCGACCCGCGGGGTCACGAGCCGGCTGCCGACGCGCAGCAGCAGGCTCGAGACGGCGCCCTCGAGCAGGTAGCCGTCGCTCGAGACGAAGAGCGCATCGTCGGCGCCCCGTCGGGCGGCCTCGCGGAGGACCGCCCGGTTGACGGCGTAGCTCAAGGTCTTCGCGCCGGCGAGCAGCCAGGGCGAGGTGTGCGCGACGTCGTGGCGGTACCCGCGGTCGAGCAGCACGATCCGGATGCCCTCGGCGCGCTCTCGGGTGAAGTCCGGCGAGGGAAGGCCGAGAACCCAGCCGGTCGGCACCTGCCCGCCTTCGATGCCGCGGGTGAGCACGAACTTGATGGAGCCGTCGGCGACCCCGGCCGCGGCGAGGGCGACGGCGACGGCGTTGATCGCGTCGCGCCACAGCGGCAGGGTCGGCGCGGGCAGCTCGAGCATGCGCGCGGACTGCGCGAGGCGTTCGAGGTGCGCCTCGAGCGCCTGCACGCGCCCGTCGACCACGCGCGCCGTCTCGAAGATGCCGTCGCCTCGTGTCGCGGCGAGGTCGGTCACCGTGAGGTGGGGTTGCGCGGGATCCACCAGCCGGAACCCCGTGGTAGCCCCCGTTCCGGGCGCGAACTCGAGCAGGGCGAGGACTGCGGTCATGCGGTTCTCCGTCGGGTGGGTTCGCCGTCGAGCAGCCGCCAGACCGCGGTGCTGAGGGGCGGATAGGCGAGGGCGATCTGGCGCAGCATCCGGTAGTCGACGTCGCGGTTGGGCCGACGATCGTTGTCGGCGTGGATGAGCTCGGCGCGCAGGGTGAGCACGACGAGCTCGTCGACGCTCGGCAGCTCCTGCATGAACTCCCACGGATCCTCGCCCGAGCGCAGGCGCTCCCAGGCGACGGTGCTGAGCTCGTCCGCGGCTTCCGCGCGCAGCACCTCGAGGCTCGCGCGGCGGCGAACCCCGTCGGTCTCCTCGTGCGCTGTCACCTCTCGAGCCTACGGCGCCGCACGGCACCACGCGGGCAGGGCCCGTACGATCGTTGCGTGCCCGACAGTCCGCTCGCCGCCTCCGCCTATGAGGTGCTCGGCGTGGCGTCGACCGCGAGCGACGCGGAGCTGCGCCGCGCCTACCGTCGGCGGCTGCGCGAGACCCACCCGGATGCCGGGGGCGTCGCGGCCGAGTTCCATGCGGTCCAGGACGCCTGGGAGCTCGTCGGCACCCGGGAGGCGCGCAGCGCCTACGACGCGCGGGGGCTCCGCGCCGCCGGGCGGGCGTCGGAGGCCTACGCGCCGCGCGCGTCGCGACCGCGCGCCGACTCGCGTCCGCAGGCCCGCGCGAGCGGGCATCCGGGCGGTTGGTACCGGGAGCGCTATCTCGCCGAGGTGCGCGAGTGGGCGGGGCGCGGGGTCGAGCTGCCCGATCCCTACGATCCCGCGCTCGTGCGCTCGGCGCCGCGGCTGGTCAAGCACTATCTCGCGGCGGCGATCGCCGAGGAGCGGTCGGCCCGGGAGTTGGCGGCTCTCGGCATCGGTTACACCGTCTGGCACGATGTCGACACGGTCGCCGGCAAGCTCGACCACATCGTGCTCGGGCCGAGCGGGCTGTGGGCGCTCCTGAGCGAGGACTGGGGCGGCGAGATCCGGGTGAAGGGCTCGGAGCTCATCGGGCCGGCGCTGGGCGGCGAGCGGCCCGTTCACGAGCTCTCGCAGCGCGCCCGGGCGTTCGCGCGGGCGGCGCGGGTGCGCTTCTCGGCGCTCGGCGTCGTCGCGCCCGAAGCGGATGCGCCTCGGGTGGTCGATCTGGGCGCGGTGCGCGGGGCGCGTGCGCTGCTCATCCCGCAGCCGCAGCTCGCCCACGTGGTGCGCACCGGGATCCCCGGGGTGGGCACGGGCGGCACGGACCTGTTCGAGCTGCGTACGCGCATCCAGGCGGCCGTGCGGTTCGTGTGAGCCCTCGACACGGGCGTCGCGGGGCGGCATGATTCCCGAATGGACACCGTCGCCCGTTCCCGCCGCCACACGGCCTACAGCGACCCCGGCGAGTTCCGCGAACGCTGGCGGGCGGTCCCGCGCGGAGCCGATCCGGCGCGCATCGGCGAGGTGGTGCGGAATCTGCTGTATCACTATCGCGCCGACGGCATCGAGGTGCCGGCCGCGCGCCGGGGCGACATCGACAGCCGCTGGGTGGCGCGCATCCTCGAACTCGACGCGCAGCGTCACGAGGCGCCGCTCGACGCGCCCCGCGCCCGCGAGGATCGGGTGGCAGGCTGCTGCCGCGATTTCACCCTGCTCACGGTCTCGGCGCTGCGTGAGCAGGGGGTTGCGGCGCGCAGCCGGGTCGGGTTCGCCGGCTACCTGCGCGAGGGATACCACTTCGACCACGTGATCGTCGAGTTCTGGGACGGCGCGCGCTGGGTGCGTGGCGACGCGCAGCTGGATCCCACCTGGTTCGCCTTCCCCACCTGGGACCTGGTCAGGGGCGAGGTCGACGGGTTCCTGACGGCGGCGGAGGTGTGGCAGCTGATCCGGGCGGGCGGCGCCGATCCACGCAGCTTCGGCGTGTTCCCCACCTCTCCGCTCGCGGGTACGAGCTTCGTGTTCGATTACGTCATCCGCGACATCGCGCACCGTTTCGGGGAGGAGCTGCTGCTCTGGGACGTGTGGGGCGGCATGGTGGGGGAGCAGGATCCGACGCCCGAGCAGGCCGCGTGGATGGATGCCCTCGCCGCCCTCGTGGTCGCGGCGGATGCGGACGATGCGGACGCCGAGGAGGCTCTCGCCGCCTGCTTCCACGCCGACGACCGCTTGCATCCGCGAGGGCACGTGCGACAGTTCAGCCCCTACGAGCTGCCGCCCGTGGAGGTCGATCTGGTGACGGCCGCACCGGGGCGCCCCTGAGGCTCGCGCGGGGCCTCGTGGCGTCTCCGCTCAGTAGGCGGGGACGGCGTGCCCGCTCTGCGGCACGAAGCCGCTGCCGGGCTGGACGAAACCGCCCGGCACCGATTCGGCGTGGTGCGGATGCGCGGCCTGCGGGGTCTCGTGGGTGGCGAACTGCGGAGGCTGGCCGGGCTGGGCCGCCGCCGGGTAGGCGGGTTCCGGGGCTGCGTGCGCGTAGCCGGCCTGTGCGGGAACCTGCTGCGGGTGGAGGGTCTGCCCCTGGTACGCCGGCTGTGCGGCCGCCGGCGCCTGCTGCGGCGGCAGGCTCGGATGCATGGCGGGTTCGGGTGCGGGCGGCGCCATCGTCGCGAAGGCGTGCGGCTCGGGGCCGGTGGGCGCCGGGATCGGGGGCGCGGCATACGTGGCGGACGGCGTGACCAGGGTGCCGGGAGTGCTGCCGTAGCCCGGCGTCTCGGGCGCACGCACTGCGGCGGTCGCCGCGCGCGTGTACCCGAGCTGCGCGGCGTAGCTCGCCTGCGCGGAGCTCGTCACCCCGCCCGAGCTCGTGCCCACGGGGACCCCGTTGCCGCTGAGCGTGCGCGTGGAGCCCGCACCGACACCGCCCTGGGAGGTCCGGGCGTAGGCGAGGGTGTTGCGCAGTTCGCGGATGCGACCGGACTGCATGAGGAGCGCACCGATGAGCACCAGCACGATGCCGGCCAGGCCCGCCGTCGGGATCATCCACGCGTAGCTGAAGAGCGCCGGGAGGCAGGCGGTGTACAGGGTACCGCCTGCCCACGCGGTGGCCACGAAGCTCCCGCAGTCGATCGGGTCGCCGATCGGGTCGTAGCTGACCGGGAGGAAGCCGAGGGCGACCCCGCCGGCGAGCGCGAGCACGCCGACGATGATGACGAAAACGCCGAAACCCTTCACGCCGACCCCCATTCGTGCGATCCCTTGTTCACGCTAGCGAGCAGCCGAGGGAGCGTCATGTCCCCGAACGGGGGAGCGGTCGTCAGAGCCGGTGAAGGGGTGCGCCCAGGTCGCCGCGGGTGTCGGGCGCGAGCTCTCGCGAGCGATCGGGCAGCTGGGGCAGGGCGAGTGCCGTTGCGGGAGCCGGACCGAGAGGGCCCGAGTCGGTCGGCATCGGCACCGGCTGCGGCCCTGTGGTGGGCGCTGCCGAGTCGACGGCCGCATGCGGGGCGACCGCGGGACCTCCCGATCCGGGGTATCCGGGGTATCCGGGGGAGGGCTGCGACACCGAAGACACCGTCGCCGAAGGCGCCGTCGTGGGGTGAGGCGCGTCGGGGGCCGGCGTGGGGGCCGGCGCAGACGGTGCCGCAGCGTTTGTGGGCGCTCCACCCAGCAGAGCCGGGAGCGCGAGGACGGTGGGTGCCGGGGTGAACCCCGGAATCGACGAGGTGGTCGTCGTCGCCGACGGCCCCGCCTCGATCGCGAGCGACGGCGCCGCGGGTGCGGGGGCGGAGAAGTACGCGGAGGGTGGCTGTGCGCTCGCGTACGCGGAGGTTCCGGCTCCGGGAGGCGCCACCCGCTGGGGTCCGGGATCGTTCGTCGGCTGCGGGGCGACGGCGGGCGCGGGTGCGGGTGCACCGAGGTAGGCGGGTGCCGGCTGCGGAGGCGCCTGTGCGGGCATCTGAACGGGCGCGGGCGCGACCGAAGCGGGGGGCGCGAGCGGTCGTGCTGCCGTCGGCGGGTAGCCGGGAGTCGAGCCGTAGCCGGGTGCCGGGTGCTGCTGGTCGGCCGCCCGAGGTGCCTGCTGTTGCGCGAGCAGCTGCGGCGGCACAGCGGGGATCTGGGGGGTGGCCGCGGGGCGCGGGGCCTCGGGAGCGGTCGGGACGCCCGTGACCTGCGAGCCCGCCGTCGGGGCGGGCTGGGCGAGGTAGGCGGGCGCCGCCGATGCCTGCGGAGCCACCGGGTGGGGAGCCGCCGGTTGCGGGGCGATGGGCTGCGGCGCTGCCGCGACGGGCTGGGCCGTGGCGTACTGCTGAGGCGCCGCGGGCGCCTGCTGCGGGGCGGCGGTCTGCTGAGCGGCCGGCTGCTGGGTGATGGGCTGCTGAGCGATGGGCTGCTGAGCGACCGGCTGCTGAGGTGCGGGCTGCTGAGGTGCGGGCTGCGGAAGGTACTGCGGCGCGGCCGAAACGGGGGCATACGACGCGGGCTCTGCAGCTTGCTGCACGGGCTGCTGCTGAGGTGCGGGCTGCTGCTGCACGGGCTGTTGAGTCGCGGGCTGCTGAGTCGCGGGCTGCTGTGCGGGATACAGCTGCTGCGGTGCCTGGGGGGCGGCCGGCTGCGGTGCGAAGTGCGGCGCCTGCGAGGCGAAAGCCGGGTCCTGCTGCTGCGCGTACTGCGGCACCTGCGAGGCGACGGCCTGCGACGCGGCGACGTGCTGTGGGGCCACCGGTTGCTGCGGGGCGACGTACTGCTGCTGCGCCGCGGGCTGCTGAGGTGCGACGTACTGCTGCGGAGCGGCCGGCTGCTGCGGCGCCTGCTGCTGCGGCGCCTGCTGCTGCGGCGGCGGCATGACGGGCACCGGCATCGCGGGTGCCGCCATGGGCGGCGGCGGAGGGATCGGGGTCGTGTAGGGCGTCCAGGCGCGACCATCCCACCAGCGCTGCATGTTCGCATCGCTGGGATCTGGATACCATGCCGCCCGAGGCGACACGAAGGTCGTGTCCGACACGTTCAGAGCCCCCACTGGTGTGTCCGTCGTAAGTCGAGCCTAGGCGTCGACCGGGAGCCGGCTCAGTCCCCCGTTCGGGTGATGATCCTGCCTGGGTTCACCCGAACTTGGGCAGGTGCCACTTGCGGCCCTGCTCGTCGACCTGCTGGTCGGCCGGGGCCGCCTCGCTGGCGGCCGCCTTCGCCTTGGCCGCGGCGGCGCGTGCGGCGGCGACCGAGACCGGGCGCCCCTCGTCGTTCGTCGAGAGCCCCGCGGCGACGGCGGGTGCCGCCTCCTCGACAGGCTGCTCCACGATGGGGATCCCCGCAGTCTTGGCGGCGTTCTTGGCGGCGAACGCCGCACGGGCCTGCGCCACCGAGGTGAACGGTGCGTCTCCGGCGACCGCGGGTGCCGTGGGCGGCGGGGCGGTCACGGGTGCGGGCTCGGGGGTCGCCACGGCCGGTGCAGCGGCGGTGACGCCCGCTGCGGCCTCCGCGGCGGCTGCGGCGGCTGCAGCGGCGGCCGCAGCCGCCTTCTCGGCCTGGGCCGCGGCGAAGGCGGCGCGTGCGGCAGCCACCGACTGGCTCTCATCGATCGTGGGCGCGGCCGGTGCAGCGGCGAACTCTGCGGCGGGAGCGGCAGGGGCGGCCGCAACGGGCGGCGGCGGGACCGCGGCGATCCCGGCGGTTCCGGCGGCGGGGGCCGGTGCGGCGGCCAGGGCGGCCGCCAGCTGGGCCGGCTCGGGCGCGGTGACCTCGACGGGCGGTGTGGGCACGGTTGCCGGTGCAACGGCGACCGGCGCCTCGGTCGGCGGAGCCTGCGGGATGTACGCGGTCGCGGGATCCGGCATCGGCAGGCTCGTCGGCGCCTGAGCAGGGCGCGGACGCGTGTGCGAAGTCCAACCGAGTCCGTCCCACCACCGAAGCGAATCCGCGTCGGTGGGATCCGGGTACCAGGCAGCTACCGGTGCGGCGGCGCTGAGAGTCACGAGTTCCCTCCCCCTTGAGTGGCAGCCTCCCCATTGGCTGCTTGGAAGGATTCTAGGGACGGCATATCTCGCGAGAGGAGCCCCACTAGGGGGGAGCCCCGGATATGGGGTAGACGACCCGGGTCACGCCGCGCACACGACGACGCCCACGGCGTCGGGCCGTGGGCGTCGTCGTATCCCGTCGAACGGGACCGAGCTCACTTGAGCGAATAGGTGTAGCTGAAGTCGCCCTTGTCGGAGTCGATGCTCACGAGCAGCTGCTTGTGGGCGTGTGTCGCGAGCGTCACATCGCAGGTGTAGACGGTGCCGACAGCCGTGCTGTCGGCGATCGGCGGGCACGCCACATCCAGGGCCTCGCCGCTGCCGACGAGTTCGCTCCGAATCGTGCTCTGCACGGTGAGCGCGAGCGTGATCGGCTTGCCGAGCTCCGTCGAGCTCACCGCGAAGCCCACGCCCCCCAGACCCACGAGCAGCACCACGAGCGCCACCAGCTGACCCCAGCCGGCCACCGTGAACTTGCGCACCACCAGGTAGAGCGGGCCGAGCAGCGCCCAGATGGCGGCCGGCGGCTTGAGCCCCCAGCGCTTGAGCCGACGCACGTCGAGGAAGGCGCACAGCACGCTCAGCAGATACGGCACGAGCAGCAGCGCCCAGAGCTCGGAGCCGAGCGTCGAGTAGAACGGCACGATGATCGCCACGACCGCCGCGAGGGCGAAGAGGATCGGCGTGAAGGCCACGAGCCACGACGAGGTCGTCGACGTCGACACGTTCCGCACGCGCACGCGCACGGGCGGCGCGCCGGACTCGCTGTAGCGCTTCTCGAGCTCGGCGGTCTCGGCGTCGGCCGCCGAGGTGGGCTTGGGCTGGGTGTGGTCGGTCCAGGCGATGCCGTTCCACCAGCGCACCTGTTCCGCGTCTGCGGGGTCCTCATACCAGCCGGCGGGGACGACACGGGTTGCCTGGTCGGTCATGTGGACCACCTCCTTTTCGGGTTGTTCGGTTGGTCCTCATCGACCGGGGTCACGCCGCGTCGGCGGCACGGGGTGCTGATCAGTTGCCGAAGTAGCCCCAGTCGTTGACGCGCCAGTCGATCCAGCCGTTCTGGCGCTGCAGCACGACCTCCACCTGCGACTCCTTCTCGGAGGTCGAGGCGGTGCAGGTCATGGTGCCTCCGATGAGCAGCGGCGGCACCTCGGGGCACTCGGCACGGAGGTTGGCGCCCAGGATGCGGGCGTCCTCGGTGATCGACTGCTCGGCCTCCTCCGAGAACACCCCCGGCGCGAGCGCCATGACGATGCCCGGCACGGCGACGGCCGCACCGATGAGCACGATCGTGAGGGCGGACCAGGTGAGGAACGGACGCAGGCCGCGTCCGGTCTCGCGCACCACGTTGGCCATGCGCGCGATCAGGTAGACCGGTGCTCCGAGGAACGCCCAGTCCCAGTTCGCCGTGCGGGTGTGGCCCATGCGGTTGAGCATCGCGCGGTCGATGACCGCGAGCACGACCGTGGCGAGGTACGAGCCGCCCAGGATGATGCCCGCGAAGAGCGTCGAGTCGCGGCCGGCCTGACCGGCGAGCAGGAACAGCAGCGAGAGCACGAGCATGATGAGCGGCATGATCGCGATGATCCACACCGGACCGGTGTTGATCGACAGGCCGTTCTCGGCGATGATCGCGCGACGCGTGAGCGGCTGCGCCATCGACTGCTCGGTGACGATCGGCGGCGTGTAGCTGTAGTTGCCGAAGGAGCTCGCGTCGAAGTTGGTCGTCGTGAAGGTGCCCGCGCCGGCGGCGGCGTTCGGGTCGACGGTGAAGGCGTGGGCGTGGTCGAAGGTCTGCCGCGGGAGGGGCTGCTGCGCCTCGGCCGGGTTGATCGGCACGCCGAGCAGGTCGTCGTAGCTCGTCTCGAGCAGGAACGGGGCGCTCTGCGGCGCATCCTCGATCGCGTGCTCCTGTGCGAAGCGTGCTCCGGGCGACACCTCGTCGACGGCGCGCGACTGCGCGGCAGGCGCGGCCTCCAGCGAGAGCACCGGGTCGGCGGCGGCGAACGCCACGTCGGCGGCCGGTTGCCCGGTGTCGACGTCGGTGTGCAGCTCCTCGCGGACGTCGCGGGTCAGGAACTCGTCATCGTCCGCGTAGGCGAGCTTCGCGGTGACCGTCTCCTGCGCGACCATCGGCTGACGTGCATCCGAGGTGTGCTCTGTCCACGCGTGGTTGTCCCACCAGCGCAGCTGGGGAAGCCCGAGCGGGTCCGGGTACCACCCGGCCGGCACATGGCCTTCCTCTTCCGCCATGAGATACCTTCCTCACTGCGTTCCGCACGGCGATGCCACGTTTCGCATCCCCCTGCAGGAACGTCTCGTTCCGAGAGCATGATATGGGCGGGCTCCCACGCGGCGATAGACATCGGGCTCCCCCCAAGCCTGGGGGTACGACCGGGGGACGTCCCCTCGAGGTTCGGGCCTGGCAGACTCGGTGCGTGCCGTCCCTCGACCTCGTCTCCGCGCTTCCGCGGCCCTGGGATCCGGACGAGTTCCTGCTCGGCTTCGACGCGTGGAGCCGCTCCCGCGGGCTTCCGCTGTACCCCGCCCAGGAGGAGGCGGTGCTCGAGCTGGTGCTCGATCGCCACCTGGTGCTGAGCACCCCGACCGGCACCGGCAAGTCGCTCGTGGCGGTCGCCGCGCACGCCATCGCACTCGCGCAGGGCAGGCGCTCGTACTACACGGCGCCGCTCAAGGCGCTCGTGAGCGAGAAGTTCTTCGACCTCGTGCACCTGTTCGGCGCGGAGAACGTGGGGATGGTGACGGGCGATTCGAGCGTCAACCCCGACGCGCCGATCGTGTGCTGCACCGCGGAGATCCTCGCGAACATCGCCCTGCGGCAGGGTGAGGCGGCCGCGGTCGACTCGGTCGTCATGGACGAGTTCCACTTCTATGCGGACGCCGAGCGCGGGTGGGCCTGGCAGGTGCCGTTGCTCATGCTCCCGCGCGCGCGGTTCGTGCTCATGTCGGCGACGCTCGGCGACGTGTCGGCGATCAGCGCGGATCTGGAGCGGCGTTCGGGTCGCGAGGTGGCGCGCGTGACGGGGGTCGAGCGTCCCGTTCTGCTGCACTACCGCTACGCGGTCGCGACCGTTCAGGAGACGGTCGAGGAGCTGCTCGCGGCGGGTCTCGCGCCCGTGTACATCGTGCATTTCTCGCAGGCGGCTGCGGTCGAGCGCGCGCAGGCGCTCGCGAGCATCCGCGTGGCCAGCAGGGAGCAGCGGGACGCCATCGCCGAGGCGATCGGCGCGTTCCGGTTCTCGACGGGCTTCGGGCAGACCCTCAGCCGACTCGTGCGGGCCGGCATCGGCGTGCACCACGCGGGCATGCTGCCGCGCTACCGCCGCCTCGTGGAGCAGCTCGCCCAGCAGGGGCTGCTGCGGGTGATCTGCGGCACCGACACGCTCGGGGTGGGCATCAACGTCCCGATCCGCACGGTGCTGCTGACGGGGCTGACGAAGTTCGACGGCGCCCGGATGCGGCAGCTGACCGCGCGCGAGTTCCACCAGGTGGCGGGGCGCGCGGGCCGTGCCGGTTTCGACACGGCCGGCGAGGTCGTTGCGCTCGCACCCGAGCACGAGGTCGACAATGCGCGCGCCGCGGCGAAGGCGGGCGACGACCCGAAGGCGAAGCGCAGGATCGTCAAGAAGCGCGCCCCCGACGGCTTCGTGAACTGGGGTCCGGCGAGCTTCGAGAGGCTCATCGCCGCCGAGCCCGAGATGCTCACGAGTTCGCTGCGGGTGACCGCGGCGATGCTGCTGCAGCTGAGTTCGCGCCCGGGGGCCGACGCGCCGGCCGAGGAGGCCGGGAGCGCCTTCCGGCTCGTGCGTTCGCTCGTCCAGGACAACCACGAGTCGCCCGCGCGCCGTGCGGCGCTCACCCGCCGGGCGATCGCGCTGTACCGCACGCTGCGCGTGGCGGGGGTGCTGGAGCAGCACGGCGGCGGGTTCGACGGCACGGCGCGGGTGCGGGTCACGGTCGAGTTGCAGCAGGACTTCGCCCTCAACCAGCCGCTGTCGCCGTTCGCGCTCGCGGCGCTCGAGCTGCTCGACCGTGACGCGGACGGCTACGCGCTCGACGCGGTGAGCGTGATCGAGGCGACGCTCGACGATCCGCGGGCGATCCTCGCGCAGCAGGAGTTCCGGGCGCGGGGCGAGGCGGTCGCCGCGATGAAGGCCGAGGGCATCGAGTACGAGGAGCGCATGGAGCTGCTCGAGGAGGTCGGCTGGCCGAAGCCGCTCGAGGCGTTGCTGACCCAGCAGTACGAGGTCTTCGCGTCGAGCCAGCCGTGGATCCGCGACTTCGAGCTGAGGCCGAAGTCGGTCGTCCGGGATCTGTTCGAGCGCGCGATGACCTTCGCCGAGTACGTCTCCTTCTACCAGCTGGGCCGAAGCGAGGGGCTCGTGCTGCGCTACCTGAGCGACGCCTATCGGGCGGCACGGCAGACGATCCCGGATGAGGCGAAGACCGAGGAGCTGCGCGACCTGCTGGAATGGCTGGGCGAGCTCGTGCGGCAGGTCGATTCGAGCCTGCTGGACGAGTGGAGCGCGTTGACCGCGGACGGGGTCGTCGGCGCAGCGCAGGTCTCGGGCGCTCCGACGGAGACGGCGGTCGCGCCGCCGCCGGACGTGGTCGCCAACCGACGGGCGTTCGTGGTGCTCGTGCGCAACGCATTGTGGCGACGCGTGCAGCTCGCGGCGCTCCAGCGCGACGACGAGCTGGTCGCGCTGGATCCCGATGCCGGATGGCCGGACGCCCTCGACGCCTACTTCGACGAGCACGACGAGATCCGCACGGGGCCCGACGCCCGCAGCGCCGCACGGATCGCGATCCGCGAGCATCCCGACCGCTGGGAGGTCCGTCAGGTGATCGACGACCCGGCGGGCGACCACGACTGGGGGATCGACGCGGTCGTCGACCTCGCGGCGTCACGGGAGGACGGCGCGGCCGTGCTCCGTGTGGCGGGCCTCACCCGGCTGTGACCTCGTCCTCGGGATCCTCGTCGCGCACGCGCGCGGTCGGGCGTCGCGAGTAGTCGACGTCGGTGTGCAGCGCCCCGCGCTGGGCGGAGACCGACTTCACGATCCAGGCGATCGCCGGGATGACGCTCGCGGCGAGGGCGGCGATGCCGATCACCGCGAAGAGCACCGCGACGCTCGGCACGGCGTGCTTGGTGCAGGGGGCGTCGGTTTCGAGGCAGCCGCTCGCGGCCGAGGTCGACACGTCGACCACGGCGAAGCTGATCGCTGCGATCACGATCGCGACGATGGCGATCGTGCCCAGCACTCGCCTGGATCGCACGTGCTGTTCTCCTGTCGGATCCTCCCGACCCTTGCTCGGATGCTAGGGGCGCGCGGATGCGGCAGAACATTCCCCACTTTCGGGGGTTCCGAATCCGTCTACCACCCGTCGGGCGCGGCCCGCGACCCCCGTTCACCTGCTGTTCACGCTCAGGTTGCCCGTCGTTTGAGGACGTGTGAGGATTGCCCCCAGTGGACCCCCTGATTCTGGTCGCGCTGGTCATCGCGCTCGCCTTGTTCTTCGATTTCACCAACGGCTTCCATGACACGGCCAACGCGATGGCGACCCCGATCGCCACGGGGGCGCTGAAGCCGAAGGTCGCGGTGGCGATCGCCGCTGTGCTCAACCTGGTCGGCGCGTTCCTCAGCACGGAGGTGGCGCGGACGATCTCGGGCGGCCTCATCCGCGAGGGCGACGACGGGGTGCAGATCACGCCTGTGCTGATCCTCGCCGGACTCATCGGGGCGATCGTCTGGAACCTGGTCACCTGGCTGCTGGGGCTGCCCTCCTCGTCGAGTCACGCCCTGTTCGGCGGGCTGATCGGCGCCTCCGTGGTGGGTGCCGGGTTCGGCTCGATCGACGGTTCGGTGCTCGTGTCGAAGATCCTCATCCCTGCGGTGCTGGCGCCTGTGACGGCGGGGCTCGTGGCCTACCTGGCGACGAAGATCGCCTACGCGCTCACCCGCAAGCGCGAGCGCGACGGTTTCAAGAAGGGCCAGATCTTCACCTCGAGCCTCGTCTCGCTCGCCCACGGCACCAATGACGCCCAGAAGACGATGGGCGTCATCACCCTCACCCTCATCGCCGCCGGGTTCCAGGACGTCGGCACCGGCCCCGAGTTCTGGGTGATCGCCGCCTGCGCCGCCGCGATCGCGCTCGGCACGTACTCGGGCGGCTGGCGCATCATCCGCACCATGGGGCGCGGCATCACCGAGGTGGAGCCCGCGCAGGGTTTCGCGGCGGAGTCGGCGACCACGGCGACGATCCTCGCCTCCACGCATCTCGGTTTCCCGCTGTCGACCACGCAGGTGGCTTCGGGGTCGGTGATCGGCACCGGCATCGGCCGCAAGGGCGCCTCGGTGCGCTGGCGCACCGCGGGGCGGATCGGCCTCGGCTGGCTCATCACGATCCCCGCCGCGGGTCTCGTGGGGGCGGCGGCCGCGTTCATCGCCTCGCTCGGCGTGGCAGGGATCGTGCTCGACGTCGTGCTCGCGGGGATCGCGATCCTCACGATCTTCCTGTGGGCGCGCCGCAGCCACGTCGACCACCGCAACCTGCACCAGCCCGAGCCCGGCGTGTTCGTGCGCCCCAAGCGCAGGAAGGCCCGCCGATGATCGACTGGATGGCGTTCATCACCGTGGTGGCGGCCGCGCTGCTCTCGGCCGGTGTGCTCGTGACGCTGTTCTCGTTCGGACTTCGACTGGGCGACGGCGAGGCACGGTGGCGGAGGCCGCTCTCGGTGCTGATGTTCGTGCTGTGCGCCGTCGGGGTGGCGTTCGGGCTCTATCTCATCGTCGGAAACCATCTGGTCACCCTGTTCGGCGGCTGAGCCGCAATAGACTCGGGCCATCCCATCGAAGGAGATGCGCGATGTCCGACACGACCGGTCTGACCGCCTCCGAACAGACGATCGTCGGCGACGAGAACCACGTCACGACGGGCCCCGACGGGGCACCCGATCTGCTCGCAGGCGCCGGCCCCACCCGCACCGAGAGCGATTCGCTCGGCAGCCTCGAGATCCCGGCCCGGGTGTATTGGGGCATCCACACCGCCCGCGCGCTCGTGAACTTCCCGATCTCGCGGCGGGCGATCTCGAACTATCCCGACCTCGTGGTGGCGCTCGCGCGCGTCAAGCAGGCGGCGGCCCGCGCCAACCGTGAGCTGGGGGTGCTGGATGCGGCGAAGGCCGACGCGATCGACGCGGTGTGCGAGCGGATCGTGGCGGGCGAGCTGCACGACCAGTTCGTGGTGGGGGTGATCCAGGGCGGTGCGGGCACGAGCACCAACATGAACACGAACGAGGTGATTGCGAACGCGGCCCTCGAGGAGCTCGGTTTCGCGAAGGGCGACTACGCGCGGCTGCATCCGATCGACGACGTCAACCGCAGCCAGTCCACCAACGACGTCTACCCGACGGCCATCAAGCTCGCGATGGTGTTCGGCGTGCAGCGACTGATCACCGAGCACCGCAAGCTCACCGCGAGCTTCCGGGCGAAGGGTCATGAGTTCGCCCACGTGCTCAAGGTGGGGCGCACCCAGCTGCAGGACGCGGTGCCGATGACGCTCGGCCAGGAGTTCACCGGCTTCGCCACGACGCTCGCCGAGGATGAGGACCGCCTCTCGGAGGTGATCCCGTGGATGAACGAGATCAACCTCGGGGCGACCGCGATCGGCACTGGCATCACCGCCGACCCGCGCTACGCGGACGCCGTGCGCCGGCACCTGGAGCAGGTGACGGGCATCCCGCACGAGACGGCGCCCGACCTCATCGAGGCCACGAGCGACGCCGGCATCTTCATGACGCTGTCGGGCACGCTCAAGCGCTCCGCCGTGAAGCTGTCGAAGATCTGCAACGACCTGCGGCTGCTGTCGAGCGGTCCGCAGGCGGGTCTCGGCGAGATCCACCTGCCCGCCCGGCAGGCGGGTTCGTCGATCATGCCCGGCAAGGTGAACCCGGTGATCCCCGAGGTGGTGAACCAGGTGGCGTTCAGCGTGATCGGCGCGGATGCGACGGTGACTGCGGCCGCCGAGGCCGGCCAGTTGCAGCTGAACGCCTTCGAGCCGGTGATCGCGCACTCGATCCTGCAGTCGCTGGCCTGGA
The DNA here is from genome assembly GCF_008365275.1 of Protaetiibacter larvae. GTDB lineage: Bacteria > Actinomycetota > Actinomycetes > Actinomycetales > Microbacteriaceae > Homoserinibacter > Homoserinibacter larvae. Next base: position 2,098,428 of record NZ_CP043504.1, on the reverse strand, counting down.
TGACGAACGCCTGCCGCACCCTGCGGGTGAACTGCGTGGACGGGATCACCGCGAACGAGGCGCGGCTGGCCGGCCAAGTGGCGTCGAGTGTGGGGGTCGTGACCGCCCTCACGCCGTACATCGGCTACGCCGAGGCGGCGGCACTCGCGCACACCGCGCTCACCACGAACGCCTCGATCGCGGAGCTCGTAGTGGGTCGAGGTCTCATGAGCGTCGAGGAGGTGGCCCGGGTGCTCTCGCCCGAGCGTCTCTCGGGAGCCGTCCCCGCCTGATCCTCAGGTGAGCGAGGTGCGCCCGCGTCGCGGACGCGTCTCGAGATCACCGCTGTACCCCCGGAATTGGGGGCAGACTGGGCTGTTGATCCATCCTCAGTGGTCTAGACGCGAGAACCGGAGTTTCGCTGGTTTCCTGGCTATCGCGATGCTCCTCGTCGCGAGCCTTGCTGGTTCGTCGATGGGGTCTGACGTTGTCTCCTTTGTGGTTCATCACGCCCACTCATCACGAACGATTTCAACGTGTACGGGTACTGCCCGCCGGGCCAATTCTTGAGTTGCAAGTAGAACGGAGACCTACGTGAGCGCGTATTCTCGTCGGGTCGCGATGCGATATCGAGGTGCGTGGACGGAGAAAGTCACCTTCTATCGCGATAGTGCACCTTCACCCGCTGGCATCACCTCCGAGGCGGTGGTCATTAGCGAATATCAGCCGGAATTGACAGACTTCGAGATACCTCGATGTGTTCATGCTTCACCGCTTGCCGGTCGCGCCCTCTCGCCGGTCCTCTCCGAGAACACGGACGGTACAGTCGTGTCGATTCCGTTCACGGAACTCGACGGCATAGTCGCTGCAGAGGAGATGGCTGCGGAGGACGTGCTTTGGTCGATGATCGACAAGCTGCCGAGAGGGCTGCCGAAGTTGCCCACACTGCGTCGCGCCCTTCGAAAGCAACCCAGATCAAGCATTGTGGCGATCCAAGCTCGAATGTTCGAGCGCGTGGCCGTCATGGCCGAGACACACGATGTTTCGTTGGGACTTGCTGGCATGTTGCTGTCGGTGGGCCGCGATGCATTCAATCGGCGGCTTGACGGAACGATGCCCATGCCGTTGGACTACGGATGGAACTTCGCCGATCTGGCTGACGTCGCAGAGGACATGATCGGTGCGCGAATAGAGGCGCCGCCGTTTGGCACGGCGGGCGCCATCCGAGAACTTGAGGTGTCGCGCGCCGTGGTGACTCGCCCGCGGTGGCTCTCGTGGCGTTTCATCGCCGAGCAACGGGGGAGCTTGGTAGAGGCCTTCTACTTTGGCGAGCGCCCTGCGGATACCTCAATAAGGGAGATGCTAGGCGTCGTTGACGAATCGGCCTCCGCTGACGACTTCGTCCGCAAGAGCCCCATCGAGACCTGGTTCCCCGACGGCGTCCAACGCCTCGAGTCGTCCTTCTTCGTGCCGTACGTACTGCGCCGCCGAGGTCCCGAGGACCTCAACAGCTACCTACTGCAAAGCTCGCTCGCCACTTCTCCTTGAAGCCACAGATCACCTGCAGCCGATGGCACGGCGGGGCGAGTATCTGCGGGATGCGACCGATCGGGTCGTGCAACGCACCGTGAAGACGGGCCCCACGGATCCGTCCCCGGAGGTGACGAAGTACCTGTATGCGGGGGCAGGAGACGCCCCGTGGGCGGTCACCACGGGTGCTGGGTTCGAAGCGACCATCGGTCTGCCCGGTGGTGTCACCGTTCGGGTGAATGCCGCCTCCGCGGTGGTGGGGTGGGCGTTCCCGAACCTGCACGGGGATGTGATCTTGCAAGCCGACCCCACCGGTGCACGGGTCGGTGCCCGCGCCTCCTATGACCCGTTCGGGCAACCCATCGACCCGGCCACCGGGCGGATCGGCACCACCACCGCCGACGACGCCACCCCCGACACCACCCCCGGGGATGCGGACTACGCGTGGGTCGGGGGTGCGAAACGCCTCTACGAACACCAAGGCTCGATCGCATCCATCGAGATGGGCGCCCGCGTGTTCGTCCCTGGGCTCGGCAGGTTCCTGTCGGTCGACCCCGTCGAAGGCGGCGTCACCAACGCGTACGACTACCCGGCCGACCCCGTCAACGGGGCCGACCTCACCGGGATGGCGGACGAATGGTGGCGTTCTGCCTTGTCGATTGCGATCGGGGTCGTCGCAACCGTAGGAGCTGTTGCGGCTGCCGCTGCGTGTGTGGCGTCGGTCGTCTGTGGTGCGGCCGCGATGGTAGCAGTCGGGGTTGGGATCGGTGTTGCAGCTGGTGCCGCGTCGTATGCCGCAGAAGCGGCAGGTACTGACGACTTCTCATGGGGCGGGCTTGCCGCAAGCGCTGCCGTGGGAGGAGCCACCGGACTCGTACCTGGCGGGTTGGGAACCGGTACGCGAGCCGGTGCGTCGCTCTTGCTCTCGAGCGCAACTCGGGTTTCTTCTGCCGCCATCAAACGCGACGCCTTTCATGTCGCTGGCGCCTGGGTTCAGAACAAGGTCGTGACGCGAGGCGCACTGTCGATCCAGAGGTCCACGTATACGGGCAAGATGGGGCTATTCGTTCAGGTGCAGGCCCAAGTCAATGGCAAGAACGGAGTCCAAACATGGATCTGGAGCAAGGGTCTGATGACTCATTCGGAGTTCAAGGCGTACCAGATCCGTTAGTTCAGGGAGTTCTCATCGGTTGGGCAGATGGCGCCAGCCGCGTCCTTCGCGAAGTCGGCATTTCAAAGGTCTCGGTCGACATGATCGAGAGTTCGGCCGTCGCCGAGTTGGTCCGTCGCGCCTTGGCGCCCCGTGGAGCCGTGAGTGATGTCGACGGCCGAACCCGCGATGTCGAGGATGATTCTCCCGACGAGGAAGCGCTCGCCGCCGCTTTCCTCCTTGTCTACTTGGTGTCGCTCCGGGATCACTGGGCGACTGCCCGCGCCCCGGAGGCCGCGTTGGTCGAGCTCCTCACGTTCTTCCCGGATGATGCACTGCTTCGCCGTCTCGGGTGGAAGCAGCCGAAACTCCCCGTCACGCACGGTCGGGGTCTGCGGATGCTGAAGCGCGTCGTGCGGCGCCTGTCCGATATCGTCAATTCCTCGGCCCGGGTGTGATTCCTGGCGCTCCGCCCGGTATCGCTGCTGGCCTCGGAGAGGGGTTCTATCTCAAGTGACTCTCCGCAATCGTCGCAGCGTGGGGCTCGTCTTCGCCGCTATTGCTGGGTGTTTTCCAATGGGTTGCACGCCCAGTAGCCCGCTCGCGATTCGTCTCATCGATGGCGCACTTGAGATTGCAGCTGCAAGGAACGGGTCATTCTGGCTTCAAGATGGTCTGAGGTACGGTTACCGCAGTGACGTTGAGTTCCGGGTTGGGGGTTTCGACCGCCTCGGTCGGGGTGACCGGTGTGGGTTCCTCCACTCCGACCACTGCGGCGGGGGTGGGGGTGTGGAAGCAGTTGTCGTACGCCTTCACCGCAACCGGCACTTCGCATGAGCTCACCTTGACCGCGACCCGCACCGTGTCGGGGGTGTTGATGGGGTGGGATGACGTCACCGTCACCCAGGACGCCTGGACGGAGTCGGGTGCCACGAGCACGGTCACTGATGAGGTGGTGAGGTCGCAGTCGGGTCGCATCATCCGGAACACCCTCACCGACGGGGCGACGGTGGAGTCCTCCACCTACCGCTTCGACGGGGCAGGCCGTTTGGTGCATGCGTCGATCCCGAGGCATGAGCTGGAGTACGGGTTCGGCACCGCAGCGTGTGGCAGCACAGCTGCGGGGAGGAACGGCAACCGCACCTCCTACACGGACATCCAGGATGGTGGTACCCCGACCACGGTGGGGTACTGCTACGACACCGCCGACCGCCTCACCGGCACGACGGTGACGGGGGCGCCTGCGGGTGCGAACCCTGTCGCGGGTGGGAGTCTCACCGTGACGGAGCCGGGTGCGTCGCTGGTCTACGACACCCACGGCAACACGACCCGCCTGGCGGATCAGACCCTCACCTACGACATCGCCAACCGGCACACCAGCACCACGGTGGGTGGCACGACGGTGGAGTATCTGCGGGATGCGACCGACCGGGTCGTGCAACGCAACGTGAAGACGGGCCCCACGGATCCGTCCCCGGAGGTGACGAAGTACCTGTATGCGGGGGCAGGAGACGCCCCCTGGGCGGTCACCACGGGTGCCGGGTTCGAAGCGACCATCGGTCTGCCCGGTGGTGTCACCGTTCGGGTGAATGCCGCCTCCGCGGTGGTCGGGTGGGCGTTCCCGAACCTGCACGGGGATGTCATCATCCAAACCAACCCCACCGGCACCCGCACGGGTGAATCGGCCTGACTTCTGTTCCTATCGGGAGCCTTGTCCGGCGGGTGCCGGTTGGGCTGATTCCAGGTCAGCGTAGTACGCCTGCTCGACCTCGATCGGGGTGCGCATGTCGAGTTCGCCGTGGAGGCGGGAGTTGTTCCACCACCACACCCATTCGAGGGTCGCGAGCTCGACTTGCTCGACCGTGCGCCACGGCCCTTGCTGACGGATCAGCTCGGTCTTGTAGAGGTTGTTGATGGCCTCTGCCATTGCGTTATCGAAGCTGTCGCCGACGGTTCCTGTCGAGGGGACGGCGCCGAGTTCGACGATCCGGTCGGTGTAGACCATTGCGGTGTAGTTCGACCCATGGTCCGCGTGATGGATCAGCCCGTCGAGCCGCCCGCCTGCGCCCCACGCGGCCATATCCAGCGCCTGCATCGGCAGGATCTCCGACCGCAGTGTGGCGGCGACGTTCCACCCGACGATGCGCCGCGAGTAGACGTCGGTGACGAACGCGACATACGCGAACCCACTCCACGTCGCGACATAGGTCACGTCGCAGACCCAGAGCCGGCGAGGTGCCGCCGCGGTGAAGCGCCTGTTCACGAGATCCGCGGGCAGGGCCGTCGTCTTGTCGGAGCGCGTGGTGAACACCCGCTTCGACTTCCTGACGCCCCGAACCCCGGCGGCCCGCATCAGGCGTTCGGTCTGGTCGCGGCCGATCTCCCATCCTTGCCGGCGCATGAGGGCGTGCATCTTCCTGCGCCCGTAGACGCCGTAGTTCTCCGCATGCAGCCGCGCGACCTCCGGCACCAGAAGGTCGTCACGCAGCCGCCGGGCCGAGGGCGCACGACCGACGGCGGCGCGGTAGCCGCGGGAGGTGAGGAATCCCTGCACTGCCGGTCTGAGGACACGGCAGATGAGCTCGACCCCGAAACGATCCCGGTACTCGTCGATGAACCGGATCATCTCGGTCAGGGGCGGTCGAGCTCCTTCGCGAAAAACACGCTCGCGGCCTTGAGTATCTCGTTCGCCTTACGCAGCTCGATGATCTCGCGCTGCAGTCGCTTAATCTCCGCCGCGGCGTCCGTCGTGAGCCCGGGCTTCACCCCGGCGTCGACCTCGTAGCGGCGCTGCCACAGCCGCAGCGTCTCCGCGCTCATTCCCAGCAACCCGGCCACGTGACGGACCGCGCTCATCATGTTCGGGTGCGACGGGCGCGCCTCCGCGAGCATCCGCAACGCCCGCTCACGCATCTCCGGCGAGTACTTCCTGTTCATCGAGTTCCATCCTTGCTTGAAGAACGGAACAGAAGTCAGGCCGATTCAATCGGACTTGGTGGCTATGGTGCCCTCGGAACAGGGTTCAGCAGCTACCCTGACGGGAACGGGGGGACTGGATACACGGTTAGCCCCGGATGGGGCGCAGGCGGAGAGATCGGCGTCGGTGCAGGATGTTCGCTGCTCGCGACTTGGATGTTCTAGGAGCGGCCGAATGAACGAATTGCTGGGAGCGATCGCGGGCGCGGTGCTCGTGGGCTTCGGGATATACCTCATCACCGATCGTCGACGTGTGGCGGTGTTCTTCGCGCGCAGGAGCAAAGGAACTCCTGCACCTCCGGAGATGTTCTCGCCCGGGTTGATCGGACTCGCGGGTGCAGCCGCGATCCTCATGGGATTTACCTTCGTGATCCTGTTCGTGACTGCCGCAGCGAGGTGAGTGGTCTGGAGATGCCTAAACTGCCGGGTTCTCGTGGAGGGCGACACCGGCTGGCGCGCCACCTCGTCCGGCGCCCCGCTCGGGCTCACCTCGACCCAGTCGTGGGGTGTGGAGGATCGCCTGCTGTCGTCGACGGGGCGCCTGGTGTCGCACGTTCATCACCCTCTACGACGACTTCACCGACCTCCGAGCGACCATTCCGGCCCCGCCCCGACCCCCTGATTCGTCCGCTCCGACGTCGGCGGCGGGGGTGGGGGTGTGGAAGCAGTTGTCCTACACCTTCACCGCGACGGGCACTTCGCATGAGCTGCTGTTGACGGCACCCCCGGACCTCGCCGTGGGTGTTGATGGGGTGGTGTTGATCGGGGGGTGTGACCCTCACCCCCGCGGATTATCGCGAGTCGCGTGCGGGGGATCGCCCTCGGCTCGGGGATCAGTCCACCCGGTCGTCGTCGAGCGCGAGCACCGGCTCGTCCTCCTCCACCCGTTCCTCCGGGTCGAGGGTGGGCGGCGGTGACGGCTCGTCCTCGTCGAGCGGCACCGGGCGCTCGTCGTCGGGGTTCGGTTCGTAGTCGATGGTGTCGCGGTCCATGCTGTGCTCCTCTCCCGTGAACCCATTGTGCGCTTTCAGGCGAGGGATGCCAGGGGGTCTCCCGAGGCATCCACCCGATCCAGCACCTCCGTGAACTCCAGCTGGCGCAGCCCCGGCGCGAGCAGCTCATCCCAGCTGCGGGGCGCCGCCACCGTGGGGCGCAGCCGTCCGCGCAGCGAATACGGCACCACGGTGGTCTTGGCCGCGGTGTTCTGGCTCCAGTCCACGAGCACCCGGCCCACCCGATCCGCCTTGCGCTGGGCGCTCACCACGAGCTCCGGATGCGCCGCCTCCAGCTCCCGCGCCCACTCGTGCGCGGCATCCGCCATCTCAGCGCTCGTGCGCCGCCCATCGAGCGCGGCATACAGGTGGATGCCCTTGCTGCCGCTCGTCACCGGCAGCAGCTCCAGGCCCTGAGCTCCCAGCAGTTCGCGCGCGAGCACCGCCACCGCCACGCACTCCGGCAGCCCCGCGCCCTCACCGGGGTCCAGATCCAGCACGAAACGGTCGGGGTTGTGCGGTGCGCCGTCGCGGCCGAAGCGCCACTGCGGCACATGCAGCTCGAGCGCGTTCTGCTGCGCCGCCCACACGAGCGTCGCGGTGTCGTTCACGAGCGGGTAGACGTTCACGTGGTCCCGGTGCTGGATCTCGCGGCGGGCGATCCACTCGGGCGCGGACGCCGGCAGGTTCTTCTCGAAGAACACCTGCCCGGGCGCCGCAGCGGTGCCCACCCCCGCCACCCAGCGTTTGCGCGTCGCCGGGCGATCGCGGGCGTGCGGGACGAGCACCCCGGCGATACGGGCGTAGTAGTCGACCACCTCGCCCTTCGTGGTGCCGGTGGCCGGATACATGACCTTGTCGAGCGAGGTCAGGTGCACCTCGCGCCCATCGACGCGCAGGTACCGCTCGGAGTCCGAGGAGTCGGCCACGCGGTCCACGCTACGCCGGCCTGGCAAGCTGGGCACGTGGATGCCGTCGCCGAGCCGTGGAGCAGGCGCGCGCTCGTGCCCGCGGCCGGCGTCGCCGCATCCGCCCTGATGCTGTTCGGGCTCCAGCTGCCCGGCTGGGGGCACCTCGTGCTCGTCGCCGCCATCGGGCTCGGCTGGTGGATGGATCGCGAGCTCGGCCTCGACCTCGCTCTCATCGGGGTCGGCATCGCCATCGTGTCGACCACCTCGGTGGAGGCGGACGTCGAATGGGGCGCCTTCTTCCGCATCGGCACCGTGCTGGCGCTCGCCGTGGCCGTGCCGTTCCTGCTCGACCGCCTGCTGCTGCGTCGGCGCGCCATCACCTTCCCGTGGCGCAGCCGGCAGAAGAAGACCCGGCTCGAGCTCGCCTACCTGTTCGCGGTGCCCGTGCTCGGCTGGCTCATCCTGCCGTTCTACTTCATCCGCTCCGGCGCCTACCAGAACTGGCCGCACATCACCGACCTCTCCGAGCTGCTGCGGTTCTTCGTGGGCGTCAACGCGGTGGGCACCTGGGACGAGCTGTTCTTCATCTGCACCTGCTTCGCGCTGCTGCGCCGCCACCTCCCGGTGCTGCCGGCGAACCTCATCCAGGCCGTCATCTTCGTGTCGTTCCTGTGGGAGCTCGGCTACCGCGCCTGGGGGCCGCTGCTCACCTTCCCCTTCGCCCTGCTGCAGGGCTACCTCTTCGCGCGCACGCGCTCGCTCGGCTACGTGCTCTCGGTGCACCTGCTCTTCGACGCGATCGTGTTCCTCGCGATCGTGCACGCCCACAACCCCGGCTGGATCCCGATCTTCATCTACTGACGTGCCTCAGTGGTTGCGCAGCAACTCGATGAGCTGCTGCTTGCTCTTCGAGGAGTAGCCCTTCAGCCCGAGCTGCTTGGCGCGCGCCCGCAACTGGGGAACGGTGCGGTCGTCGTAGTCGGCGGCGCTTCCCCCGGTGCGCCCGACGCTCGTCGCGCCGCGGGCGGCCACCGCGTTCGAGATCCGGGCCGACTTCTCCTTGCTGTTGCCCTCGTCCCGCAGCTTCTCGTACAGCTCGGGATCCTTGAGGGAACGGGTGCGCGATTCGGGCATCAGAGCCCCTTTCCGCCCGTGACGGGCACGATCGCCCCCGAGACGTACGACGACTCGGGGGAGGCGAGGAAGACGAACGCGGGCGCCACCTCGGCGGGCTGACCCGCCCGCCCCAGCGGGGTGTCCTGGCCGAACTCGGGCAGCGACTCGGGCCAGCTCGTCGCGGGGATGAGCGGGGTCCAGATCGGTCCCGGCGCGACAGCGTTCACCCGGATGCCGCGCCCGCCGAGCTGCTGCGCCAGCGCGCGGGTGAATGCCACCTGCGCGGCCTTCGTCATCGCGTAGTCGAAGAGCCGGGCGGACGGCTGGAAAGCCTGGATCGACGAGGTCGTGATGATGGAGCCTCCCGCCGGCAGGTGCGGAATCGCCGCACGGGCCGTCCACAACGGTGCGTAGAGGTTGGTCTCCACGACACGTTCGATCTCCTCGGTGGGCGTGTTCTCGAGCCCATCGCGATTTTGCTGATACGCGGCATTCAAGACGAGCACGTCGAGCCCGCCGAGCTCCTCGACCGTGCGTTCGACGAGCGCGCGACACTGCTCCTCCGAGCGCACATCGCCCGGCAGCAGCAGCGCGATCCGGCCCGCCTCGGTGATCCACTCGGCCGTCTCGGCCGCATCGTCGGCCTCCTCCTCGAGAAACGAGATCGCCACGTCGGCCCCCTCGCGGGCGAAAGCGATCGCCACCGCGCGGCCGATTCCGGAGTCGCCGCCCGTGATGAGGGTGCGCATCCCCGCCAGTCGCCCGGACCCGCGGTAGCTGTGCTCGCCGTGGTCGGGGGTGGGGTCGGTGCGCGCGGTGACGCCCGGCTGGTGCTGCTCCTGCGGGGGAAAGCCCTCCGTGCGGTATCGCGTCACGGGGTCGATCAGGATCTCGCTCATGCCCCCAGTCGATGCGTCGCCGGGCTGAGGCTCAAGGGGGTTCCCTCTCGGCGAATGCCGTGCTAGTCCCGCGAGGGCTTCAGTCGCGCGCCCGCAGACGCATCCGCACGAACACCGGGGTGACGAACCACGCGATCCCGCCGAGCACGAGCACCGCGCCGCCCGCCACGAAACCGGCGGGATGCCCCGCGACGAGGTCGAAGATGAACAACGCCGTGCCGGCGAGGGTCAGCAGCACCGCCGCGAGCGTCGCCTTCAGCAACGCGTTCGCGAGCATCACCAGCTCCGGTTTCGCACCCAGCCGGAACAGCAGGCGGTGCAGGCTCACCGGGGTGAGCGCCAGGATCGTCGCGAGCGCGGCGAGGGCCACGAGCACGAAGTACACGCACAGCTGGTAGCCGTCGAGCTCCTCGAAGCGCTGCTGGAAGGCCACCGTCAGCAGGAAACCGGTGAGGATCTGCGTGCCGGTCTGCACCACGCGCAGCTCCTGCAGGATCTCGTTCCAGTTGCGGTCGAGCCGCTGGGTCTCGGTCTCGTCGCGCCCATCTGGGGGAAGCGCGTCGTCGGCAGCCATGGCCGCATGCTACGGCTATCGTGTCTGCGTGACCGCGCCCCACCACGAACCCGTGCGGGATCCGTCACGTGACGACGCGGAGGCCCGCGACGCCGCCATCGGCGAGATCGACTGGACGGCCCCCGTCCCGGGATCGCGCGCGTCGGTCTTCACCGCGCCGAGCGGGCCGCTCGCCGTCGTGTCGCTCGGCGACCCGGCGAACCCGCGGGTCGTGCTGGTTCCCGGTGCCACCGGATCCAAAGAGGACTTCGTGCTCATGCTGCCGCTGCTCGCGGAGGCCGGCTACTACGTGCAGTCCTACGACCTGGCCGGCAACTACCAGTCGGCGCCCGCCGGACCCCCGGAGGGCGAGCGCTACGAGTACCCGCTGTTCGTCGACGACCTCGTGGCCTTCCTCGAGTCGGGCGCCCCCGCCCACCTGCTCGGCTACTCCTTCGCCGGGATCGTCGCCCAGCTCGTCACCGCGGCGCGTCCCGAGCTGGTGCGGAGCCTGACGCTGCTGACCTGCCCGCCTGATCCCGGCAACTCGTATCGCCATGTGAAGCGCATCGGGTGGCTCTCCACCTACCTCACCCCGCGGCAGGGCGCCGGTCTCATGATCTGGGGGGTGCGCACCAACAAGAACAAGGTGGGGCCGTCGCGCCTCGCCTTCGTGCGGTCCCGGTTCGCCCACACCCGGCGCGAATGCGTCGACGACATCGTGCGGCTCATGAAGCACGCACCGGATGCGGCGGGGGCGGTGCGGGCCACCGGCATCCCGACCCTCGTGGCGACGAGTGCGCACGACCTGTGGCCCGTGGAGCGCTACGCGCTGCTCGCGGAGCGGCTCGGGGCACGCCTCGCGGTGTATGAGACCGGGCACAGCCCGTGCGAGACGACGCCGCACCAGCTGGTGCGGGACATGCTCGCGTTGTTCGACACCCCCCGCTGATCGAGTGCCGCCCGCGGGGCGGTGTATCGAGATCACCCGGCCGCCTCACGCGGAGGCGCGGCGCTCCTGCTGCTCCTCGCGCCAACGGCGGCGGGCCGCGCGGCGCGCCCAGGGGGCGTCATCGGGCCAGTGGTTGCGCAGCGTCGGCACCACCCAGCTCACCCGCCGGTAGAGTCCCGAGGCGGTCTCGAACGGCCGCGCCGAGATCCCGACTCGGAACTCCGGGTCGTACTCCACCCGCATCCACGGCTTGATGTGCAGGCTGAGGTCGAGGTCGTCGTGGATCTCGCGCTGGGTGCGGTGCACCTCGCCGGCGAGCTCCTCCCACACACCGCGGCGCATCACGAAGTTCGAGCCGAAGATCGGCGGATGCCCGAGGTACGGCGTCATCGAGGCGAGCATCCCGCCCAGGTAGATGACGCGTCCGAGGGTGTGCACGAGGGGCGTGGAGCCGTAGAAGTCGCCGATACCGGTGAGCACCGACAGCGACGGGTCCCGCTCGAAGCGGCGCACCGCGTGGCGCAGCCAGTCGGCGGGCGGCACGCTGTCGGCGTCCAACCGCGCGATGAGCTCGCCGCGTGCGGCGTCGTAGCCGGCGGATGCCGCGCGCGGGATGCCCGGCGTCTGCTCGGTGACGACCCGCGCGCCCGCCGCCTGCGCCACGACAGCCGTCGCGTCCCAGCTGCCGTTGTCGACCACCACGATCTCGTCGGCGCGAAGGGTCTGCCGGGCGAGCGCCTCCAGGCAGTTCCCCAGCATCTCGGCGTCGTTGCGCGCCGGGATGACCACCGAGATCGTCGTCATGCCGTCAGGGTACGCCCGCCAGCTGGTCGGTGCGGCCGGGCACGCCACAGGTGCAGGGCCGCGTAGCTGCGCCAGGGCGACCAGCGTGCCGCGTGACGGGCGAGCGCTCGACGGTCGTCGGGCGCGCCGAGCGCGGCGGCGCCCTGCCGGATCACGAGATCGTCGACCGGCAGCACGTCGGGGGCGCCGAGCACGCGCATCGCCAGATAGTCGGCCGTCCAGGGGCCGATTCCGCGCTGGGCGAGCAGCGCCGCGCGGAACTCCTCCACGGGCATGCCGATGTCGAGCACGAGCCTGCCCTCGGCGAGGTCGCGGGCGATCCCGAGGATCGCCTCGACGCGCCCCGCCGGCCCGCGCAGCACCTCGCGGCCGTGCTCGGCGATCGCGGCGGCCGTGGGGAAGGCGCCATCGCCGAGCTCGGACGTCAGTCGTCCGAGTGCCGTTCGGGCGGCGGCGACCGAGATCTGCTGTCCCAGCAGGGTGCGGAACAGCGCCTCCTCCGCGTCGAAGGAGCCCGCGATCCGGATGCCGGGGGTCGCCGCGACAAGCGGTGCGAGTGCGGGGTCGGCGGCGAGCGACTGATCGATCGCCATCGAGTCGGCGTCGAGGTCGAGGGCGTGCCGGATGCGCGCCACGGCGGCCCCCACATCCGCGAGGCGGGCGAGGCGCACCGTGCAGAGGAAGCCGGGCCCGCCCGGGTCGAGGCGCAGTTCGAGCCGCGCCGCGCCGCCCGGCAGCGCGAGCGGGCGGGAGAAGACGCCGGCCTCGACGGTCTCGAGACCGGGGACCGCGTGGTCGGCGAAGAAACCCAGCAGACCGTCCCGGTCGATCGGATCCCGGGCGGGGAGCCGCAAGGTCAGCTCGCCCGCGGCACCCGTCGGGGCGGGACCCGCCGCCCGTCCGCGGCGACTCAGCGCGCGCAGCTCCGTGGGGGTCGCATGGTAGAGCTCGGCGATCGTCTCGTTGAACTGCCGCAGGCTGCCGAAGCCGGCGGCGAACGCCACATCGGCGATCGGCAGCTCACTCGACGCGAGCAGGGTGCGGGCGGTCTGGGCGCGCTGCGCCCGTGCGAGCGCCAGCGGGCCGGCGCCGAGCTCTGCGGTGAGCACGCGCGTGAGGTGCCGGCCCGAGTAGCCGAGCCGCCGGGCGAGCCCTTCGACGCCGTCGCGCTCCACCACGCCGTCCTGGATGAGGCGCATCGCACGGGAGGCGAGGTCGTCGTGCAGATTCCAGTCGGGGGAGCCGGGCACGGCATCCGGCTGGCAGCGCTTGCAGGCCCGCAGCCCGGCCTCGTGGGCGGCCGCCGCGGTGCGGTAGAAGCTCACGTTGCCGGGTTTCGGCGTCATCGCGGGGCAGCTGGGCCGGCAGTAGATGCCGGTCGAGTGCACGCCGGCGATGAACTGCCCGTCGAAGCGGGCGTCGCGCGAGGCGAGCGCGCCGTACCGGGTGCGGAACAGCGCCTCCTCATCCATGCCCTCACCCTCGCACACCCCACCGCCCCTCCCCAGCGGAAATCGGACACGGGCGTCATGGCGCAGCTGGAGCTGCGACCTCGCGGCGGGAGGCGCTTCCCCTCCGTCAGGTCGTAGCTCCAGCCGCGCCTCGATACCCTCGGGGGATGCTGGAAGAGCTGCGGGCGGTGCTCGGCGAGGTGCTCGTGACGGATGCGGCGGCGCTCGAGGCGGTGCGCGCCGACAAGTCGGGGCATCGTTCCGCCGCGGCACCCCTCGCGATCGTCGAGGCCCGCGACGTGGCCGAGGTGCAGCACGCGCTGCGCTGGGCGAGCGCCCACGGCGTGCCGGTGGTGCCGCGCGGCGCCGGCACCGGACTCGCCGGGGGCGCCATCGCGGGCGCGGGGGAGCTCGTGCTGTCGACGGCGCGCATGAACCGCATCCTCGAGATCTCCGCCGCCGACCAGCTGGCCGTCGTCGAGCCCGGCGTCATCAACGGCGACCTCAACACGGCGCTCGCGGCACACGGGCTCTGGTACGCGCCCGACCCCGCCAGCCGCGCCATCTCGTCCATCGGCGGCAACATCGCCACCAACGCGGGCGGACTCATGTGCGTCAAGTACGGGGTCACGCGCGAGGCCGTCCTGGGACTCAAGGTGGTGCTCGCCGACGGCCGACTGCTCGAACTCGGCCATCGCACGGTCAAGGGCGTCACCGGCTACGACCTGACCGCGCTCTTCGTCGGCTCCGAAGGCACCCTCGGCGTGATCGTCGAAGCCACCCTGCGGCTGCGGCCGCTCGCCCGCGGACGGCTCGTCACGGTGAGCGCGGCGTTCCCCGCCGTGACGGATGCGGCGCGCGCCTCGTCCGCGATCTCCGCACGCGGCATCACCCCGGCAGCCATGGAACTGCTCGACGCCGCGGCGCTCGACGGCATCGGCGAGCACCTCGGCCTCGACCTCGGGGGGCGCGGGGCGCAACTGCTCGTGCAGACCGACGGCGCGGCGGCCGCATCCGAGGCCGAACAGGTGGTCGAGATCGTCGCGGCGCACGGCGGAACCGCCGAGCTCGCCGCCGACGAAGCCGAGGGGGAGCGCCTGTTCGCCATCCGCCGCGCGTTCCACCCCGCGATGGAACGGCGCGGCACCGTGCTCATCGAGGACGTGGCGGTGCCGCGCAGCGCCCTGCCCGAGATGTTCGCGGTGATCGAGCGCATCGAGCGGGACCACGGCATCCGCATCCCGACCGTCGCGCACGCCGGCGACGGCAACCTGCACCCCAACTTCGTGTTCGACGCGCCGGGCGGCGACGCCGAGGTGCCCGCGCACATCTGGGCGGCGGCCGACGAGCTGTTCCGCGCCTGCCTCGCGCTCGGCGGCACCCTCACGGGCGAGCACGGCGTGGGGCTGCTCAAACGCCGCTGGCTGCGGCAGGAGCTGGGAGACGATTCGCTCGAGCTGCAACGCCGCATCAAGGCCGTGTTCGACCCCGCCGGCATCCTCAATCCCGGCAAGGTGTTCTGAGCCGAATCCATGCGAACGCACGGGAATGCGCGAGTCGGCATGGGCGTTTCACTCATCGCTATGACTGCCCATCGGATCGCCGTCCCTCGCCCGACAGCGGGCGTCCTCCGTCTGCGCCCCACGCTTCGCGGGCGCGGCTTCGTCGTCGGCAGCGTGGATGCCGCGGGCCCCGACACCAACGGCTTCGCGCCGCGCGACCGCGTCGCCTGGCGCGACACCGGCGAAGAGCTCGGTGAGCTCGTGCTGCGCGAACAGCGCGACGTGCTGGGCGTGCCGCGCTGGATCACCGACGAGCAGGTCGTGAGCTACCTCGGTGCCGGGCTCATCGCGCGCGCCCTCGTGCGCGAGCGGCCCTTCGGGCGCGGCGACGACGTGCGCGTGGTGTCGGCCGACCCGCTCGTCGCCGAGATGACGGCGGCGTGGGCGCGATCGCTCGGGGCGCGCATCGTGGATGCCGCGGCCGACCTCGCCATCCACGACGACGTGCGTGTGCGCCGCAACATCCTGCGCGGGCACGGCAAGCTCGCCGAGGCGGCCGTCGAGGTGTTCCAGGCGATCCGCCGCGGAGTGTTCGACGAGGTGACGCCCATCCCGGGTGCGTCACCGCGCGTCGCAGCCTAGAGTCACGCGCCGCCCCGCGTCCTAGGCTGGGCTCATGACCTTCCTGCCCCTCTCCTCGGATGCGGAACTCTCGGCGGCGGCGCTCGCCGCGGCCGAACGGCAGCTCGAGTTGCACGGCGGGCGCATCACCAACATGAAGCGCACCCTGCTGGGGCATGTGCCGAGCTTCGACGCCTACATGGAGTGGTACACCCTCAAGGACGAGCTCGAGCCGTACATCGGCGAGCGCGCGGTGTCGTTGTTCTCGTATGCGATCTCGGATGCCAACGAGTGCCTCATCTGCTCCGTCTTCTTCCGGCGCATCCTCATCGAGTCGGGGGATGACCCCGACAATCCGCAGGTCACCGAGACCGAGCAGCTGCTGCTCGACTGGGGGCGCATGATCGCGCTCGACCCGAACAACATCCCGGCCGAGTTCCGGGCCCGGCTCGAGGCGGCGTTCCAGCCGAAGCTGCGCCTGATCCTGGTGGCGTTCGCGGGGCTCATGGTCGCCACCAACCTGTTCAACACGGTGGGTCGGGTGCCGCTCGACGAGGTGCTGTACGACTTCCGCAAGCCCGGCGATGCCCGCACCGAGTGACCTCGCGCTCGCCGGTCGCGTCGCCCTCGTGACGGGCGCAGCCCACGGTCAGGGCCGCGCGATCGCCCGCGCGCTCGCCGCCGACGGCGCCGCGATCGTGGCGCTCGATGTGGGCGCCGAGCTCGGGTATCCCGCGTACCCGCAGGGCACCACCGCGGAGCTCGAGACGCTCGTGGCCGAGATCCTCGAGGCGGGGGGACGCGCGATCCCGGCGCTCGCGGACGTGCGGGATGCGGCTGCCGTGCACCGCGCGGTGGATGCGGGGGTGGAGGCCTTCGGCGGACTCGACATCGTGATCAACAACGCGGGGATCGTGGCCTACGCCGAACTCGAGTCGATGACGGACGCCGAATGGGACGCCATGATCGGCATCAACCTCACCGGCCCTTTCGTGGTGGCGCGGGCAGCCGTGCCGCATCTCAAGGCGTCCGGCCGCGGCGTGATCGTCAACAACTCGAGCGTCATGGGGCTACGCGGCGGCAACCGGCTCTCGCACTACGTCGCCTCCAAGCACGGGCTCACCGGCCTGACGAAGGCGTGGGCGATCGAGCTCGCGCCGTTCGGGGTGCGTGTCGTGTCGATCCATCCGACGGGCGTCGACACGCCCATGAACGACGGTCTCGCGGCCATGGAGGGCGCGACCCCGCAGGAGATCGCCGAGCGCAGCGCCGGCAACCTGCTGCCGGGGGTGCCGTGGATCGAGACCTCCGACGTCGCCGAACTCGTGCGCTACCTGGTGAGCGATCGTGCCCGCTACATCACGGGCGCCCAGTACACCCTCGACGCGGGCCTCCTCACCCGCTGACTCCCCGCGAGGGGGTTCTGCCTAACGCTGCAGCGTTTGCCCTCGCGCGGGCGCCATCCCGGCCGCTCGGCGCCCACCGCTACAGCGTTGGGCAGTACTCCCGAGTTGGGGTGAGTTGCACCTTTAGTGCTAGACTTCGTTCTAGTCAGTGTGACTTTAACAATCGGCTTCGGCATAGAGGAATCGGATGAACGGCATCGATCTCGCGGTCTCCACCGTGATCTTCGCGCTGCGACCCGACGCCGACGACCGGCTCGTGCTCTCGATTCCGCTCGTGCGCCGCACGCGAGAACCCTTCGAGGGCCACTGGGCGCTGCCGGGTGGCGGAGCCGATGCAGCCGAGAGCCTCGACGCGACCGCCGCCCGCACCCTCGAAGAGACCACCGGACTCACCCCCGCCTACCTCGAGCAGCTCTACTGCTTCGGCGAGCCCGACCGCTCGCCCTCCGGCCGGGTCGTCTCGATCGTGTACTGGGCGCTCGTGCGCGGCGACGAAGCCGAACAGGCCACGATCGACGAGAACGTCGCGTGGTTCCCCGCGGACGAGCTCCCGCGGCTGGCCTTCGACCACAACCTCATCGTCGACTACGCCCTGTGGCGGCTGCGCAACAAGCTCGAGTACTCCCGCATCGCGCACGCGTTCCTCGGAGAGACCTTCACCCTCACGGCTCTGCGGCAGGTGCACGAGATCGTGCTGCAGCGTCCGCTCGACCCCGCCAACTTCCGCCGGCAGATCGAGGCGAGCCGCGCCGTGGTCCCCACGGGCGAGCACGTCACGGGTGGACGTCACCGTCCGCCCCGCCTCTACCGCTACGACGCCACCGTCGACCTCGTCGACCGCGGCCCCCTCACCCCCGCCGGCATCCGCTGACGCCGAACCCCCGCACCGAGAGAAGACGACAGTGGTTTCCGTCGATCAGACCATCCAGCTCATCCGCACGACCGGCCGGAACGCGCAGGGCCAGCCCGCCGAAGCCTGCAGCCCCGCGCTCGCGAAGGGTCCGTGGGAGTTCGACGGGGTGCTGCAGTACGGTCCCGGCTCCTCGATGAGCGACGTCATCCCGGTCGGATCGCCCCGCCAGGGCGCCCTGCCGCTCGAATACCAGCGAGCAGGCGTCGAAGAGCTGCACGAGCGCATCCGCGCCGCCAAGCAGACCCTCGGCGACCGCGTGGTGGTGCTGGGCCACTTCTACCAGCGCGACGAGATCGTGCAGCACGCCGACTTCCTGGGCGACTCGTTCCAGCTCGCGAACGCCGCCCAGACCGTGCCGAACGCGGAGGCGATCGTGTTCTGCGGCGTGCACTTCATGGCCGAGACGGCCGACATCCTGGCGCAGCCGCACCAGCAGGTGATCCTGCCGAACCTGGCAGCCGGCTGCTCGATGGCCGACATGGCCGACATCGACTCGGTCGAGGAGTGCTGGGCTCAGCTCGAGGCGCTCTACGGCACCGAGCCGGACGCCGAGGGCCGGGTGCCCGTGATCCCGGTCACCTACATGAACTCCTCGGCCGCACTCAAAGGCTTCTGCGGCCGCCACGGCGGCATCGTCTGCACGAGCTCGAACGCCGAGACGGTGCTCGAGTGGGCCTTCGAGCGCGGCCAGCGCGTGCTGTTCTTCCCCGACCAGCACCTCGGCCGCAACACCGCCAAGAAGATGGGTGTGCCGCTCGAGCGGATGCCGATGTGGAACCCGCGCAAGCCCCTCGGCGGCAACAGCGGCGACGAGCTGCTCGACGCCCGGGTCGTGCTGTGGCACGGCTTCTGCTCGGTGCACAAGCGCTTCACCCCCGAGCAGGTCGCGCAGGCGCGCGCCGAGTTCCCCGGCGTGCGGGTGATCGTGCACCCCGAGTGCCCGATGGCGGTCGTCGACGCCGCCGACGAGGCGGGGTCGACCGACTACATCCGCAAGGCCGTCGCCGCGGCTGTCGAGCCGACGACCTTCGCGATCGGCACCGAGATCAACATGGTCAACCGCCTCGCCGCCGAGTTCCCGCAGCACACCATCTTCTGCCTCGACCCCGTGGTGTGCCCCTGCTCGACCATGTACCGCATCCACCCCGGCTACCTGGCCTGGGTGCTCGAAGGGCTCGTCGCCGGCGAGACGCTCAATCGCATCGAGGTGCCCGAGACGGTCGCCGCCGACGCCCGGGTGGCGTTGGAGCGGATGCTCGACGCGAAGCCGAAGGCCTGAGCGTGCGGGTCGTCGTCGTGGGCACCGGCATCGCGGGGCTCATCACCGCCTACCGCGCGAGCGCAGACCACGAGGTGGTGCTCGTCACCAAGGCCGAGCTCGCCGAATCGAACACCAAGTACGCGCAAGGCGGCATCGCTGCAGCGCTGTTCCCGGACGACAGCGCGGCGTCCCACATCGAGGACACCCTGCGCGCCGGCGACGGACTGTGCGACCCGGCGGCGGTCGAGGTGCTCTGCACCGAGGGGCCGCAGCGGGTGCGCGACCTCATCGCGCTCGGGGTGGAGTTCGACCGTGCGGCCGACGGTGAGCTCGCACGCGGCCACGAGGCGGCGCACTCGCATCGTCGCGTCATCCACGCGGGCGGTGATGCCACCGGCCTCGCGATCGAGGTCGCCCTGCTGCGGGCGGTGCGCGCGCTCGCGGTCGAGGTGCACGAGCACACCTTCATGCGCGAGCTCGTGGTCGAGGGCGTCGAGCCACGCGTCGTCGGCATCGAGGCGATCGGCCCCGACGGCGAGCGCTTCCGCATCGCCGCGGATGCCGTGGTGCTGGCATCCGGGGGCGCGGGTCAGCTGTACCGGCACACCACCAACCCCGGCGTGACGACGGGCGACGGGATCGCGGCGGCGTTCCGTGCGGGCGCCGAGCTCGCCGACGTGGAGTTCTACCAGTTCCACCCGACCGCGCTCGCGGTGTCGGGCAGCCCGCTGGTCTCCGAAGCCGTGCGCGGCGAAGGCGCCGTGCTCCTCGACGAGGCGGGGGAGCGGTTCATGTTCGCGGTGCACCCCGACGGCGAGCTCGCCCCGCGGGATGTCGTGGCGCGCGGGATCGCGGCCGCGATGGCGCGTCAAGAGGGTCGCCCCGTGCTGCTCGACGCGACCGCGCTCGAGCGCGCGCACGGGGCGGGTTTCCTCGCGACGCGCTTCCCGAGCATCACCCAGGTGACCCGCGAGAACGGCTACGACTGGGCGGTCGAGCCGGTACCGGTGACCCCCGCCGCGCACTACTGGATGGGCGGCATCCGCACCGACCTGCACGGGCGCACGAGCCTGCCGGGGCTGTTCGCGGTGGGCGAGGCGGCCTGCACGGGCGTGCACGGCGCCAACCGGCTCGCCTCGAACTCGCTGCTCGAATCGCTCGTGTTCGCGTGGCGGGCCGCGGATGCGCTCGGTGCCGCGGCGGGGGATCTCGATACGCCCGCTGCGCGGGCCACTCGATCGGCGGAGTGGGTGCCCGCTGCGCGGGCCACTCGATCGACGGACGGGGCAACCCAGGTGGTCGAGGAGCGCCGGGCGCAGCCCGACGCGTCTCGAGACCGCCGCACCGCGATCCAGCACCTCATGTGGGAGTCCGTCGGACTCGAACGCGAGGCGGTCGAGCTCCGCGCGGCGCTCGACCGTTTCGAGCAGTGGGAGGCCGAGTTCGACACCGTCACCGATCTGGAGAACCGCAACCTGCTCGACCTCGCCCGCATCGTCACGCGCGCCGCGCTCATGCGCGAGGAGTCGCGCGGGGCGCACGATCGCACCGACTACCCCGAGACCTCGCCCGCGTGGGCGTTCTCGCAGGGCTGGCGGCCGGCCGCCCCCGCAACCGTCACCGAACCCGAACCCGAGGAGGCCGTGCGGTGAACGCGCGCATCGACGACATCATCCGTGGCGCCCTCGCCGAAGACGCCCCCTGGGGGGATGTCACGAGCGAGGTGTTCCTGCCCGCCGGTTCGACCGCATCCGCGATCCTCGAGGCGCGCGAGCCGGGGGTGTTCTCGGGCGGCGCGGTGTTCGCCCGCACCTTCGAGCTCGTGGATGCCGACACGACCGTCGAGCTGGGGTTGGAGGACGGCGAGCCGTTCGCGGCAGGCGCCGTGCTCGCCCGGGTCGACGGCTCCGCGCACGCCGTGCTGCGCGCCGAGCGCATCGCCCTCAACCTGGTGCAGCGGATGAGCGGCATCGCCACCCTGACCGCCCGCTACGTGGCGGCGACGGAGGGCACCCGCGCGCGCATCGTCGACACCCGCAAGACCACCCCGGGTCTGCGCATCCTGGAACGCCAGGCGGTGCGCGACGGCGGGGGGCGCAACCACCGATTCTCGCTCTCGGACGCCGTGATGGCGAAGGACAACCATCTCGCCGTGCTGGCGGCCGCGGGCGTGCCGATCGGCGACGCCATCCGCAGCGCGCGCGCACGCCTCGGGCACACCGTGCACCTCGAGGTGGAGGTGGACCGCATCGCCCAGATCGAGGAGGTCGTCTCGGCCGGGGTCGACACGATCATGCTCGACAACTTCACCCCCGCTCAGCTGCGCGAGGGGGTCGCCCTGGTCGCCGGGCGAGCCCTCGTGGAGGCCTCGGGCGGGGTCAACCTCGACACCGTGCGGGCCATCGCGGAGAGCGGGGTCGACGTCATCTCGGTGGGCGCCCTCACCCACAGTGTGCGCGCGCTCGACCTCGGGCTCGACGTCACGATCGGCGCCTGAGCGGGGCCGGGATGGAGCGCCTCTACCTCGACACGGCCGCCACCACGCCGGTGCGCCGTGAGGTGCTGGAGGCGATGTGGCCGTACCTGACGGCCGACTTCGGCAACCCCTCGAGCCACCACGAGCTGGGGGAGCGGGCGGCGGATGCCGTGCAGGCGGCGCGGGCCGCCATCGCCGAACAGCTCGGCTGCCGTCCGGCGGAGGTCGTGTTCACCTCGGGGGGCACCGAGTCCGACAACCTGGCGATCAAGGGCATCGCGCTCGGGAGCCCGCGCGGCCGGCACCTCGTGATCGGGCCGATCGAGCACGAGGCGATCGTCGAATCCGCCGACTATCTGCGGCGCCTGCACGGTTTCGAGGTGACCGTGCTGCCCGTCGACGGGGACGGCCTCGTCGCCCCGGGGGAGCTCGCGGCGGTGCTGCGCCCCGACACGACGCTCGTGAGCATCCAGCACGCCAACAACGAGATCGGCACGGTGCAGCCGATCCGCGAGCTCGCGGCGGTCGCCCGCGCTGCGGGGGTGCCGATCCACACGGATGCGGTGCAGTCGGCGGATGCCCTGGAGGTGGGGCTCGCCGCACTCGGGGTGGACGCCGTGAGCATCGCCGGCCACAAGCTCGGCGCCCCCAAGGGCATCGGTGCGCTCGCGGTGCGCGGTGCGCTGCCGATCGAGCCGCTGCTGCACGGGGGCGGCCAAGAACGAGGTCGGCGCTCGGGCACCGAGAACGTCGCGGGGGTCGTGGGGCTCGCGACCGCCCTGGGGCTCGCCGCGGCGGAGCGTCGGGCGCACGCCGAGCTCGCGCGCGTCCGCGATGCGCTCATCGACGGCGTGCTGTCCCGGGTTCCGGGCGCCTTCGTGACCGGATCGCGCGAGCATCGGCTGCCGAACCACGCCTCCTTCTGCTTCCCGGGTACCAGCGGCGAGGCCGTGCTGCTCGAGCTGGAGCGGCGGGGGCTCGTCGTCTCCTCCGGCTCCGCCTGCGCCGCCGGCAGTGACGAGCCGTCCGCTGTGCTGCTGGCGCTCGGGATCGCGCCGGCGGTCGCCCAGACCGCGGTGCGGTTCACGCTGCCGCACGACGTCGCGCTCGACGCGGTGCCGGCGATCGTGGACCGCGTCGTCGCCGCGGTCGCCACCGTCAGCGCCCTCGGCGGCTGACCCCTCGCCGCGCGCGCCATCCCAAATCAAGGAGTGGCTGTTCGCTGACTGGCGCACCATCCCAAATCAAGGAGTGGCTGTTCCCCGACTTGCCTGCCATCCCAAATCAAGGAGTGGAGCAACCCAAATCAAGGCGTCGATGGGGCTGGAGTACACCAGAGTGGCGGATGAGTTGAGTTCGATCCGCCCACTCCTTGAGATGGGTTGCTCCACTCCTTGATTTGGGATGCCCGCACCTTGATTTGAGATGCGCACTCCTTGATTTGGGATGCGCGCACCTTGAGTTGGGATGCCCGCACTCCGAGATGTGGGACGCCGGCGGGCCGTCGGCCGGTTCGTGCCGCCCCGGATGCCGTCAGCGGGTCGGCGCGAGCCCCCAGTCGGTGCCGTCGAGGTGCTCGATCGCGTCGAGCACGGCCGCGATGCTCGGCACGCGGCGTGATCCGGGCTGGGCGACCACCTGGATGGAGCGGTCGCTCGACGGACTCGTCGCCCGGATCGCGGCCCCGGCGGGCGGCGTCGCGGTCGCGAGCGCGAGCCGGGGGAGGAGGGCGACGCCGAGCTCGGACGCCACGAGGTTGAGCACGGCGACCGCGTTGTCGGTCTCCAGCTCGATGTCGGGCTCCACGCCGACCGCCTCGCACGCGGCGAGCAGGTGGCCGCGGCAGAGCGGGCAACCCGCGATCCAGCGGTCGTCGGCGAGACCGGCCAGTTCGACCGGCCCTGCGCCCGTGGCGAGCGGATGCGCGTCGGGCAGTGCGATGACGACGGGTTCGGTGAACAGCGGGACCGTCTCGAGCGGTCCTTCGGATTCGCGGTGCGGATCGGCGCGGTCGCCCGGGTAGGCGAAGGTGATCGCAAGGTCGATGGCGCCATCGCGCAGCATGGCGAGCGCCTCGGGCGGTTCCGCCTCGAGGTAGGTCACGGTGAGGCCGGGCTGGTCGGCGCGCAGGGCGTGCAGCAGCCGGGGCACGATCGTCGACGAGGCGGTCGGGAACGCGGCCAGCCGCACCGTGCCGGTTCGCAGGCCTGCGAGCTCGGCGAGTTCCCCGCGCGCCGCGTCGAGCGCGGAGGTGATGGCGTGCGAGTGCCGCGCCAGCACGATGCCGGGCTCGGTGAGGCGCACGCCGCGACCCGCGCGCACGACGAGTGGCACACCGAGCCGCTGCTCGGCGCGGCGCAGGTGCTGGCTCACCGCCGGTTGGCTGTAGCCGAGAGCGCGGGCCGCCCCGCTGATCGTGCCGTGCTCGGCGATGGCCCGCACGATGCGGATCGACTGCAGGTCGAGCTCCATCCGATAACCATAGTGAATGGATGGCATCGCGAACATGCCCTTGTCGGATGGATGCGCCTCCCGCACGCTGGGGTGATGAGCATCCTGACCGCGCCGTCCCGTCCGTTGGCCGCCGCGATCGCCGAGTTCGGCGAGCCGCGCGGCTACGTCGCCGCCGCATCCATCGGGCTGCCCCCGCGCCGCGCGGTCGAGGCGCTGCGTGCGGATCTCGACGCCTGGGCGCGCGCCGACCGCGACCCGCAGGGCTACGACCCGATCATCGCCCGCACGCGCGAGCACTACGCCCGGCTCGTCGGCGTCGACGTCGCACGGGTGGCGATCGGATCGCAGACCTCCGTGCAGGCCGCGCTCGTCGCGGCGGCGATGCCGGCGGGGGCCGAGATCCTCGTCGTGGAGGGCGACTTCTCCTCGATCATCACGCCGTTCCAGGAACGCGGCGAGCTGCGGGTGCGGGCCGTGCCGCTCGCCGCCCTCGCCGACGCCATCGACGAGCGCACGACGCTGGTGGCGTTCTCGCTCGTGCAATCCGCCACGGGCGTCGTGGCCGATGCGGCCGCGATCCGCGAGGCGGCGGCGCGCCATGGCGCGCTCACCTTCTGCGACACCACCCAGGCGACGGGCGTGCTGCCGGTCGCGGCCGACGACTTCGACCTTACGGTGTGCCACGCCTACAAGTGGCTGTGCTCACCGCGCGGGGTGTGCTTCCTCACGGTCGGTGCGCGGGCGGATGCCGTGCTGCGGCCCGTGCAGGGCGGCTGGTATGCGGGGCAGCGGGTGTGGCAGAGCTGCTACGGCCCCGACATCGCCTTGGCCGCCGACGCCCGCCGCTTCGACGTGTCGCCCGCGTGGCAGGCGTGGGTGGGCGCCGAGCAGTCGATCGGACTCTTCGCGGGACTCGACATCGCCGAGATCTGGGAGCGCGCCTCGGGTCTCGGGGCCGCGCTCACCGAGGCGCTCGGACTCCCCGTCCAACGTCAGGCGATCGTCGCGTGGCCCGACCCGGAGGGCGCCCAGCTCACGGCCATGACGGCGGCGGGCATCCGCATCTCCGGCCGTGCGGGCCGCGCCCGCGCCTCGTTCCATCTGTGGAACACGGCGGACGACGTGGAGGCGATCCTGCGCGCCCTGCGAAGCTGAGACCCGCGTGAGACCGGAACTCGGCGCCTCGACGGCTGCGCATCAATAGGCTCTCGATCGTCCGAATCGAAGGGTTCCCGATGCGCACGATCGTTCCCGTCATCGCCGTGGTCGCGGCGCTCGTGCTGAGCGGGTGCAGCGCGTCGGGGCCGTCGGATGTGGTGCAGCTCACCTTCGACCTGCCGAGTGAGGCTGAGGCGAGGGAGGCGGTGGGTGGTCCGCCGCAGTGGTATTCGGGGGTTCTCGACGTCTTCGACGAGGTGGCCGCCGAGGTGCCCGGCATCGAGAGCCTGCGGGACGCGGTGGAGGCGGACGACACGGCGTTCGGCGAGCAGATCCTCGCCCAGTTGGCGGATCTCGGCGGCGACGAGGCGCCGCACGCGGGTCCCGTGCTGAGTTGGTCGGGTGGCCGCACCTCCCGGTCGGACGCCGGTCAGCAGGGCTTCGAGAACCTCATCATCGGGGGCCTCGGGACGTACGCGCAGCGCGGCTTGCAGGATGCGTTGAGTGGCGGCTCCCTGCATTCCGGGGACTCGCACGGCTCGGACGGCCTGACGTTCACCGTCAACGACGACGGCACGACGACGGTCGAGATCAGCACCGAGGGACAGCAGGTCTCCGGCGGTGCGACGGCGGGCACGAGCACCTCGGTGGTCTACGACGGGAGGTACTGCCCGGGTCCGGACGGCAGGTTCGATGCGACGGCGAAGGTGAAGCGCAGTGTGACGGGCGCCGCGGGGGGTGCGACGGCGTCGCGGACGGAGGAGATCCGGGCGACGCTCACGGGAACTCTCGCCGACAACGCGCTTCCCGAGGAGATCACGATGGAGGCCGTCCAGATGACGACCGTGAAGGGCACGGACGGCTCGAGCCGGTACCTCACCACCTCGCAGAAGGTCGACGATCTCGATCTGGGGAAGTTCGACACGACGAAGAACCCGCCGCACAAGCTGGGCGGCACCGAGGGCCTCACGAAGGAGCAGGAGCAGGAGCTCTCCACGAGCGGCCAGTCCGGCGCCGACACTCTGGCATTCGGTCTCCTGATGGGCCTCATCGGGATGTGGACCGACGGCGGCTGCGTGAGCATCGAGACCGACCTGCCCGAGAGCGTGCCGCCCCAGGACGTCACCGACTTCACGATCGATGTGCAGGCGAAGTCCGGCCACGGCAGCGTCACCGGCCCGCTCACGCTTTCCCTGGAGGGCGCCGAGAGCCTCGAGCCGCTCGAGAGCGTGAGCAAGGGCGGCTTCCACTACACCGCGGGCGAGCAGGGCACGCAGGCCACCGTCTCGATCGTGTCGACCTCCCGGCAGGGCGGTGCCACCAAGAAGGTCGTGGTGACCGCCGGCTTCTCCGGGTGGGAGCTCGATGGCGATGTGGCCGGCACGCACGTGCACGGCGCCCTGTGCGCCTCGACCTGGGCGAACTGGAACCAGCCGGGGGATCACGCGCTCCACACCTGGACCGATGGCTTCCAGAAGCAGGAGTGGAGGGCGAACCTCGAGTGGGGCACCACCGTCGGCGGTCAGGGGGTCGCGCCTCCCGGATATCTGGGGCCCGGCGGGAGCGCGAGCGAGGTGAGCACCTTCCAGATCCAGGCGGATGCCGAGGGCGATCCGGTCAGCCTCACCGGCGACCTGGTCTTCTACCCCGAGGACGACGTCACGATCACGCATTTCCCGGCGAAGCTCACGATCTTCCCGGCGAAGCAGGACCTGCAGTGCGATGCCGACGGCTTCCCGCAGATCATGTACACCTTCTAGGAGCGGAATCCTCGATGCCCGGGCGCTCGGTAGGCTGAGAACTCCGCACCCCACTGACCGCGCAAGCCGGCGCGGCCGAACCTCTGGAGTCCTCTGTGGCAACGCCCAACCCGCTCGATTCGATCATCTCCCTCGCCAAGCGTCGGGGTTTCGTCTACCAGGCGGGTGAGATCTACGGCGGCTCCCGCTCCGCCTGGGACTACGGCCCCCTCGGCACCGCGCTCAAGGAGAACATCAAGCGCGAGTGGTGGAAGTTCATGGTGCAGCGGCGGGACGACATCGTCGGCATCGACTCCTCGGTGATCCTGCCCCGGCAGGTGTGGGAGGCGTCGGGCCACGTGGAGGTGTTCTCCGACCCGCTCATCGAGTGCCTCAACTGCCACAAGCGCTACCGCGAGGACCACCTGCTCGAGTCGTACGAGGAGAAGAAGGGTCGCGCGCCCGAGAACGGTCTCGCCGACATCGTCTGCGACAACTGCGGCACCCGCGGCCAGTGGACGGAGCCGCGCGCCTTCTCGGGGCTCCTCAAGACCTATCTCGGCCCCGTCGACGACGAGGAGGGCCTGCACTACCTGCGCCCCGAGACCGCGCAGGGTATCTTCGTGAACTTCGCGAACGTGCTCTCGAGCGCCCGCATGAAGCCCCCGTTCGGCATCGCCCAGATCGGCAAGAGCTTCCGCAACGAGATCACCCCCGGCAATTTCATCTTCCGCACGCGCGAGTTCGAGCAGATGGAGATGGAGTTCTTCGTGCAGCCCGGCACCGACGAGGAGTGGCACCAGTACTGGATCGACGCCTCCTACGGCTGGTACCGCGATCTCGGCATCCGCGAGGACAGCCTGCGGCTCTACGAGCACCCGAAGGAGAAGCTCAGCCACTACTCGAAGCGCACCGTTGACGTGGAGTACCGCTTCGGCTTCGCGAGCGGCGAGTGGGGCGAGCTCATGGGCATCGCCAACCGCACCGACTTCGACCTGAAGACCCACTCCGAGCACTCCGGCAAGGATCTGTCGTACTTCGACCAGACCACGGGCGAGCGCTGGGTGCCCTACGTCATCGAGCCGGCGTTCGGGCTCACGCGCGCGCTCATGGCGTTCCTCATCGACGCGTACCACGAGGACGAGGCGCCGAACGCGAAGGGCGGTACGGATGTGCGCACCGTGCTGCGTCTCGACCGTCGGCTCGCGCCCGTGAAGGCCGCGGTGCTGCCGCTGTCGCGCAACGAGCAGCTGTCGCCGGTCGCCCGGAGGCTCGCCGACGAGCTCCGCGAGGACTGGATGATCGAGTTCGACGATGCGGGCGCCATCGGCCGCCGCTACCGCCGTCAGGACGAGATCGGCACCCCGTTCGCGGTGACCGTCGACTTCGACACCCTCGACGACCAGGCGGTCACGGTGCGCGAGCGCGACAGCATGGCGCAGGAGCGTGTCTCGCTCGACCGCCTGCACGGCTACCTCGCCGAGCGGCTGCGCGGCGCCTGATGAGCACGGGGCTTCCGGCCGCGACCCCCTATCACCGCCTGTTCCGCACGAGCGCGGGATACGCGTGGTGGCGTCCGCTCGCCGCGGCGGGGCTGCTCGTCGTCTTCACCGGCGTCGCCTCGGTCGTGCTCGCCGTGCTGTGGATGGCGGCGGCGCTCATCTCGGGCGACGTCGATCTCGAGATCCTGCGCTCGCCTGCCGCGTTGACGGCGCACCTCACGGATGTCTCGAACCCGCTGAGCCTGCTGTTCCTGCTGGCCAATCTCGCCGTGCTGCTGCCGCTCGTCCCGCTCTCCCTGCTGTGCGTCGGCCTGCGTCCGCTCGGGATGCGGCACTCGGTCGCCTTCCGCGTGCGGTGGCGGTGGATGCTCGCCTGCGTGGTGCCGGCGCTCGTCGTGACGCTCGTGAGCATCGGGGTGTCGTTCGTGCCCGCGCTCTTCGGGCAGCCGCTGCCCGCCCCCGTCCCGGTCGAGGCGGGCCGGCTGGTCGTGCTGCTCATCCTCGTCGTGCTGCTCGCCCCCCTGCAGTCGGCGGCCGAGGAGTACATCTTCCGCGGGCTCGCGATGCAGGCGATCGGCGCCTGGGTGCGCCCCGTGTGGGTCGCGATCGTCGTCTCGACGGTGATCTTCACCGCCGGGCACGTGCAATACGAGCTGTGGGGGATGCTCTCGGTCGCGGTCATGGGGGCAGGGTTCGCGATCGTGACCTGGCGCACGGGCGGCCTCGAGGCCGCGATCGCGCTGCACGTGATCAACAACGTGCTCTCGCTCGGACTGCTCACCACCGGTCTGCTCGGCACCACGCAGATGAGCTCCGAGGGCAGCACGCCCCTGACTCCGCTGCTGCAGGCGGTGTTCACCGCGGGCTACCTGCTCTGGGTCGATCGCCTCGCCGCGCGGCGCGGGCTCGTGCGGCAGCGGCCCGTGGAAACCCCCGTGCAGCCTCTCGTCGGCTGAGGCGGGGGCGTACAGCGACGCACGTGTTACGGCGACATTAAGCTTCGGTGTCCCCCGCTTGCGGGGCACGATTCGGGCGCTACCGTGGGAATCGCGAATACGGACCATGCGGAGACGCCATGAACGCACTCGATCTGCTCCTCGGTCTGCAACGCATCAGGGACGCTGCGTTCAGCCGCCTCGCGGCAACCGGCTTCCACTCCTTCGGGCGCCGGTCCCGCATCCTGCTGCCGTTCCGGGTCGGGAACCCCGACCTGATCGCCGTGGGGGATCGCGTGCTCATCGGCGCGGGGTCCTGGCTCATGACGCCGAGTCGCGACTTCCCGGCGCCGGTGATCGAGCTCCACGACCGGGTGCGCATCAACCAGACCTCGATCACGGCCGTGCAGAGCGTCGTCATCGAGGAGGGCGTCGACATCGCCCGCGGCTGCTACATCTCGGACCACTCGCACGGCTTCGACGACCCCGAGCTCGCCATCCGCGACCAGCCGCTCGTGCGGATCGCCCCGGTGCGGATCTGCCGCGGCGCCTGGCTCGGCCAGAACGTGGTCGTGCTTCCGGGGGTGACGATCGGTGAGGGCGCGGTGATCGGCGCCAACAGCGTGGTGCGCGAGGACGTGCCGGCGCGCGCCGTGGTCGCGGGGGTTCCCGCCCGCCTCATCAGGCAGCTCGCATGAGCGCCCGCGAGCACGATGTCGTCTTCACCTTCTCGTACGAGACCTGGGATGACGCCGTCCGGCGCGGCATGATGCGCCCGCCGGACCGCCTCGCCTCTGCCCTCATCGCCGCCCCCGAGGTGCGTCGGCTCATCGTGGCCAATCCCTTCCGCTGGCTGCCGACCCTGCTGGCTCGCCGCCTCGCGCGTCGCGACAGCAGCTTCCCCGGCGACCGTCGCGCGCGGCTCGTGCAGCCCTGGCGGCTGCGCGACCGGCGCGATCCCGTCGACCTGGCCGCCCTCGAGCAGCGTCTGCGCGCCTACGGTTCGGCGCTCGGCCGCGCGGCGCGCCGCGCCGGGATGACCGAGCCGGTCGTGCTCACGACCCACCCGCTCGTCGCGGGCTTCGGCGGACTCGACTGGGCGCACCGCGTGGTGTACTTCGGTCGCGACGACTGGCTGAGCTACCCGGGGCGCGCCGAGCACTGGCCCGCCTACGCGGAGGCCTACCGGCGCATCGCGGCATCCGGGATGCCCGTCGCCGCGGTGTCGGCGCAGATCGTCGAGCGGATCGCCCCCACCGGCCCGGGCGTCGTCGTGCCGAACGGCGTCGAGGCGGCCGAATGGGCGGGACCGCAGCCCGAGGCGCCGGACTGGTTCGCGGCGCTGCCGGGCCCGCGCGCCGTCTACGTGGGCACGATCGACGAACGACTCGACGTCGAGGGCCTCGTGCGTCTGGCCGCGGACCGCCCGGCGGTGTCGTTCGTGCTGCTCGGCCCCGTGCCCGACCCCGAGCTGCTGGCACCCCTCGCGAACGCGTCCAACGTGACGACGCATCCGGGCGTCGGCCGTGCCGAGCTCGTCGCGGTGCTGCGCAACGCCGACGTCGCGCTCGTCGCGCATCGGGTGACCCCGCTCACCGAGGCGATGAGCCCCCTCAAGGCCTACGAGTACCTCGCGGCAGGCGCCCCCGTGCTCTCGGTCGACCTTCCGCCCATGCGGGACATCGACGCGCGCGTCGTGCTCTCGCGGGATGTCGCGCATTCGGCCCCGGAGCTCGACGCGGCGCTCGCACTGGGGCGCGCGGGGGAGTCCGAGCGACTCCGCTTCCTCGAGCAGAACTCCTGGGCCTCGCGCCATCGCGCGATCTTCGCTCTGCTCTTCGCCGATCGCGAGCGCCTGGACGCGCCCCGCGACGGCTCGTATGTGTCCGGCTGATTAAAGCGACGTAACGAGTCGCCTCGGGGGCTTGCGACCCCCGTCGGGGGGTCGTACTCTCATGGCATCTGGGGTGTATTACACCCCGCAATCTCCGGATGCAGCCCGATAGCCGCCGGCGGAGACCTTCTCTGGTCACACCACCGCACCGCTGTCAGCGACGACGACCGCTCAGCGCAACCCGCATTCTGCCTGCGCGGTAGCTCAACGAGACCCCCGGCTCGAAAGGCTCGCTTCCGCATGTCTGCCCTCACGCATACCCGAACGACCCCTCGCACCCCCGCCCTGCGCGAGATGCGATTCCCCGGCGCCTCCACGGTCCCCAGCCAGCCGCTCAAGATGACGTGGCCGCGGCGACTGGCCACGGCCCTCGTGCTGACCGACGCCCTCTCGATCGCCTGCGCGGTCGTGGTCGCGCAGTTCCTCCGCTTCGGCAGCGGCACCGGTTCGGTCGCGAACGATCAGCTCTACACCGCGTTCGGCATCGCCGTGGGCGTCGTATGGCTCGCCGCGCTCTCGGCGACCCGATCCCGCGAGACCCGCATCATCGGCGTCGGGCTCATCGAGTATCAGCGCGTCGTGAACGCGACCCTGTGGACCTTCGGGCTGCTCGCGATCCTCGCCTTCCTCGTGCGGCTCGACGTCGCTCGCGGCTACCTCGCGGTGGCGCTCCCCGTGGGGCTCGCCCTCATCGTGGTCGGGCGGATGTCGTGGCGGCGTGCGCTCGTGGCGCTCCGTCGTGAGGGGCGCTGCCTCACGGGCGCCATCATCGTCGGACCTGCCGCGGACGTGCGTCGCGTGATCGAGCAGCTCCAGGTGAACCTGCGCGCCGGCTTCCGCCCCATCGGCGCCGTGGTCACCGACGGCCGGCGGCTGCGCGAGTACGACGGCGTGATCCCTCTCGTGACGGTCGACGAGCTCGCGGCGACGAGTCGCCGCACGCGCACCCGCGCAGTGATGATCGCCGGCAACCTGCCCGGCGGTCACGAGCAGATCCGGGACCTCGGCTGGCAGCTGGAGAACTCGAAGGTCGAGCTCATCCTCGTCTCGCGGCTCACCGATGTGGCCGGCCCCCGCATGCACCTGCGCCCGGTTCAGGACCTGCCCATGGTGCACGTCGACCTGCCGCAGTTCAGCGGCTTCAACCACGCGCTCAAGCGGGCCATCGACGTCGCGGCCGCGGGCTCCGCCCTCATCCTGCTGGCGCCCCTGCTCGCCTTCTGCGCGATGGCGATCCGCCTGTCGAGCGAAGGGCCGATCATCTTCCGCCAGACCCGGGTGGGGCTGCGCGGTCAGCCGTTCACGATGTTCAAGTTCCGCTCCATGGTGGTGGACGCCGAGGCGCGCCTCGCCGGGCTGCAGGCCGAGCGCGATGCCGGCAACGACGTGCTCTTCAAGATCAAGGACGACCCGCGCGTCACCCCGATCGGGCGGATCATGCGGCGGTTCTCGCTCGACGAGCTTCCCCAGTTCGTCAACGTGCTCATCGGCGACATGAGCCTCATCGGCCCGCGCCCGCCGCTGCCGCGCGAGGTCGAGAAGTACGAGGACCGCGTCAACCGGCGACTGCTCATCAAGCCCGGCATCACCGGCCTCTGGCAGGTGAGCGGCCGCTCGAATCTCAGCTGGGAGGAGAGCGTCAAGCTCGACCTCTCCTATGTCGAGAACTGGTCGGTGACCGGGGATTTCGTGATCCTGCTCAAAACCATCCGCGCCGTGTTCCGTTCGGACGGGGCGTACTGACCCTCAACCCCCCAGGAGGATGTCATGTCTTCGACACTGCTGATCTGTTCCGGCGGCGGCCATCTCAAGCAACTGTTCACCCTCGCACCACGGCTCGGGATCGCCCCCGAGAAGCAGCTCTGGGCGACGTTCGAGAACGGCCTGTCGACGAGCCTGCTCGCCGACCGACGCGTCGTCTACGTGCCCTTCGCGGCGCCCCGTGCGGCGTTCGCGGCGGCGCGGATCGCGCGCATCGTGCGCCGTCTGCTCGAGACGGAGGACATCGAGGCGGTCGTCAGCACCGGCTCGAGCCCCGCGGTCGCGGCGCTCCCGCAGGCCGCCCAGCGCGGCATCCCCGCGCACTACATCGAGTCGGCGGCGCGCGCCGACGGGCCCTCGCTGAGCGGCAAGCTCGTGTCGCGATTCCGCCGCATCGACACCTATACGCAGTACCCGGCCTGGGTCGGCGATCGCTGGCGCTTCGGCGGGGCGATCTTCGACGCCTTCGCGCCGGGCGAGGTGCACGAGCGCCCCGTGCGGCGTGCGGTCGTCTCGCTGGGCACCCAGGACGGCTACCGCTTCGACCGACTGCTCCGCGTGCTGGTACCGCTTCTGGCGGGCATGGAGGTGGTCTGGCAGACCGGTCCCGAGGACGTCTCGGCGTATGGGATCGACGGGAGGGCGTCGGTGCCGCACGCGGAGCTCGCCCAGGCGGTCGCCGAGGCGGACGTCGTGATCGCGCACGCCGGTGTCGGCGCGGCGGTGACCGCGATCGAGGCCGGGAAGCACCCGATCCTGGTGCCCCGACTCGCCCGCTTCAAGGAGCACATCGACGACCACCAGACGCAGATCGCCGACGAGCTGACGAGGCGCGGACTCGCCTCGCGCGTCGATCCGGAGAACCTCGACCTGGAGGCGCTGCACGCGGCCGCCGCCCGCAGCGCGGTGCCGGTCGCGGCGCCGCCGTTCCAGCTCGTCCCCGGCGTCGCGGCCTGAACGCGGCTCAGGGAGCGTTCGCGGCACCGGCCACATCGTCGGCGAGCTCATCGCCGTCGATGCCGGCCGGTGCCGGCTGTCCGTCGCCGACGGGCTCGATCCGCACCTGATCCGCATCGGTCGGATGCAGGTCGCCGCCCACGCGGTCGACCACGTCGACCGCGCCCTCGCGGTTGCCGTCCGCATCCAGCCAGTCCGGCCGCTTGCACATCTTGCGGTTCCACTCGGTCACGATCGTGTTGCTCACGACCGATGCGCACTCGCTCAGGTAGCCGACGATATTGCGGTCGAAGACGTTGCCCGGCACCGAGCCCCAGCGCACCGAACCGTCGAGGAAGGTGTTGTTGCGCACCACGAGGCCGCGGGCGCCCGGATCGCGCAACTCGGCCGCAGAGCCGCCGCCGCAGCGGTCGGACACCTCGACGCAGCCCTGCACGAAGTTCGCCTCGATGACGACGTCGACGATGCCGCGGCCCCCGCCCGAGATGATGATGCCGGCGTTGTAGCAGGAGGAGATCCGGTTGCCGCGGATCTCGACGTCGTCGACGTCGAAGAGCTGGATGCAGTCCGCGTGACGACCGTTGTCGACCTCCTGGTCGAAGTCGCGGATGGTGTTGCCCGCGATGAGCACATCGCTCGCCCCGCCGATCTGGATGCCGTCGAGCGAGCTCCCGTTGTGGATGAGCGAGTCGCGCACCTCGACGTGGTCCGCACGCACGAAGATCCCTCCGCCGTCGACCTCCGAGCCTTCGATGCGGGAGCCGTCGGCGCCGTCGTCGAGGAACCAGGCGCCCTCCACGCGGATCCCCGCCCAGACGACCGGCGTCGACGACCGCAGTTCGCCGAATCGGGCGACGACGCCGTCGGCGGCGCGGACGGTGAGGGGCGCCTCCGGGGTGCCGCCGCCGTCGCGCAGTGTCAGGTCACCGTAGTCGCCCTCCGCGAGCTCGACGGTCCCGCCCGCCGGAGTCCGGGTGAGCGCCGTGGCGAGCGTGCACGGGGCCGCCTTGCTGCAGTCGCCGCTCCCCGACGGCGCGGCGTAGCGGGTCTCGCCGGGTGCTCCGCTCGGCGCGGAGGCGGGGGCGACGCATGCCGTGAGGGCGAGGAGCGCCCCCGCGGCGAGCGCCGCGGAGGAGGCGGTGCGCGGGCGACGCATCAGGGCTCCACCGGCACCGCGGCGAGGGCCGTCCACACCAGCTGGGAGATCGTCGTCTGGCCCAGCAGCGAGGGATGGAAGTAGTCGATGGGGGAGATCTCGTCGCGGGTGAAGGCGTGCGCGTGCAGGGCGCCGCCGTCGGTGGCGCACCGCGGGGTCGCCCCGCAGACCTCCCCGATGATCGCGTTGAAGGCGTCGACGCGGTCGGCCACCTGGGCGCGGCGTTCGACGGCATCGGCGGTCGTCGACCCCGCATCCGCGAAGAGGGACTGGCAGGAGGGGTTCGCCGCCCAGGCCTTGAGGGCGCCGTTCTCGTCGTGCAGGGCCTCCCACACGAGCTGCAGATCGGGCACCGACATGACGAGCACGTACGGTCGGCCGGGCGCGGTCGCGAGCGCCTCGAGCAGGGTGGTCAGCTGGGCGCGGAAGTCCTCGGGGGATGTCATCCCCTCGACCCTCCGCGCACAGGCGTCGTTGGCGCCGAGCAGCAC
Source organism: Protaetiibacter larvae (assembly GCF_008365275.1). Taxonomy (GTDB): domain Bacteria; phylum Actinomycetota; class Actinomycetes; order Actinomycetales; family Microbacteriaceae; genus Homoserinibacter; species Homoserinibacter larvae. The sequence continues at coordinate 2,062,889 of NZ_CP043504.1, read as the reverse complement.
GATCGCGAGCCCGGGGTCGGCGTCGACGAGCTGGGGACCCGCGGCGGCCGCCGCCGACATCCGGGCGCCGCTGCGGGCGAACGCCTCGACCGTGACCCCCGGGTTCTGGGCGCGCGCCCGATCCCGGAGGGAGCCGACGCGGGGGTCGTCGCCGGTCGCCCAGGAGCCGGAGGCGCAGACGTCCTCACCCGGGCAGGCGTGCACCCCGAGGGTGATGGAGTCGCCCACGACCGCGATCGAGGTGACCTCGTCGACGACCGGGGCGTCTTCCGGGAGCTGGGTGGCGACGGGTTCCGGAGGACGGTGGGTGAGGGGAGCCTGCTCCTCGCAGGCGGTCAGTGCGAGCGCCAGGATCGCGGCGAGCGCGATCGCCGACGGGGCACGCGTCATCGAGATCCGCCCTCCGCCACCTGCAGTCCGGGTTCGGTCGAGAGCTCGAGGGCGGGATCCTCGATCGGATCGACCGCCGGGTCGACGGCGGATCGGCCGCCGCGCATCCGTCGGGCGAACGACACGAGCTCCGCGAGGTCCCGGCGGTAGGCCGGCAGCGCGAGGGCGAGCAATGCGGGTGCGAGTCCGGCGGCGCCGCCGATCAGCAGCTCGAGGATGTCCGGCAGCTGGATGGTCCACGTCGAGGCCGCCGCGGCGCCGAAGCCGAGCAGCGCGAGGATGAGCGGCCGCACGACCGGCCGCACGACGTCCCCGGCCCGCACGAAGGTGCCTCGGATCGCGATGACGAAGCCCGGGACGAGCTCGAGCACGGTCACGATCGCGTACATCGCGGCGACGCCGTAGATGCCGTTCCAGACGACACCCAGGATGAAGCCGCCGACGAGCACGGGCTTGGTGATCAGGAAGTACAGGAACTGCCGGTGCGCACGCCCGAGGGTGATGTACAGCCAGCCCTGCACGTTCGCGATCGCGTGACACATGCCGGCGATCGCCAGGAGCGAGAACACGAGAGCCGCGGGCCCCCATCCGGGACCGAGCAGCAGTTCGATGAGCGGTCCGGAGAGTGCCGCCGCCACCGCGTAGGCGGGCAGCGTGAGGTATCCGATGACGAGCAGGGAGCCGCGGATGTAGCGGCGGTAGCGCTCGGGGTCGTCCTGGAGCGTGCTCAGCACCGGCAGGGCGACGCGCCCGAGCGGTCCGTTGAGCTGTTGCAGGGGGAGCAGGAAGAGCGCGTAGGCGCGCGAGTAGAAGCCGAGCTGGGTGGGGCCGAGCTGCTGGCCGATGATGACGTTGTCGAGATTCTTGGCCGCGTAGTTGAGCAGCTGCACTCCGAAGATGCTGCCGCCCATGCTCAGCAGCGGTTTCACCTCCGCGCCGATCCGCGGCCGGCCGAAGCGGGGGCGCACGAGCACCCACAGCGCGATGAGGCGGTAGAGCTGCCCGGCGCCGGCGAGCACCACGAGCGCCCAGACGCCCCAGCCGAGCAACGCCGCACCGATCGACAGCGCCACCCCGACCACCATCGAGACGACGTCGAGCTGGGCGAGTGCACCGAACCGCAGTTCGCGTTGCAGGCGCGCCTGCAACGGCATCGCGAGTCCGTTGATGAGCAGTGTCGGCGCGATGACCAGGGTGAGCACGATGAGCCGCGGCTCCCCGTAGAGCCAGGCGAGGAGCGGAGCGAGGGCGGCGACGATCACGCTGAAGCCGGTGCCCAGCAGCAGGGAGAGCCACATGATCGACGCCCAGCCGCGTTCGCCGATCGCGCGCGCCTGGATGACGGCGCCCGTGAGCCCGAAGTCGCGCATCAGATCGGCGGCGCCGACGACCGCGGTCACCATCGCGAGCAGACCGAAGTCGGAGGGGGCGAGCAGCCGCGCGAGGAGCACCGTCGACGCCATCTGCACGAGGGTCTTCATCCAGAGCCCGCCCGCGGTGACCGCCGTGCCGCGCGTCGCCTTCCGCGCGAGGTCGTCGGGGATCGCGCGCGCGCCGTCGCTCACGTGCGGCTCGTCTCGTCGCGCATCCAGCCCGTGACGGCGCCGCGCGGGGCGAAGCGGGGCGCGAGGTAGCCGGCGGCGTACACGGGCAGCGCCACCCAGAGGCTCGGCCGCCGGGCGACGCGCGCCACGAGGCGGCGCACCCCCGAGGACGAGGTTCGGCCCCCGAGCTCGGGGAACCGTTCGCCGAGCTCGCGATTGCCGGCCGCGATGCGGGTCGCGCGACGGATCTGGGCGCGGAGGGTGCGCGGAGCCGGAACCGTGAAGGTGCCCGGGCTCGTGTCGCGCTCGTGCGCGGCGAACTGCAGCTCCACCCAGCGGTCGTCGGCGATGATCTCCGGGAACTCCGCGAACCGGGCGCGCCCGAGCGCGGAGAGGCCGTAGATCCCGGATCCGATGTGCCCGCGGCGGCGGTAGTCGGAGTGCTCCCACACCCGGAAGTACTGGCGTGCGAGCCAGCTCGACCGGCTCGCGTCGACCACGAGGGCGGGAGCCGCCGCGAGCGGGCCGCCCGGCGCGGAGAGCAGCTCGGCGAGGGCGATCAAGGTGGCCGAGTCGACGCGCACGTCGGCGTCGACGAAGGCACGGACCGGATGCGAAGCGGCCCGGTCGCCCGCGGTGAGGGCGGCGATCTTCGAGCTCGCGCCGAGTTCGACGACCCGGATGCGCGCATCGACCGAGCGCGCCCGCTCGGCGGTGTCGTCGGTGCAGCCGTTCGCGACGACGATCACCTCGAGCCGACCGTCCGGGTCGCCGGCGATCATGCGCGCGAGATTGTCGACGATGATCGTCGCCTCGTCGTGCGCGGGAACGATGACGCTCATCGCGGCGCTCATGCGTCCAGCCGTTCCGCGACGGCCGGTTCGGTCGCGATCGCCTCATCGGGTGCGCGGGTGAGCAGCCAGGACCCGACCGCCCACAGCACGCACAGCACGAAGAGCGTCTGCATGAACCCGAAGGCGTCGTAGAAGAACATCGCAGCCGCGTAGCCGACGGTCGCCGTGGCGATCACGAAGGCGAGGTCCCGGAATCGACGGGGCACCCGGCGCAGCATCGAGTGCCGATACAGCACGACGGTCGGCACGACGAGGAAGATCGCGAGGCCGATCACCCCGATCACCCCCGCATCCATGAGAATCGCGAGCACCTGATTGTCGAGGATGAAGCCGTTCTTGTCCTCGCCCACCACGATCCGCCCGCCGTAGCCGCCGCCGAAGATCGGATGCTGCGCGACCTGCGCGAACGCGGGACCGAGGTCGGCGAGCCGCCCCGCCCCGCCCCATCCCGCCGAGGTGTACTGCGAGGCGATGAGGGAGTCGACGTCGAGGAAGGAGAGCAGCGTGGTCTCGATGGTCTTCGGGGTCACGACGAGCCCGACGAGCAGCAGCGGCAGGGTGATGGCGACGGCGCCGACGGCGATGAGCGGTCTCAGCAGCAGGGTCGCGAGGAACATGACGGCGAGCACGACCACGCCGGTGCGGGAGACCGCGACCGCGATGCCCGCGACGATCACCAGCCCGAGACCGCCGTAGAGGATCGCGCGCGAGACCGCGTTGAGCGGTCGCGTCGCGTACCGGGCGAGGTACACCACGAGCGGCAGGAGCATGCACAGCATCACCGAGAGCGCGATGGGGTGCTGCGCGGACCCGAAGGAGCGGGAGCCGCCCGCGCGATACGCGTCGACCGCGTCGCGCAGGAGCGTGAGCGGCAGCAGATCGCCGATCCGCAGGAACACGTTGATGCGTGTCGCGCGCTCGAACACGGCCGCCGCAGCCACGAAGCCCCCCGACCAGGCGAGGAAGGTGAGCACCGACATGACGAGTCGCTCGCCCGTGAGGAACTGGTTCACGAGGAAGAACATCGACAGCACGAAGAGCAGGTTGAGGAGGCCGCCGAAGGCCGTCCCGAGCAGTCCCTCCCGCGCGAGCGGCACCGCGTTGACGATGATCGAGAGCACGAGCGTGCCGATGAAGATCGCGATCGGGATGCCGAAGCGCACGCGCCGCAAGCGGAGCCCCGGCGTCGAGATGAGCACGATCGCGCTGCCCACGAGCACGAGCACGAGCAGCAGCCGGTACGGCTCGAGTTCGAACGGCAGCCCCGCCGGGATCGCGTAGGCCCGGATCGGGATGAACATGATCACCGCGAGCAGGGCGAACAGGGCCGTGGTGGGACCGAGGATCCGTGAGCCGTACGGTCTCGTCTCGGGGGGTGTCCCCGTCGTCGTGGTGAGCGCCATGGCGGTGCCCGATCAGTGCGACTCGGACGCCAGCTGTGCTGCGGGGATCCCCGGGAGCCCTTGCGGGGTGCTCCGCACTGTCGAGGGCTGCGCCTCGTGCGACTGCTCCGCCTTCGCCTTCGCGCGCGCCCGGTTCTCACGCACGTTCCAGCGGGCGAAGGCGGCGATCACGAAGGCGAGGAAGACGGCGAGACCGGTGGCCATGAGCGGCAGGATCGAGCTCGACTTGCTGACGTTCACCGCGGCGGCCTCGTCGATCGTGCTCAACTGCACGCGCGAGTCCACGGGGATCGCGGCATCCGACTGCTCATCGGCGACGTACTGCTGGAACACGTCGTTGGCGGTGCGCGAGATCTCCTCCGCGCGCGAGGGGTTCGTCGAGAATCCCGCGATGTCGAGGATCGGCAGCGAGAATCGGCCCGGGTTCTGCTCGTCGCCGCCCGGCTGGGTGGTGCGACGGACGGCCGAGATCGACTCGGTGGAGGCGAGTGCGCCGATCTTCTCCTCGACCTGCGCGCGGATCTCCGACCCCGCGACGATGTAGGCGTAGACGACGGCCGTCTGGGTGAGGTCGCGCGCTTGCGGCGCGGTCGTGCCCTCGGCGACCGTCTGCCCGGGGATCTCGGAGCCGAAGATCGGCTGGCTCGCGCTGCCGACGAGCACCGTCGAGGTGGCACGGTACACGGGGAGGGTGCGGGATTGGAGGTGCCCGTCGGAGATCGTGTAGCCGGCGGCGAACGCGGCGATCACAGCGACCACGAGACCCACGAGAAGCAGCCACTTGGAGCTCCACAGGATCTGCAGGTACTTGGGAATGTCCATTCCTGGGCCTTCTTCCTATCGGGGGTCGAGAGGACTTGTGGAAGGGCACCTTTGCGCTCACACGGCGGGGGGTTTCGTGCGATGCGGAGACTACTCCAATGCACACAGCGTGCCAGCAAGCGTGTTACCTGCGCCATCACCGGGATGTTGCGCGCATGTTAAAACTGGACGAACAGCGCGCATCCGTCCCCCGAAAGGGTTGCATTCCCCGCCCGGGCTCATCCATGGTGGCAGGCATCACCTGATCCCGACGGAGGTGAGCGCCATGACGTCGACCCCCGGATCAGAGAGCAACGATCGGCTTTCTGTCGTCTACTCGTTCCCCCACGCCTTGGGCGCGCCCGGAATCGGCTGGACGGCGTGGAATCAGGTCGTCGAGCTGATCGCCGCGGGCCACCGCGTGCACCTCGTGGTGGCGAGCCTCGCCCGACCCGTGCCGGGCGCGGCCGGCGTGCGGCGCACCCTCGAGCTCAGCGGGGTGCGCATCCCGCACCGCGCCCTCGGCCGCGATCGCGCCCTCGCGCGCCATGACCGCATCGCCGCCGCTGTCGTGCGCAGCGTCCGCCCGGACGTCGTGCACGCCTGGCCTCTCGCGGCGCGACGCACGCTCGCGGCGGCGGCCGGGATCGGCGCGGCGGGCCTGCGCGAAGCCCCCAACACCCACACGGCTCACGCGTATCGGGTGGTGGCCGAGGAGTGCGCCCGCCTCGGCGTCGTGCTGCCCGCGACCGCGTCGCATGCCGAGAACGCGCGGCACCTCGCGATCGAGCAGCAGGAATGGGACGCCGCGACGGCCGTGCTCGTGCCATCGGCACCCGTCGAGCAGAGCTTCCTGGATCGCGGGCATCCCGCCGAGCGGCTGCAGCGGCACCGCTACGGCTACCGACCGGGAACGACGCTGCCGCGGACCGTCCCCGACGACGGGCCGCTCACGGTGCTCTTCCTCGGGCGGGTGGAGCCCCGCAAAGGTCTCCACTACGCGCTCGAGGCCTGGCGCGACTCGACGGCGGCGGGCGAGGGGCGATTCCTGATCTTCGGCGACGTCGTGCCGTCCTACGGAGCCTTCCTCGCCCCGCTGCTCGACCAGCCCGGAGTCGAACTGCATCCGTTCACGCGGGAGCCGGCGGCCGCCCTGGCCGCGGCGCACGCCCTCGTGCTGCCGACGATCGAGGAGGGCAGCGCCCTCGTGAGCTATGAGGCGCAGGCCGCCGGGTGCATTCCGCTCGTCTCGACCGCCGCCGGTGCCGTGCTGGAGGACGGCGTGCACGGCCTGCTGCACGCACCCCGCGACGTCGACGCGCTGCGTCGCCAGTTCGAGCTGCTGCACGAGCGTCCCGCCGAGCGCCGACGCCTCGCGGCCGCGGCCGCCGCCCACGCGCCCGAGCTCAGCTGGGCGGCGGCGGGCGTCGCCCTTGTGGCGGCCTACCGTGCCGCGCTTCGGGGGGTGAGAGCGGATGCCGTCGCCCGCTGACCTCGCGGTGGTCGTGTGCACCCGGGAGCGTCCCGAGATGCTGCGGCACGCCCTCGAGACGATCGTCCGGTTCACGCCGCGGCAGACCCGGCTCGTCGTCGTCGACTCGGCATCGACGACCGCTGCGACGCGCATCGTCGCGCTCGAGGCCGGCGCGAGCTATCTGCGCACCGACATCAAGGGGCTCTCGATCGCCCGCAACGTGGGCCTCGCGGCCAGCGCACGCGACTTCCTCGTCTACACCGACGACGACTGCGTCGCGATCGACGGCTGGATCGCGGGCATCCTCGCCCATTTCGCCGACGCCGACGTCGGCGCCGTGACGGGGGAGATGATCGACGCGGCGACCGCGACCGAGCACATCCCCGCCCAACCGCGGCGCATCACCCGCACGATCGACGGACTCGACGCGGGGCACGGTGCGCTCATGGCGTTCCGTCGTGAGGCGCTCGAGTCGATCGGCGGCTTCGACGAGGTGCTCGGTGCCGGACGGCTCCTCGCGGGCGCCGAGGATCTGGACATCTTCTGCCGACTGCTCGACGCGGGCTGGACGATCACCTACGACCCCGGCTGCGTCGTGCACCACGCCCACACGCGCGACGACGACGCCTACGAGAAGCTCTACCTCGGCTACGGTCTCGGCCTCGGCGGACTCATCGGCAAGTGGCTGCGGCTGCGCCCCCCGCTCGGGGTGCGCATGTTCGGGGTGCTCGCGGGCCGCAACTTCCGCCGCATGCTGCGCTCCTGGCGGCACCCGCGCAGCGGGCCGGCCGAGCGCGCCATGCTGCGCGGCATCTTCCGCGGGATCGGTGCGGCGACGCGCATGCAGCTGGTCGCCGGCCGTTTCGTCGACGCCACGCCGCCGGCCCCCATCGTGCTGGCATCCGTCTCACAGGAGGAGGTCTGACCGTGCAGTCCGCCGAGCTCATGCGCACCCTGGACGAGAAGTTCATCGCCGACCCCGCCGCCTACGCCGCGATGCGCCCGGTCGGGACGATCATCGTCGAGGGTGCGCCGTTGCGCACACCCGAGGGCGAGCTCGATCGCGACGCGGTCCGCGCGGTCGTGGCCCGCGCGGTGGCCCTCTTCCCGCCCGCCCGTCAGCGGCTGCGCGAGATGCCCCTCGGGCTCACCACCCCGGCCTGGGTCGCGGCAGAGCCCGACCTCGACTACCACTTGCGATTCCATGACGAGCCCACCGAGGCGGAGCTCGCCGCCCTGCTCGGCGGCGCCCTCAACGGCGAGCTCGCCCTCGACCGGCCGCTGTGGTCGATCCTCGCCGCACCGCTCTCCGACGGCGACGTCGCGATCATCCTGCAACTGCATCACGCGCTCGGAGACGGACTGTTCGGGCTGCGCTTCGTCGACGCCCTGACCGCGAACGACCCGGTGGACGCGTCCGTGATCCCCGAGGCGGAGGAGCTGAGCTCCCCGCGGACGGCGCTCGGCATCTGGCGGATCGCCTTCCGGGAGTGGCGCTCCGCCCATCCGGGGCTCGGAGCCCAATGGCGCGAGTACTGGCGCAAGCCCGTCGTGCGGCGCGTGCGCCGCACGGGCGGGCGCCTGCTGCGGTCGCGGCGGTTCGCGCGCGCCGTACCCGCTCCCGCGCGGAGGCACGCGATCCGCGTGCTCGACTACGCGGAGGCGAAGGCGGCGGCCCGGGACGCGGGAGCCTCGATCCACGATCTGCTCGTGACCGCGGCCCTCGAGGCGGTCGGCGAGCTGCTCGGCGATCCGCAGCCGGCACTGCTCGTGCCCATCTCGCGACGCGCGGGTACCGGCGGCGAGCAGCGCAACCACATCTCGATGATCCGGGTGGCCGCGAGCTCGGATCGGGAGGATCTCGTCGCGAGTGTCGCGGAGCAGGTCGCGACGGGTGTGGCCGGCGAGGCGCCGGCGCTCCCCGCACGGCCCGATTGGCCCGGCTACGCCTCGTTCCTGCCCTGGCGTCCCCGCCCGCGCTGGTTCGGGGCGGGCGCCGTGCGCTCGGTGAGCCTGTGGCCGGTTCTCGCGCCCGATGACCGGCTCGGCGTGTTCGGCTCGCTCCACAACGGGCGGTTCTCGATCGCGGTGGCCACCGAGTCGGGGCTCGACGCGGATGCGCTGCTCGAGCGCGTGCACGAACGGCTGCTGACGCCGCGCGGCGCGGTCGCGGTGGGGACGCCGGCCGAGGCGATCCGGGAGGCATCGTGAGCAAGAGCAGCGGACTGATGCGGTCGCTCCTGGACGTGCGCACCTATCTGCACGGTCTGCGGCTCGCGCACTTCTCGTCGTATGCCCACGTCCGGCAGCTGCGACGGCTGCATCGCGGGGCCGCGGTGTCCTTCGCCCCCAACGTCTCGTTCCGCAACGCCGAGCGGATCACGATCGGCGAGGGCAGCCACATCGGCGAGTTCTCGATCATCTGGGCGGGCAACTCGACGGGGCGCATCACCTTCGGCCGCAAGTGCCTGCTCGCGCCGCACGTGACGATCACGGCATCCAACTACGGCGTCGACCGCGGCACGCCCGTCATGGACCAGCCGAAGGTGGAGAAGGACATCACGATCGGCGACGACGTGTGGCTCGGCGCCAACGTGGTCGTCGTCGCGGGGGTGACGATCGGCGACGGCGCGATCGCGGGGGCGGGCGCGGTCATCACGCGCGACGTGCCGCCCTTCGCGATCGTGGGCGGTGTGCCCGCGAAGGTCATCGGCTGGCGACCCGAGGCGGGCGCACCCGAGCGCGAGCGCGCCCCGCACGACCGTGCCGAGCTCGTCGCGGCGGGGGAGGAGGCCTCGTGAGCCGTCTGTCGATCGTCGTGGTCTCGTACAACACGCGCGAGGCGACCCTCGCGTGCCTGCGTTCGGCGCGGGCCGACGACCCGGATGCCGAGCTCGTGGTCGTCGACAACGGCTCCGTCGACGGCACGGTCGAGGCGATCCGCGATTCGCTCCCCGCGGCAACGGTCATCGCCGCAGGCGAGAACCTGGGGTTCGCGCGCGGGGTCAACCGCGGGGCCCGGGCGGCGGGCGGCGAGCGGATCCTGCTGCTCAATCCGGACGCGCTCGTGCTGCCGGGAACGCTCGCCGCGCTCACGGGGTTCGCCGACGCGCACCCCGAATACCGGCTGTACGGGGGCCGCACGGTCCGTCCCGACGGCGAGCTCGACCCGAGCTCGTGCTGGGGGGAGCCCAGCTGGTGGTCGCTCGTGTGCTTCGCCACCGGGCTCTCGACGGCGTTCCCGCGCACGCGCGCATTCGACCCGGAGTCCCTGGGATCGTGGCGGCGCGACTGTGTGCGCGAGGTGCCCATCATCACGGGATGCCTGCTGCTCGTGTCGCGCTCCGACTGGGAGGCGCTCGGCGGCATGGACGAGGACTACTTCCTCTACGGGGAGGACGCCGACTTCTCGCGCCGGGCCCGGGCCGCGGGGCTGCGCCCCGTCGTCGTCCCGGACGCCGTGATCGTGCACGAGGTCGGCGGATCGACGGCATCCGCGGGACGCAAGATGTGCATGGTGATGGCGGGCAAGGCGACCGATGCCCGGAAGCACCGCGGCCGGATCGGAGCGGCGGCGGCGATCACCCTGCTGCAGCTCGGCTCCGCCCTGCGGGCCGCCCTGGAGCGCGTGACCCGGCGTCGCAGCGACACCTGGCGCATCGTGTGGGCGCGCCGGCGCGACTGGCGCCCCGGGTATCCCCGCGCGCGCGCCACGATCTTCGGCATGCCCGTCGAGGCGGTGGCGGCATGAGCGAGCGGAGGTTCACGGTGGAGGCGGAGCCCGCCTTCCGCACGGCCGCCGCGAACCCGTACAACGCGGCGCTCGCCCGGGCGCTCGCCGGGGAGGGCGTGCGGATCCGCGACCTGAGCTACCTGCGCCTCGCCTTCGGCCGCATCGATGTCGTGCACCTGCACTGGCCCGACCTGACCTTCTTGTCGGGTCACCGCCCGTCGATCATGCGCGCCCGGCTGCTGCTGTTCGGCGCGGCGCTCTCGCTCGCCCGGCTTCGCGGCACCCGGCTCGTCTGGACCGTCCACAACCTCGAGTCGCACGAGACCCGCGGCACCCCGGTGCTGCGCGAGCGCCTCCGACGGATGCTCGCGCGCGAGCTCGACGGCATCCTCGCGCTCTCCCGCTCGAGCCTCGACGCCGCGCGCGCAGCGCATCCCGAGCTCGCAGCGCTCCCCGGCTTCGTCACCCCGCACGGGCACTACCGGGAGGACTACGACTTCTCCGCCGGGCGCCGCGAGGCGCGGGAGCGTCTCGGTCTGCCGGAGGACGCGACCCTCATCGTCGCCGTCGGGCAGGTGCGGCCGTACAAGAACATCCCCGCCCTGCTCGAGGCCTTCCGCGGTGTCGCCGGATCGCCGCGGCTCGCGGTCGTCGGCAGGGCCTCGCCGCCCGCGCTCGGCGAGGAGATCGCGCGGCTCGCGGTCGAGGACCCCCGCGTGATCCTCGACCCCGAGTTCCAGACCGAGGAGCGCATCGCCCTGTGGGTGCGGGCCGCCGATCTCGTCGTGCTGCCGTACCGGAAGGTGCTCAACTCGGGGGCGGCGATGCTCGCGCTCTCCGGCTCGCGGCCCGTTCTCGTGCCCGCCCTCGGCTCGCTCGTGGAGCTGCGCGACGAGCTCGGAGACGACTGGGTGCGCCTCTTCCCGGAGCAGCTCGACGCCGCCGAGCTCGAGGAGGCGATCGCCTGGGTGCGATCCCGGCCCGCCGACGGCACGGTAGACCTCTCCCCATACGACTGGCATACTGTCGCGCAACGCACCCTCGACGCGTATCGGGAGGTGCGGAGCGCCCCACGCCCCGCCTCCCGAGGCCGCGCGGCCGCTTCCCCAACCGAACATCGATCGACGACCGGCTCCCCGATAGTGCCAGTTGCCACCGCACCCGAACCCGATGCGGTGTCGCACGCCTCCCTGTGAGGCACGAAATTGTCCTGGAGCCCCCCGATGAACGACACGCGTACCCGACGCCTCCCACTGCTCGCCGTCACGACCGCTCTCCTCGCGGTCCTGGCGATCCTCACGGCCACGATCGTGGCGCTCGCGAGCGATTCTCCGACGCTGCCCGCTGGCGGGTATCTCGTCTCGTTCGACGACCCCTCCGACGCCGACCATCTCATCGACGCGCTCGGACTGGAGCCGAGCCAGGTCTACGGGGCGGCGGTCTACGGCGCGCACGTGCAGCTCACCTCGCGCCAGGCGACCGCGCTGTTCGCGGACGGCCGTGTCGACGGGCTCTCGATCGACCGGGTCGTCGTGGGGGCGGCTGCGGGGCAGGTCGTGGGGCCCGTCGTGGGCACCACCGAGGCGGACCAGCCGCCGGTCAACGCCGGAGACGGCGCGGGGGAGTGGGACGGCCCCGCGGTCGCGGTGATCGATTCCGGTGTCTGGGCGCACTCCGACATCAACCTCAAGCAGCAGGTGAACTGCTTCGGTTCGGGCACCGGTGACGACGCGAACGGACACGGCACCGGGGTCGCCGGTTACATGGCGGCGAAGGACAACAACCAGGGCATCGTCGGCGTCGCGCCCGGCGCCCCCGTCTACTCGATCCGCGTGCTCGACAACAAGAACAACGGCACGATCGCCGGGATCGTCTGCGCGCTCGACTGGGTGGTCGCCAATGCCGCCCAGTACAACATCAAGGTCGCCAACATGAGCCTCGCCACCTGGGGTTCCGACGACGGCAACTGCGGCTACTCGAACGCCGATGTGCTGCACCAGGCGGTCTGCCGCGTCGTCGCGGCGGGGGTCAGCGTGGTCGGATCCGCCGGCAACACCGACGACGACCTCGCCGAGCTCATCCCGAGCTCCTACGACGAGGTGCTGGCGGTCACCAACTACGCCGACTTCGACGGGCGTCCCGGCGGCCTCGGCGTGAAGCCCTGCGCCGACCCGGTCACCGACGACGGCGTGCACGACAAGTCCAGCTTCGCCACCCAGCCGGCCGACCGCGCCCACACCATCGCGGGCATGGGCACCTGCCCGTACACCGCCAAGAAGGGCGGCGCGTACGCCTACATCCAGTCCGGAACCAGCATGGCGGCGGCCTCGGTGAGCGGCGTCGTGCTCGACTGCTACGCCGCGCAGGGCGCCTGCGTCGGCGCCTCCCCGGCCGAGACGATCCAGATCGTGCGGCACCAGGCGGAGGTGGCGGCGCTCACCCGCGGCCACGTCTTCGACGGCGACCCGCTGCACCCGATCGGCGCGCGCTATTACGGCTACGCGGCATCCGTGATCCCGGCGGATGGCGTGCCGACGCCGACCCCCACCCCGACCCCCACGCCGACACCTACCCCCACCCCGACACCCACGCCCACCCCGACCCCCACGCCCACCCCGACACCCACCCCCACCCCGACACCCCAACCCGAACCCGATACGCAAGCCCCGGCAGTCGCGATCATCAGTCCGACCCACGGACAGGTCGTGAGCGGAGTGGTGACCGTCGCGGTCGCCGCCACCGACAACGTCGGAGTCACCGCGGTGAGTCTCTGGTCCGGATCCCAGAAGCTCGGCGACGCCACGCTCGCCGGCGATCTGTGGGTCCTCACCATCAACTCGGCGCAGTACCGCAACGCGAACTATCCCGTGACTGCGAAGGCGCAAGATGCGGCGAGGAACTCGGGCACGAGTGCCCAGGTGACGGTCACGATCAGGAACTGACGATGAGGGGGCGGTACGCATGTCGATGCGACAGTGGAGGGGGCGCGCGAGGCGCACCCTGATCGGGGCGGCCGTGGCCGCCATGGTCGCGGCGGGGCTGGCTCTGCCGGCCACCGCCGCGGTGGCGGCGGGCGCCGTGCGGACGGTCGCCCCCACGGGGAGCGGCAGCGCGTGTTCCACGGCGGCGCCGTGCGACCTCGTGACGGCCGTCCGGGCGAGCGGCCCGGGCGACGTCGTGGAGCTGCGCACCGGCAGCTACGGCGAGTACACGCTCTCGGGCGCCGGCGGCACAGCCGCCGCGCCGCTCACCGTGCGCGCGGCCGCGGGGGCCCAGCCGCGCATCGTCCGCATCACGAGCTCGGTGCCGTCAGTGGTCTGGACGGGGCTCACGATCACCGGCACCTTCTATCTCAACGCCCCCGCCGCGGGGTCGACGCTCACCGGGATGCGCTTCGACGGCGGGGGGCTGTTCCTGCGCAGTTCGCGCGCGACGGTCACCGCGAACACCTTCGGCGGCGGATCCTCGATCGACGGCATCCAAGTCGGCCGTGCGTCGGACGTGCTCATCGAGGGCAACACGATCACCGGCTACAACCAGTCGATCGCCAACGGGTACCACGCCGACTGTCTGCAGATCTTCGACAGCTCCCGCGTGACCGTGCGCGGCAACCGGCTCGCCAACTGCTACAACGCGGGGATCATCCTCTCGCCGGGCGACGGCACCGGGATCACCGACGTGCTCATCGAGTCGAACTTCATCCAGGGCTGCGTCGTGCGGACGGCGGCGTGCGAGGGCGGCTCCGCCGTCGACCTGCGCCCGCCGAAGCTCAGCGGGCTCGTGGTGCGCGGCAACACGATCCTCGACGGCTCGACGCGCCTCATCCCCTCACCGGGCCTCGTGTTCGACCGCAACATCGTGGGCTACCTGTCCGACTGCACGGCTCCCATCACCAACACGGTCGTGCTCTCCTGGAACGCCGCGATGTGCGCGCAGCCGGCGGCGCTCGGCACCAACGGCAACCGCTACGGCACGGTCGACTTCGTCGATCGGGACGGCGGCGAACTGCACCTCGTCGATCCGACGCAGGCGCGCATCGCCGGCCTCGGCGGCCTCGCGACCGCGCCGGAGGACATCGACGGACAGCTCGCCGACTCCCGGCTCGCCGGCGCCGACAGCGTGCCGGGCGCCGTGCTCGGTCCGGTTCCCGCGCCCGTGCCGCCGGGCGGCGGATCGGGCAACGGCTCCGGCGGCGGCGGCTCGAGCGGCGGCGCGCCCACGGTCGCGCTTCCGGCCGCCACGGGCGCGCAAGCAGCGATGCCCGGCATTGACGGGTACTTCGCCGCCAAGGGCGTCACCTCCGCCAGCAGCTTTACGATCTCGATCGACGGCAAGGTGAAGGTGCGCGGCATCCGGGAGACGAGCGGGTGGAGCGTCGCATGGGCTCTCTCGGGGGTCGCCCCGGGAAGCTATCCGAGCGCTGCCGTCGTGACGACGGCGAGCGGTTCGACGGTGTCGCTTCCCGTCGTCCTCAAGGTCGTCGCGGCCCCCGCCGCCGTCCGCGCCACGACGCGGCGTTAACGGCAGGTAAAACCTCCCCGTTCGGGGGGTCCGCGATCTTGACACCCGCGGACCCCCCTGTCACCGTGGTGGCAGCAACTGTTGGACGGGCGGACTCCACCCCCACAGGGAGTCCTCCCCGTTCACGGTCGATGGGGATTGCGTCACCACCCCGATGGGTGACGTCAGTTGAGTACTCGGAACTCCTGACGCAAAGGACGTACCCGTGAACATCCCCCCGCGCATCACCGTGATCGGCACCGGCTACCTCGGCGCCACCCAGGCCGTCTGCATGGCTCACCTCGGCTACGAGGTCGTCGCGGTCGACGTGGATCCCGCCAAGGTCGCGGCCCTGGCCTCCGGGAAGCTGCCCTTCTTCGAGCCGGCGCTCGACACCCTGCTCGTGGAGACCCTGGCCACCGGGCGCCTGCGCTTCACGACCGACTTCGACCTCGCCGCCGAGTTCGGCGACGTGCACTTCATCTGCGTCGGCACCCCGCAGTCGAGCGGCTCGGACGCCGCCGACCTGCGCTACGTCGACGCCGCCTTCGGCGAGCTGGCCCGACGCGTCACGCGCAAAGCGCTCCTGGTGGGCAAATCGACCGTCCCCGTGGGCACCGCCGACCGGCTCGCCGAGCGCATCGTCGAACTGTCGCCCGCGGGCGCGGAGCTCGAACTCGCCTGGAACCCCGAGTTCCTGCGCGAGGGTTTCGCCGTGGAGGACACCCTCCGTCCCGATCGCCTCGTCTTCGGTGTGCGCAGCGCCTGGGCGGAGCAGATGCTGCGGGCCGCCTACTCGCCCCTTCTCGCGGCCGGAACGCCAGTCGTGGTCGCGGACCCCGCGACCGCGGAGCTCGTGAAGGTCGCCGCGAACTCCTTCCTCGCCACCAAGATCTCCTTCATCAACGCGATGGCCGAGGTGTGCGAGGCGGCGGGGGCCGACGTCTCGCTGCTGGCGAAGGCGCTCAGCTACGACGACCGCATCGGCGGACGTTTCCTCAAGCCGGGCCTGGGCTTCGGCGGCGGGTGCCTCCCCAAGGACATCCGGGCGTTCCGCGCGCGTGCCGAGGAACTCGGGGTGAGCGCCGCGGTCGCCTTCCTGCACGAGGTGGACCAGATCAACCTGCGACGCCGTTCGCGCACCGTCGACCTCGTCCGCGAGCTCGCCGGGCGCAGCCTCCAGGGGGTGCGGGTCGCCGCGCTCGGTGCCGCGTTCAAGCCCGACTCCGACGATGTGCGCGACGCACCGGCCCTGGATGTGGCCCGGCTGCTCTACCTCGAGGGCGCGAGCGTCGTCGTCTACGACCCGCAGGCGAACGCCAACGCGCACCGCGCCTACCCCGACCTCGACTACGCGGACACCCTCGGCGAGGCCGTCGACGGTGCCGACGTGGTCGTCCTGCTGACCGAATGGGCCGAGTTCGTGACCGCCGATCCCGAAGACATGGGCGTGCTGGTCGCACAGCGCCGCATCGTGGACGGCCGCGGTGCGCTCGACGTGGCCCGCTACCGAGCCGCCGGCTGGGAGTACCGGGCGCTCGGCCGCCCCGCCGAAGTCGGCGCGGCGCGCCCCTAAAGTTCTGCCGGGGTCCGGGGTTTATCGGGAACTCCGGCCCCCGGCAGACACCCTTCAGGGAATACCACATAATCCATGCGGTTGCATCAGGTATGCCTGAACCTCTCAAGATCGACATCTGGTCCGACATCGCCTGCCCCTGGTGCTTCATCGGAAAGCGCAAGTTCGAGGCGGGCGCCGAGCTCGCCGGCGTGCCGGTCGAGGTCGAGTACCACTCCTTCGAGCTCTCGCCCGACACCCCCGTCGACTTCGAGGGCGACGAGTTCGAGTTCCTCGCGCACCACAAGGGCATCCCGGTGGAGACCGCCAAGGCGATGATCGGCCGGGTCACCTCGATCGCCGAGTCGGTCGGCCTGCACTACGACTACGACGCCCTGCAGCACACCAACACGGTGAAGGCGCACCAGCTGCTGCACTACGCGAAGGCGCACGGCCGTCAGCTGGAGATGAAGGAGCGCCTGCTCCAGGCCTACTTCGAGCAGGGACGCCACGTCGGCCGCATCGCGGACCTCGCCGACCTCGCCGCCGAGCTCGGCTTCGACCGGGACGACGTCGTGCGCTCCCTCGAGGCGGACGAGTACCTCGCCGATGTGCGGGAAGACCAGGCGGTCGCCGTGGAGTTCGGCATCCAAGGAGTGCCGTTCTTCGTCATCGACAGGAAGTACGGCGTCTCGGGCGCCCAGGATGCGTCGACCTTCGCCGAGGTGCTGACGCAGGTCGCGGCCGAGAAGGCGGCATCCGACACGGTGGACGCATGAGCGGCCTCATCCCGCTCGGCGCCCCCGACGCGGTCGTCTGCGAGGGCGACGTCTGCGAGATCCCGGGAACCCAGGGGATCGAGGAGCGTTCACCCCGCTGATCGAGTAGCCGCGAAACGGCGTATCGCGATCACCGCGCGGGAGCCGCCTCCGAGATGTCGGCGACGGTCGCCCCGAGCCCCGCGATGAGCGCGTCGGCATCCACGAACAGGCTCACGCCGTGCTCACCGGCGCCCATCGAGACGCGGCGGCCGGCGACGCGCTCGTCGACGTACACCGGCCACGCCGTGGTCGAGCCGAGCGGGGTGATGGTGCCGCGCTCGTAGCCGGTGGCGTCGAGCGCCTGCCCCGCGTCCGGCAGCTGCAGCTTGTTGACGCCCACGAGGGCACGGAGCTTGGGCCAGGAGATCACCCGGTCGCCGGGGATCTCCGCGAACAGGAAGGTCCCATCGGCGCGTTTCACGACGAGCGACTTGACGATGTCGGCCGGGGTGATCCCGAGAATCGCGGCCGCCTCCTCGAGCGAGTTCGCCGCCTGGCGGTCGATGAACTCCACCGGGATGCCGCGTGCGGCGGCATCGGCGGCCACCCGTTCGCGTCCTGAACCCATGTCCGGCCTCCTCTCGGCTCGATCTGGAAGAATCGAGGGGATGTCCACCCTATTCGCGCCCCCCGCCCCCGCGCTCTCGATCGGCCCGCTCCGACTCGAGGTGCCGGTGGTGCTCGCGCCGATGGCGGGCATCACCAACACCGCGTTCCGCCGGCTCTGCCGCGAGTACGGTGCCGGTCTGTACGTCTCGGAGATGATCACGAGCCGTGCGCTCGTCGAGCGCACGCCCGAGTCGATGCGCCTCATCCGTCACCACGAGTCCGAGACACCGCGCTCGATCCAGCTGTACGGCGTGGACCCGAAGACGGTCGCCGAGGCGGTCCGGATGCTCGTGGCAGAGGATCGCGCCGACCACATCGACCTCAACTTCGGCTGCCCGGTGCCCAAGGTCACCCGCAAGGGCGGGGGAGCGGCGCTGCCCTGGAAGATCGGACTGTTCCGCGAGATCGTCGAAGGGGCCGTGCAGGCGGCCGGCCCGCTGCCGCTCACGGTGAAGATGCGCAAGGGCATCGACTCCGACCACCTCACCTACCTCGAGGCGGGCCGCGTGGCGGAGGGTGCCGGAGTCTCGGCGATCGCCCTGCACGCCCGGACGGCCGCCGAGTTCTATTCGGGAACCGCCGACTGGTCGGCGATCGCGAAGCTCAAGCAGACCGTCACGAGCGTGCCCGTGCTCGGCAACGGCGACATCTGGTCGGCGGCGGATGCCGTGCGCATGGTCGACGAGACCGGGTGCGACGGCGTCGTGGTCGGCCGCGGCTGCCTCGGCCGCCCCTGGCTGTTCGGCGACCTCGCGGCCGCATTCTCCCAATCTCGCTGGTCGAGTAGCCCGCGCAG
This sequence comes from Protaetiibacter larvae, assembly GCF_008365275.1. Lineage (GTDB taxonomy): Bacteria > Actinomycetota > Actinomycetes > Actinomycetales > Microbacteriaceae > Homoserinibacter > Homoserinibacter larvae. The sequence continues at coordinate 2,044,409 of NZ_CP043504.1, read as the reverse complement.
CGGGCGTATCGAGACCACCCCCACCGCCCAGCCCACCCTCGGCGAGGTGGCTCAGGCCTTCCGCCGTCACGCCGAACTGCTCGTCGAGTTCTTCGACGACGACGAGAACCGCGCCTGCCGCGACATCCGCAAGCACGTCGCCTGGTACTTCAAGGGCTACCCGGTGGGTGGCGAGCTGCGTGCGGCTCTCGCTCAGGCCTCCAGCCTGGCCGAGATCGACGAGCTGCTCGGCCGGCTCGACGGCGACGAGCCCTACCCGGGCGCGGACGCCGAAGGCCAGCGGGGGCGCGCCGGCACACCCAAGAAGCCGGCACTGCCCGAGCGCTGGCTCGACAGCCGGGAGCTCCAGGAGACCCACCGCGCCGAGCTCACCGAGGCCGAGCTGGACACCTCCGGTGGCTGAGCTCGCGGCCGGAGCCGCGCGCTCGCCCGGCTACGGCGACGCGGACGTGGAGCGGATGCTCCCGGAACAGCACTCCACCCGCCGCAGCGACTTCGCCCGCGACCGGGCGCGCATCCTGCACTCGAGCGCCTTGCGCCGCCTCGCGGTGAAGACCCAGGTGCTCTCGCCGACCGCCGGGCTCGACTTCGCCCGCAACCGGCTCACCCATTCTCTCGAGGTGGCCCAGGTGGGCCGTGAACTCGCCGTCAACCTGGGCCTGGACCCGGATGTCGTCGACACCGCGTGCCTCGCCCACGACCTCGGGCATCCGCCCTACGGCCACAACGGTGAGAAGGCGCTCAACGACTGGGCGCACGACATCGGCGGCTTCGAGGGCAACGCCCAGACGCTGCGACTGCTGACCCGGCTCGAGCCGAAGGTGTTCGGTGCCGACGGCCGCGCCTACGGGCTCAACCTCACCCGGGCGAGCCTCGACGCGAGCTGCAAGTACCCCTGGCCCGAGCAGGACGGCATCCCCGACCCCTCCGGACGCTCCAAGTTCGGCTTCTACGCCGACGACACCCCCGCCTTCCTCTGGCTTCGAGAGGGCGCGCCCGAGCGGGTGCGCTGCATCGAGGCGCAGGTGATGGACCTCTCCGACGACATCGCCTACTCGGTGCACGACTTCGAGGACGCGATCGTCTCCGGCTACCTCGATGTGCCCGCGCTCTCCGGGCGCGCCGACCACGACGCGCTCGTCGACAGCATGGTGGTGTGGATCGGCGGCGAGTTCGACCACGCCACGCTCATCGCCGCCTTCGACCGGCTCGACGAGCTGCCCGACTGGATCGGCACCTGGGACGGCTCGCGGCGCGACCTGGCCCGGCTCAAGAACCTCACCTCGCAGCTCATCGGGCGCTTCGCGGCCGAGGCGGTGCGGGCGACGCGGGAGGCGTATCCCGCGTCGGCGCTCGCACGGTTCGGGGCGGACGTGGTGGTCCCGGACGCGACGCGGGCCGAGATCGCGGTGCTCAAGGGCATCGTGGCGGCGAATGTGATGTCCACCAACTCCCGCAAGCCGATCTACGCGCGGCAGCGCGGCATCCTCACCGAGCTCGCGGACGCCCTGTGGGCGGATCCCTCGCAGCTCGACATCGGCTTCGCGGCCGACTTCGCGGCGGCGGCCGACGACACCGCCCGCAAGCGCGTGATCGTCGACCAGGTCGCCTCGCTCACCGACCCGTCCGCGAACGCCTGGCACGAGCGTCTGGTCTCCTGAGCCCTCCCAAATCAAGGAGTCGGGCATCCCATCTCAAGGAGTGGTTGTGACTGCTGTGGGCAGAGTGGAGCGAGTAGCGCATTTCCCGCCTGGGCTCCTTGAGATGGGTTGCCCGACTCCTTGAGATGGGACGGATGGGACGGATGGGGCGGATGGGACGGATGGGACGGATGGGGCGGATGGGGCGGATGGGACGGATGGGACGGCTGGGACGGCTGGGGCGGATGGGGCGGATGGGGCGGCTGGGACGGACGGGGCGGCTGGAGGCTCACGCCAGCAGCAGCACGCCGAGGGCGATGAGCCAGAGCGACCAGAGGATGTAGCCGACCGGCACCAGGATGCCGGCGAGCGACCAGCCGCGGGGCTCGAACGGCCCGATGAACTCGAGCGCGCCGACCAGCAGCATGACGCCGATCACGACCCCGGCGATCGTCATCCAGAGCGGCAGCACGGGGGAGGCGCCGAGGGCGACGAGGATCGTCCAGGAACCGGTGCCGAGGTAGCCCAGGTGCTCGCCGACGGCGACGCCCAGGTAGCGGTGGAACGACTGGAACACGAGGTCGATGGTGCGCGGATCCGCTCCCGCCGCCCGCTCCCGGGCGAGATGCGGCACGAGGAACACCCATCGGACGAGGCCGAGCGCCTGAACCACCGAGGCGACCACGCCGACCACGAGCCCGATCGCGGCGAGGTCGGGGTCGGGCACGAGCCGCGCCGCGAGCACGGGGATCGGCAGGAAGGCGAGCGCCGAGAGGGCGAAAGCCCACCAGAGCAGGATGAGTCCGCTGCCGCCCGCGCGGAAGCGCTCCAGGATCGCTGCTGTCGGTTCGCGGAGGATCCCGGGATACGAGAAGCGCCAGGCGAGCAGGCCGTAGAACAGGTTGAAGGCGATCGGCACCGCGATGAGCAGGCCGGGCAGGGCGCTCACGGCGTCGCCTGCGTCTCCGCGATCGCGCGGGCGGCGGCCCGGCGGCGCAGCCACAGGGCGACGGCGAGCAGCACGGTGAGCACGAGCGACCCGGTGGAGCCGAAGATCACGAAGCCCTGCTCGGTGCTGATCGCGAGCGTGAGGCTCACGCCCCAGGCGATGACCCAGCCGAGCGTCGTGATGGCGAGCCACAGGAGTCGGCCGGTCGGCGGATGGGCGAACAGTTGCGCCGCCCCGAGCGCGAGTCCGGCGACCGCGGCTGCGAGCAGGGTGGCCGCGGGGGAGTCGGGCAGCGATTTCGCGACGATGATGGCGACGTCGGTGCCGATGCCGAGGCCGATGGCGCTCGCGATCGTCCAGCGCAGCAGTGGACGGCGCAGCGCCCAGGCCTGCGCGGCGCCCACGCCGAGGCCGACGACGGCGCCGGCGGCGAGGCCGACGATGGCGGAGGTGACGGGTCCGAAGATCCAGAAGGCGATGAGGCCGCCGAGCGGCGCCGAGAGCCAGAGCACGATCCACGGCACCACGCCGCGGAGCTTTCCGGGGGTGGGGTTCATGCGTGCTACCATAACGTACATGGTACGGTATAGCAACGACGACTCGCGGTCACCTCGTCCGCGCCGCCCCCGCAACAGCCTGAGCGTGGCCGAGATCACCTCCGCTGCCCGCGAGGTGCTCATCGAGAAAGGTCTCGAGGGCTTCACGATCCGTGCCGTCGCCGAGCGACTCGGGGCCGGCCCGATGGCGCTCTACACGCACGTGGCGTCGAAGGACGAGCTGCTCGACCTGGTGCTCGACGGGCTGCTCGGCGAGCTCGTCGCGAGGGACGACCCGAGCCGCCCGTGGGACGAGGTCGTCGTCGAGGCGGCGCTGCGCCTGCTCGCGCATCTGCGTGCGCACCCCTGGGCCGTCACCGCGCTCTTCGCCCGACCCGACCCGGGCCGGGGGGCGACCGCCGCGGGAGAGCTGTACCTCGCGGCGGCACTGCGGGGCGGGCTGGATGCGCGGCAGGCGGTCGAGCTGTTCACCGGGCTGCTCGCCTTCGTCTACGGCGCCGCCGGGTTCCTCGCGCCGGCCGCCCGCCCCGGCTCGCAGCGTCGCACCGAGGTCGCCGACCGCATCCGCGCGGCTCCTGCCGAGCACTTCCCGGCGACCGTCGCGGTGGCCGACGAGCTCGCCGACTACGGTTCGGACGCTCAGCTGCGGTCGATCGTCGAGAGTCTGGTGAGGGGCGTCGCAGCGGGCGACGCACGCCGATCCTAGAATCGCTGCATGCCCGGCCTCATTCGCAGAAGCGACATCGACGAGGTCCGGTCGAGGATCAACATCGCCGACGTGATCGGCGACTACGTGACCCTCAAGTCGGCGGGCGTCGGATCGCTCAAGGGGCTCTGCCCCTTCCACGAGGAGCGCAGCCCGAGCTTCCACGTGCGCCCGCAGGTGGGCTTCTACCACTGCTTCGGCTGCGGCGAGGGCGGCGACGTCTTCACCTTCCTGCAGCGCATGGATCACGTGAGCTTCCAGGAGGCGGTCGAGCGGATGGCCGCCCGCATCGGCTTCGAGCTGCACTACGAAGACGGCTCGGGACCCGCGGCCGACCACGGCAACCGCGCGCGGCTGCTCGCCGCGAACGCCGCCGCCGAGAAGTTCTTCCGCGCGCGCCTCGCCGAGCCCGACGCACAGCCGGGCCGCGACTTCCTCGGCGGGCGCGGCTTCGATCAGGCGGCGGCCGAACGCTTCGGCGTCGGCTACGCCCCCAAGTCGTTCGACGCGCTCAAGAACGCGCTGCTCGCGCAGGGCTTCACCCAGGACGAGCTCGTGGCGTCCGGACTGCTCTCCACGGGCGAGCGCGGCAACTCCTACGACCGCTTCCGCGGGCGCGTCATCTGGCCGATCCGCGACGTCACCGGGCAGACGGTCGGCTTCGGGGCGCGCAAGCTCTTCGACGACGACCAGGGGCCGAAGTACCTCAACACCCCCGAGACGCTCGTGTTCCACAAGAGCCAGGTGCTCTACGGGCTCGACCTCGCCCGCCGCGACGTCGCCAAGAACAAGCAGGTCGTGATCGTCGAGGGCTACACGGATGTCATGGCCTGCCACCTCGCGGGCATCACGACGGCCGTCGCCACCTGCGGCACCGCGTTCGGAGTCGACCACATCAAGGTCGTGCGCCGCGTGTTGGGCGACGTCGACAACGCCGACTCCTCCGGAACCGGCGAGGTGGTCTTCACCTTCGACCCGGATGAGGCGGGCCAGCGGGCCGCGAGCCGCGCCTTCGCCGAGGAGCAGCGCTTCGCCGCGCAGACCTTCGTGGCGGTCGCGCCCGACAATCTCGACCCGTGCGATCTGCGCATCCATCGCGGCGACGAGGCGGTGCGGCAGCTCATCCGCACCCGCAAGCCCATGTTCGAGTTCATGATCCGCCGCCGCCTGGCCGGCCACGATCTCGAGACGGTCGAGGGGCGCGTTGCGGCCCTGCGCGCTGCGGCGCCCGTGGTCGCCGGCATCCGCGACCGCGCGCTCGGCGTGGGCTACGTGCGCAATCTCGCGGGCTGGCTGGGCATGGATCCCACCGAGGTCGGCCGCGCGGTCACGGCGGCCGCCAATGCGACGCGTCGCCCCGAGGCCCGCACCGAGGGCGAGTCGCGCCCCGCCGACGCCGGGAGCGCGCCGGCCGAGGAGCGTCAGGCGAGCCTCACCGAGCTTCCCACCGACCCCGTGACGCGGATGGAGCGCGACGCGCTCATGGCGATCCTGCAGTACCCGGAGGCGGTCGGCTCCGCGCTCGTCGCGAAGGCGGCCGAGGCGCGGTTCGCCAACCCGACCCTCGCCGTGGTGCGCGACGCCGTGCGCAGCAGTCTCGATCACCTCTCCGACCCCGAGTGGCTGCAGCGGGTCGCCGGCGAGGTGCCGCGCGGCTTCGGGATGCTCGTCACCCAGCTCGGCGTGGCGCCGATCCCGGAGCGGCGCGAGCAGCTGGCCACCTACTGCGTCGGCGTGGTGAGCTCGCTCGTGGACCGCGATCTGCTGCGCCGCAAGAGCGAGGTGCTCGGCGCGATGCAGCGGGCGCGTGCCGAGGGCGACACCGAGCGCGAGGCGGCGTTGAGCCGTGAATCGGCGGCGCTCGAGAGCGAGCGGCGGGAGCTGCGCGGCGAATGATCGTCGCGTGCGAGTCAATGATCTTGCATGGAACTCGTCAGTGCGCACGGATCGTGCGTGGATGATTTCGATGTCGTAAACAAACCCCGGGCGACCCCGCTCGTGGAAGTTGCGCCCGAAATGCCGTGATAGACCTGATGATCGGGCGGCTGCGGCCGCCCTCTCCCTTCACACCCAAGGAATGAGGTCCACGGACATGGCATCCGTCTCTCACAAGGCTCGCGTTCTCGCGGCGATCGCGCTCCCCGCGAGCGCAGCGCTCGTGCTCGCGGGCTGCGCATCGGACACCGGCGACAACGGCGGCTCCGGCGCAAGCTCGATCATCGTCGGCACCACCGACAAGGTCACCTTCCTCGACCCGGCCGGGTCGTACGACAACGGCTCGTTCGCCGTCATGAACCAGGTCTTCCCGTTCCTGCTGAACTCGAAGCCCGGCACCTCGGATGTCGAGCCCGACATCGCGGCCTCCGCCGAGTTCACCGGTGACAGCGACTACACGGTCACCCTGAAGCCGGGCCTCACGTTCGCCAACGGGCACGACCTGACCTCCTCGGACGTCAAGTTCACCTTCGACCGTCAGCTGAAGATCGCCGACGAGAACGGTCCCTCGTCCCTGCTCGGCAACCTCGACAGCGTCGAGACCCCCGACGACACGACCGTCGTGTTCCACCTCAAGAACGGCAACGACCAGACCTTCCCGCAGGTGCTCTCGAGCCCCGCCGGTCCGATCGTGGACGAGGAGGTCTTCTCGGCCGACTCCGTCACGAGCGACGACGACATCGTCGAGGGCAAGGCCTTCGCCGGTCCGTACACGATCTCGAGCTACAAGTTCAACGAGCTCGTCACCTTCACGCCGAACGCCGAGTACCAGGGCGTTCTCGGAGCGCCGAAGAACGCCGATGTGACCCTCAAGTACTACGCCGACTCGTCGAACCTCAAGCTCGACGTGCAGGAGGGCAACATCGACGTCGCGTACCGCAGCCTGTCGGCGACCGACATCGCCGACCTGCGCACGAAGACGGACGCCGTCCAGGTCATCGACGGCCCCGGTGGCGAGATCCGCTACATCGTGTTCAACTTCGACACCCAGCCCTACGGCGCGAAGACCGCGGACGCCGACCCGGCCAAGGCTCTCGCCGTGCGCCAGGCCATCGCCGACGTCATCGACCGCGGCGAGATCGCGGATCAGGTCTACAAGGACACCTACACCCCGCTGTACTCCTACGTGCCGCAGGGTCTGACCGGGGCCACCGAGGTGCTCAAGGAGCTCTACGGTGACGGTTCGGGCGGTGCCGACGTCGACAAGGCGAAGGCGACCCTCGAGGCTGCCGGTGTCGCGACCCCGGTCGAGATCAACCTGCAGTACAACCCCGACCACTACGGCGGCTCCTCGGCCGACGAGTACGCGCTTGTGAAGGACCAGCTCGACTCGAGCGGCCTGTTCACGGTCAACCTCGGCTCGACCGAGTGGACGCAGTACTCGAAGGACCGCGTCGCCGACGTCTACCCGCTGTACCAGCTCGGATGGTTCCCGGACTACTCCGACGCGGACAACTACCTGACGCCGTTCTTCGCCACCGAGAACTTCCTCTCGAACCACTACAGCGACGCCGAGGTGGACTCGGAGATCGTGGCGCAGCAGACCGAGGTCGACCCGGCCGCGCGTCAGCAGCTCATCGAGGACATCCAGGCCAAGGTGGCCGCCCAGCTGTCGACCCTGCCGCTGCTGCAGGGCGCGCAGACGGCGATCGCCGGCAAGGACGTCTCGGGCACCGTGCTCGATGGCTCGTTCAAGTTCCGTTTCGGTAGCCTGACCAAGGGCTGAGCGAGACCGGACACGTCCACACCGGGAACGGGGCGGCCACGCAAGGGCCGCCCCGTTCTCGTCGCCACGAGGGAGATCCACAGGACATGACGACCGTCACGGCCCCCACGGCGCCGCCCGGCGCCGGAGCGACGGCGCGCAAGCGGCCGACGGGTGGGGGCATCTGGCGCTACCTGCTGGTGCGCTTCTTCCTGATCTTCCCGACGATCTTCATCCTCGTCACCCTCGTGTTCTTCCTCATGCGCCTGACGGGCGACCCCATCACCGCATCCCTCGGCGACCGGCTCACGCCCGAGCAGCTCGCCGAGCGCATCCACGAGGCCGGATACGACCGGCCGATCATGGTGCAGTACCTCGAGTACCTGGGTCGCGTGTTCACGGGAGACTTCGGCAGCTCGATCACCGACGGCCGCCCGATCACCGACATCCTGTGGACGTACGGCTCGGCGACCCTCGAGCTGGTCTTCTACGCGCTCATCGTCGCCTTCATCGTGGGCATCCCGCTCGGCATGGTCGCCGCCTACTTCCGCGATCGCTGGGGGGATGCGGGACTGCGCGTCTTCGCCATCCTGAGCTACGCCACCCCGGTGTTCTTCGCCGGCCTCGTGCTCAAGCTCGTCTTCTCGGTGTGGCTCAAGGTGCTGCCCGTCGCGGGGCGCGCCTCCACCCGCACCGAGATCAAGATCGAGGCGCTCGGCGATCCGAGCGGCATCTACCTCATCGACGCGATCCGCACGGGAAGCGCGGAGGCGGTGGGGGATGTGCTCGCCCACGCCGTGCTCCCCGCGCTCGCCCTCGGCCTGCTGACCGCCGGAGTGTTCCTGCGGCTCGTGCGCACGAACGTCATCGGCACGCTCTCGCGCGACTACGTGGATGCCGCCCGCTCCCGCGGGGTGCGCGAGTTCCGGCTCGTGCGCAAGCACGCGCTCAAGCCCGCACTCGTGCCGATCATCACCGTCATCGGCCTGCAGATCGCCATGCTGCTCGGCGGCGCGGTGCTCACCGAGACCACCTTCGAGTGGAAGGGTCTCGGTTTCCAGCTGGCCCTCTACCTCTCCAAACGCGACTTCGTCGCCGTGCAGGGCATCGTCGCCCTGCTCGCCGTGATCGTCGCGCTCACCAACTTCATCGTCGACATCATCGCGGCGATCCTGGACCCGCGGGTGAGGTACTGATGGCCACGACCTCCTCGGCCCCGACCACACCCCGCGCGAAGCGAGTGTGGTGGCACCGGCTGCCCGTGCTGCAGCAGCTGCGGCAGAGCGTCGGGCTGCAGCGCGGGATGCTCGTCACGGGTCTCGTGATCACCGCGATCTTCCTCGTGGTGGCGATCCTCGCGCCGCTGCTCGCGCCCTACGGCTACAACCAGCTGCGCGGCCCGAACGGGCTGTTCGGTGCGCAGCAGCCGCCGAGCGCGGAGCACCTGCTGGGCACCACGGTCGGCGGCTACGACGTGCTCTCGCGGGTGATCTGGGGTGCGCAGACCGCGCTGCTGGTGATCATCGTGGCGATCGTGCTGTCGGTGTTCATCGGCGTGTTCCTGGGCCTGCTCTCCGGGTACATCGGCGGCTGGTTCGACCGCATCACGATCGTCATCGCCGACGCGATCTACGCCTTCCCGAGCCTGCTGCTCGCGATCGTCGCGGCCATCGTCATCTCCGGCGGGCAGTCGAGCCTGTGGGGCGGCATCTTCGCGGCGGCGATCTCGATCACGGTCGTGTTCATCCCGCAGTACCTGCGGGTCGTGCGCGCCGAGGTGGTGCGCATCAAGTCGGAGGCCTTCGTCGAGTCGGCGAAGGTGGTCGGCGCGCGCACGGGGCGGATCATGTTCCGTCACGTGCTGCGCAACTCGACCCGCACGCTTCCGCTCATCCTGACGCTCAACAGCTCGGAGGCGATCCTCACCCTCGCGGGTCTCGGCTTCCTGGGCTTCGGCATCGAGCCCAGCAAGGCCGCGGAGTGGGGCTACGACCTCAACAAGTCGCTCTCGGACGTCACGAGCGGCATCTGGTGGACCTCGATCTTCCCGGGCGTCGCGATCGTGCTCGTGGTGCTCGGCATCACGCTCATCGGGGAGAGCCTCAACGACCTCGCCGACCCGCGCCTGCGGGCCCGGCGCAAGCCCGCCGAGACGCCGGCGCAGGCGGCTGCGGCCGCGCAGCCGGCGCCAGGCGAGGAACTCGGAGAGGTGATCTGATGGGCGCGAACCAGCCGGCCGTCGACATCCGTCAGTTGCGGATCTCCTTCGACACCGACGGCGGCACCGTGCAGGCCGTGCGCGGGGTGGACCTCGAGGTGGCACCCGGCGAGGTGCTCGCGATCGTGGGCGAATCCGGTTCCGGCAAGACGGTGACGGCGCGCAGCATCCTGCGGCTGCTGCCGGAGACGGCGACGCTCTCGGGCGCGGTGCTCGTGGGATCCGAGGACGTCGTGCGCCTCGACCGCCACCGCCTGCGCGAACTGCGGGGCACCGAGGCGGCGATGATCTTCCAGGAGCCGTCGACGGCCCTCAACCCGGTGTACACGGTCGGCTGGCAGCTGGCGGAGGGTCTGCGGGCGCACGGCAAGTACACGACGAAACAGGCTCGCGCGCATGCGATCGAGATGCTGCGGCGAGTGGGCATCCCGGAGCCGGAGCAGCGCGTCGACGACTACCCGCACCAGTTCTCGGGCGGGCAGAAGCAGCGCATCGTCATCGCCATGGCGCTCGCCCTCGACGCCTCCGTGCTGATCGCGGACGAGCCGACGACGGCGCTCGACGTGACGGTGCAGGCGGAGATCCTCGAGCTGCTGCGACGGTGCCGCGACGAGTTCGGCACCGCGATCGTGCTCATCACGCACAACATGGGTGTCGTGGCCGACCTCGCGGACCGCGTGGCGGTCATGTACCAGGGCGAGATCGTCGAGACCGCGCCGGTGCGCGAGCTGTTCGCGGCCCCGCGGCACCCGTACACGCAGAAGCTGCTCGCGGCGGTCCCGCGCGTGGAGCTCGTCGAACGCGCCGCCCCGGCCGTGACGGACGAGCCGCCCGTCGTCGAGGCGACCGGGCTCGAGATCGAATACCCCGGCCGTTTCGGCCGCAAGCCCTTCCTCGCGGTGAAGGGCGTGGATCTGCGGATCCAGCCCGGCGAGGTCGTCGGCCTGGTGGGGGAGTCGGGGTCCGGGAAGACGACGATCGGCCGTGCGATCGCGGGGCTGACCCCCGCGACCGGCGGCTCGCTGCGCGTCCTCGGCACCGAGATGATCGGAGTGAAGGAGCGCCGCTTCCGCACGAAGCGTCGCGAGCTCGGCTTCGTGTTCCAGGATCCGGCCACGAGCTTCAACCCGCTGCTGACGATCGCCGAGTGCGTGGCGGAGCCGCTGGTCGTGCACGGCGTCGCCGAGTCGCCGACCGCGGCCCGGGATCGCGTGGACGAGCTCCTGGAGGCCGTGCAGCTCTCGGGCTCGTACGGCGATCGCTACCCGCACGAGCTGTCCGGTGGTCAGCGGCAGCGTGCGAGCCTCGCGCGGGCGCTCGCCCTCGATCCGAAGCTGCTCATCGCCGACGAGCCGACGAGCGCCCTCGACGTCTCGGTGCAGGCACGCGTGCTCGAGCTGTTCGAAGAGCTGCAGGCCCGTTTCGGCTTCGCATCGCTGTTCATCACCCACGATCTCGCGGTGGTGGACCGGGTCGCCCATCGGGTGGTGGTGCTGCACCACGGCGAGATCGCGGAGGAGGGGCCGACCGCGCAGGTGCTCGGTGCGCCGCGTGACCCGTACACGCAGCGCCTGCTCGCCTCGCTGCCGGTCCCGGATCCCGAGGAGCAGGCCGAACGTCGGCTCGCGCTGCAGGCGCTCGGAGGCTCCCCGTCGTGACCGGCGCCGAGCTGCGGGATGTCGCGGTGTTGGCCGACGACCTGACGGTCGCCTACGGCCGCGACGAGACGCCCGCCCTCAACGGGGTGTCTGTGCAGATCCTCGACGGCGAGACGCTCGGGCTGATCGGTGAGGCGGGGGCGGGCAAGTCGACGCTCGCGCGGGTGATCGCCGCGCAGACGGCCCCCGGCGAGCGCGGCACGCCCGAGATCGTGGGTGGCCGGCTGCGCGTGCTCGGCACCGAGCTGCGCCGGAACTCCTCCCGCCGGCGCGACGCCCTCGCGCTCCGCGTGGGCTACCTGCCGCAGGACGGCGGATCGAGCCTTCAGCCGCACCTCACGGTGGGTGAGAACGTCGCCGAGCCGATCTTCCAGCGGGACAAGCACTTCGACCGGCTCGAGGCGGGTGCGGTCGTGGCGCGGCTGGTGGATGCCGTGCGCCTGCCGCTCTCGGTGCTCGAACGGTTCCCGCACGAGCTGAGCCGGGGGCAGCGCCAGCGCATCGCCCTCGCCCGCGCGCTCGTGCTCGAGCCCGAGCTGCTCGTCGCAGACGACCCGACGATGGGCGTCGATGTGCTCGTCCGCGGGCCGATCCTCCAGGTGGTCGCGGAACTGCAGCGCGAGCTGGGGTTCAGCGCGCTCATCGTGGGTCACGACCTGCGGGAGCTGCGCACCATCGTGGATCGGATCGCCGTGCTGCACGCCGGGCTCGTCGTCGGGTACGGCGGCGTCGACGAGGTGCTCGCGCATCCACTGCACCCCTACGTGCGCCGCCTTGCAGAATTGAGTTCATGAGCTCTCTGCTGATCGGCGCCTACGGTGCCGACATGGGCGGCGGCGCCGCGGGCATCGCGACGGCCCGCTCCGCCCCCGACGGCACCGTCGTCGTCGCCGGCCCTGTGCTGGCGTGCCCGTCACCGTCGTGGCTGGCCGTGCGCGGGGATCGGCTGGTCGCGACGCTCGAGGGTACGGGCGGGCTCGCCTGGTTCCGGCGCGACGGGGACGGCTGGGCAGCGGACGGCGTGGTCGCCACGGGCGGACGCTGGCCCTGTCACGCGGCGTTCCTCGATGACGACACGGTCGCGGTGGCGAGCTACGGGGACGGCGCGATCACGGTGCTGCGGCACGGCGGAACCGCGCCTGCGCAGCGGCTCGAGGGGTCCGGTTCCGGTCCGCTGCCCGCGCAGGACGGGCCGCACGCCCACCACGTGCACGTGCTGCCCGACGGCCGGGTGCTCACCCTCGACCTCGGCGCCGACCGCCTGCATGTGCACGCGCGCGGCGCCGATGGGCGTCTCGAGCGCATCGACTCGCTCGCCCTGCCCGAGGGCACCGGCCCGCGGGACCTCATCGCGCTGCCGTCGGGCGAGCTCGCGCTGCTGGGGGAGTGGAGCTGCGAGCTGCTCATCCTCGACCCGGCGGGCATCGACTTCGAGATCGTGCAGATCCTCGCCCTCCCGGGCGCGACCCCGGGTGCCGATCAGGCGGCGGCTCTCAGCCTGTCGGCGGACGGACGACACCTCTACGCCGGCGTGCGCGGCGCCGACCTCGTCTCGGTGATCGCACTCGAGGACGACGGGGCGCGTGGCATCGCATCCGTGCCGTCGGGCGGGCACTGGCCGCGGCACCTGCTCGTCGACGGCGAGCTGCTGCATGTGGCGAACCAGCTCTCCGACACGATCGCCACCTTCCGGATCGGGGCGGACGGCATCCCCGTGCCGATCGCCGCGGTGACGACCCCGGCGCCGACACGCATTCTGGCCCTGTAGCGGCGCCGGTGGCCGCACGACGCGTCCGCCGCGCGGGCGCTCCTCGACCACCTCGAGACCGCCGCCCCGTGCACGGGAGCCGCCCGAACCTTTGCTAAGCTAGCCGGGCTGTTCGCAGCGATCCTCGGTAGCTCAATTGGCAGAGCAATCGGCTGTTAACCGATAGGTTCTTGGTTCGAGTCCAAGCCGGGGAGCTCCACCTCATTCTCCGGGATTACTCCCACGGGAGTACCCGCGCGCACCGCTCGGCCGACGTCGCGGCGGGCGTCCGCGCGTAGCATCGTGCCATGCCGCGCCCACCCGAGCACCCTGGTGCGCAGGGTGGCGCCGAGTGGGGCGGCGGGCCGTGGGCGTGGGGCGATCCGGAGCGCAGCTGGGGGCCGAGCCGTCGCCTGCGACTCTGGGTGCCGGTCGTGCTGAGCGCACTCGTGCAGCTGCCGGCGGCGACCATCGGCGTGCGGATCGCGCAGCCCGAGCCGTGGATCGGCGCGCTGACCATCGCCCTTGCGGCGGTCGGGCCGCTCGCCCTCATCGCCGCGCGGCGCCTGCCGGGGCCGGTCGTCGCCGTGGCGACCGCGGCGGCGGTGGGCGAACTGCTCGTCGGCGTCAACGGCGGACCTCCCCCGATCGCCCTCGCCTTCGCGCTCGTCGGGGCGATCGTGCGCGGCGCCCGCGGCTGGGCCTGGATCTCGCTCGCCGCCGGGTGGTCGGTGGCGCTCGTGGCGGGCATCCTCGTCACGAGCGAGACGTGGACCCCGCCGCGCGTCGTCGGCACGACCCTCGTGCTGCTGCTCGTGATGGGGATCGGGGAAGGCATCCGCTCACGCCGCGAGCGTGTGCGCGAGTACCGCGCGGCGGCGGTCCGCAAGCGGCTCACCGCGGCGGAGGAGGAGCGGATGCGGATCGCCCGCGAGCTGCACGACGTGCTCGCCCACTCGCTCAGCCAGATCAACGTGCAGGCGGGGGTGGGGCTCCACCTGGCCGACACCCGGCCCGAGCAGGCGGTGGAGGCGCTCGCCTCCATCAAGCAGACCAGCAAGACCGCGCTCGACGAGGTGCGCGCCGTGCTCGGGGTGCTGCGTGCCGACGGCGAGGGCAGCCCGCTCGCGCCGCAGCCGGGCATCGGCGACATCCCCGCGCTCGTCGCCGGGGCCGGGATCCCGGGTGCGCGGGTCGAGCTCGTCGACGAGCTGCGCGGGGTCGCCGTCTCCACGGCGGCCGGCGCCGCCGCCTACCGCATCGTGCAGGAGGCGCTCACCAACGCGGCCCGGCACGGGGTGGGGGTGAGCAGCGTGCGCGTCCGGCTCGCGGATGAGGCGGGACGCCTCATGGTGGAGGTGCGCGACGACGGCCGGGTCGGCGCTGTCGAGCCGGGACGCGGGCTGCTCGGCATGCGGGAGCGCGCCGAACTGCTCGGCGGGCGTTTCGAGCTCGGCACCGATGGCGGTTTCACCGTGCGCGCCGAGCTTCCCCGGGAGGCGCGATGATCCGCGTCGCGATCGCCGACGATCAGCAGCTCATCCGGGCCGGCTTCCGCAGCCTGCTCGAATCGGAACCCGACCTCACGGTGGTGGGGGAGGCGGGCACGGGTCGGGAGGCGGTCGCGCTCGCGGCGAGTGAGCGGCCCGACGTGCTGCTCATGGACATCCGGATGCCGGACGGCGACGGTCTGTGGGCCACCGAGCGCATCGTGGCCGAGCCGCGGCTCGCGGGCGTGCACGTCGTGATCGTGACGACCTTCGAGCTGGACGACTACGTCGCCCACGCGATCCGCGCCGGCGCGAGCGGCTTCCTCGTGAAGGACACCGAACCCGTCGAGCTCATCCGTGCGGTGCGCGTCGTCGCGGCGGGCGAGGCGCTGCTGAGCCCCAGCGTCACCCGGCGCCTGCTCGGCCGGGTCGCGGGCACGCTCGCCCCCGCGCCGGACACCACTCGCCTCGCCGCGCTCACCGAGCGCGAGCGCGAGGTGCTCGCGCTCGTGGCGCAGGGCCTCACCAACGACGAGATCGGTGCACGGCTGTACCTCAGCCCGCTCACCGCGAAGACGCACGTGTCGCGGATCATGACCAAACTCGGCGCCCGCGACCGCGTGCAGCTCGTGATCGTGGGCTACGAGACCGGGCTCGTCGCACCCGGCGTGCTCCCGGGGGAGTAGGCGGAAGACACCGGCGGGCGGACGCGCATCCGCCGCCCGACGAGGAGCGTGGAGGCGTCGGCTCCACGAGGGGGTCGACGGAAGGAGATTCCGACATGCACTCGACCATCGCCCTCGCGGCCGCGACGTTCCACCCCGGATGGGGTGGAGGCTGGGGCTTCGTGTTCATCCCGATCGTGTTCTGGCTGCTCATCATCGGCCTCATCATCACGCTCGCCGTCACCCGGCGCCGCCGCGGGTGGCATCCGGGTCCGTGGGGTGCCGGCCCCGGGGCCGCGGGTCCGTGGGCTTCCGCCCAGGCGGCCCGCAGCGCCGAGACGGTGCTGGCCGAGCGCTACGCGCGCGGCGACATCGACGAGGTGGAGTATCGCGCCCGACTCGAGGTGCTCCGCGCGCAATCCCCGCTGCCGCCGCAGTGAGCCGCTGAGCGCGCGGGCGCACCGCACGGCGCTACGCTGGCACCCGATCGATCTCGACGAGGAGCTGTGTGGACGACTGGCTGAACGACAACGCGACGAGCCTCGTCGTGGTGCTCGCCGCGGTCGCCGCGGTCCTCGTGCTGCTCCTGGTGCTCGTGTTCGTGCTGTGGCGGCGCGCCCGCCGCGCGGCCCGGCTCGCGCGGCTCGACCGCTCGACCGCCGAGCGCGAGCGGATCGACCTCGAGCTGGCCCTCGCGGAGCAGGGCAGCAGGCTGCGGATGATCCGCGAACTGCACGAGATCGCCGTGCACTCGGTGACGGTCATCATCAGCCAGGCTGACGGCGCCCGTTACGCGGCCACCCAGGATCCGGCCGCCGCCGGCCGCAGCGCGGCCGTGATCGCCGAGTCGGCACGGGCGACCCTCGCCGACCTGCGCCGGGTCATGACGGTCGTCCGCGACGGCGAGGCGGAGGCGGCGCCGCAACCGGGGCTCTCCTCGGCGCGCGAACTGTTCAAGGTGATGCGCGACGCGGGTCTCGACGTGGAGTTCACCGAGTCGGGCGAGCGGCACGAGCTGCGTCCCGGCGCGGAGCTCGCGATCTTCCGCATCCTGCAGGAGGCGCTCAGCAACGCGCTCACCCACGGCGGCGAGGGCACGCGCGCCAAGGTGGCCTTCGGGTGGACGGACGACGGCCTCAAGGTGCTCGTGGAGGACGACGGCATCCGGGCCGCCGCCATCCGCAGCGGCCTCGACCCCTATATCGAGGCGCAGAAGCACAACTACACGATCGACGACGACCTCGCCGCCCTCACCCAGGCGCCGAGCGGCCGCGGCATCACCGAGATGCGCGAACGCACCGAGCTCTTCGGGGGTGTCTTCGAGGCGCACACCGTGCCGGGAGTGGGTTTCACGGTGCAGGCGGTGTTCCCCTCGCTCAAGTACCACAACGGGGTGCACGGCGTGCGGCTGGAAGCGCGGTGACCCCCCGGAGGCCGATCCGGGTGCTGCTCGTCGACGACTCCGCGGATCAGCGCGAGGGGTTCCGGATGCTGCTGGGCTCGCAGCCCGACCTCGAGGTCGTGGCGCAGGCGGGCGACGGGGCGCAGGCGCTCGGCATCCTGCGCCGCGAGCACGTCGACGTCGTGCTCATGGATGTGCAGATGCCGCGCGTCAACGGCCTCGTCGCGGCCGGACGCATCCTCGCCGACCCCCAGGTGCGCGGCCTCGGACGGGCGCCGCGCATCGTGCTGCTGGCGACCGTCGACGTCGACGATCACGTTCCGGCCGCCGCCGTCTCGGGTGCGTACGCGATCCTCTACAAGGACGTCGATCCCGAATCGCTGTTCACGGTGATCCGCGAGGCCGCCGCCTTCCGAGGCGATGACTGAGACCCAGGCCGCACCGTCGGATCCCGCCGGTCCCGCGATCCGTGCGGCGCTCGGGGTGGGGCTTGCGGTCTCGGCCTACGGCGTCTCGTTCGGCGCGCTCGCCGTCGCCTCCGGGCTGGATGTCTGGCAGGCGTGCGTGCTGAGCCTGTTCATGTTCTCGGGCGGGTCGCAGTTCGCCCTCATCGGCGTGCTCGCCTCGGGGGGCGTGGCGGCGGCGCCCGCGGCGATCACGAGCGCCACCCTGCTGGGGGCGCGCAACGCGCTCTACGCGATGCGGCTGTCGCCCATCGTCGGCGGCCCCTGGTGGAAGCGGCTCGCCGCCGCGCACTGGACGATCGACGAGTCCACCGCGGTCGCCGTCGCGCAGCCGAGCCTGCGCGGTCAGCGCGTCGGCTTCTGGGCGACCGGCGCGATCATCTACCTGGGGTGGAACCTCGCAACCCTCATCGGCGCCCTGCTCGGCGACCTCGTGGGGGACGTGCGGATGTACGGACTCGACGCGGCCGCGGCCGCCGCATTCCTCGGACTGCTGTGGCCGCGGCTCACGGCGCGTCAGCCGATCGTCGTCGCCGTCGCGGCGGGGGTCGTCGCGACGGTACTGGTGCCGTGGCTCCCGGCTGGCGTGCCCGTGCTCGCGGCCGCCCTCGTGGCGGTCGTCGTGGGCGTCGCGAACCTCGGGGGGAGGCGGATCGCATGACCGTGTGGCATGTGATCCTCCTCGCCTCGATCGCGGTGTTCGCGCTCAAGCTCGCGGGCTACCTCGTGCCGGCGAGCCTGCTCGAGCGCCCGACCCCGGCGCGCGTCGCGACGCTGTTGACGGTCGCGCTCCTCGCGGCGCTCACCGCGACGCAGACGCTCGAGCATGGGGGAGGGATCATCGTGGATGCGCGCGTGCCCGCCGTGCTGGTCGCTGCCGTGCTGTTCGCGCTGCGCGCGCCGTTCATCGTGGTCGTGGTCGCGGCGGCCGCGATCGCGGCGCTCGTGCGGGTGCTCGGCTGGCTGGGGTGATCTCGATACGCCGCTGCGCGGCTACTCGATCAGCGGGGGAGCCGGCGTGATCAGTCCTCGAGGTGGTCGCGGCCGGGCAGCCACGACTGGCCCGGCACGCCCCACTTGCGCCGCCGGATGGCGCGTTGCGCCGCACGCTGATGCTCGGCCTCCAGCCGGTCGGCGTAGAGGATGCCGTCCAGGTGGTCGAACTCGTGCTGGAAGATGCGGGCGAGCCACCCGGTCGCGAGGATCTCGTACGGCGTCCCGTCGAGCTCGACGGCCCGCAGCAGCGCCGTGCGGGAGCGCAGCAGCGGGAAGCGCTCGCCCGGGATCGAGAGGCAGCCCTCCGACTCGTCGTCGGGATCCGCCACCCCGATCGGCGGCGGCGAGATCAACAACTGAGGGTTGATGGCGGTGCCGCGATGCAGCACCCCCTCCTCGTCGCGCCAGTTGTAGACGAACAGCCGCAGCGACACACCCACCTGCGGGGCCGCGAGCCCCACCCCGGGCGCCGCCGACATGGTGTCCTCCATGTCGTGCACGAGGGTCGAGAGGCTCTCGTCGATCTCCTCGACCTCCTGCGCGCGGCTGTGCAGCACGGGGTCGCCAGAGATCCGGATCGGGAGTACGGCCATTCGCTCAGGATATCGGGGGATGGGAAGGTAGATTCGACAGGTGCCCGACGTCATCCCCTTCGCCGACGGGATCGCGGAGGCGTTCTCCGGTTCGGCGCCGATCGGGATCCTCATCGCCGTCGTCGGCGCCGTGTTCCTGTCCCTCGGCGCCCAGCTGCAGCATCGCGGCGTGGTCACGGTCGAGGAGCGGCACGGCACCGGGGAGAAGTCGGGGCTCTCGGGCGGGCAGCTGGTTCGACTGCTCGCGCGCCCGAGCTGGGTGACCGGCACGGTCATGCTGGGTCTCGCGATCGCTCTGCAGCTGACGGCGCTCGGCTTCGCACCGCTCATCGTGGTGCAGCCGATCGGCATCGTCGCCCTCGTGCTGACCTCGATCCTCAACGCGCGGGTGTCCCGGATGAAGCTCTCGCGGTTCGCGATCGGCGCGATCGTCATGTGCGTCGCCGGCATCGGCGTGTTCGTCACGGTGGCTGCCTTCTTCGCGAAGGAGCACATCATCCGCGAGACGCAGCTCATCATCATCCTGGGGATCCTCGGCTGGGTGCTCCTGCTGCTCGGCGCCGCCTTCGTCTTCTTCCGCAAGCGCGTCGGGGCGATGTTCTACATCGTCGCGGGCGGGGTGCTCTACGGTTTCGTGGCGAGCATCGCGAAAGTCGTCATCAACCGCATCCTCAACAACAACCTCGACTGGGTGACCGTGGTCGGGGCGATCTGCCTGCTGCTCGCGATGGCGCTCGGCTTCTACTTCGTGCAGACCGCCTATTCGGTGGGCGCACCCGACCTCGTGATCGCCGGCCTCACGGTCGTCGATCCGCTCGTCGCGGTCGCGATCGGCATCTTCGTGCTCGGCGAGGCCTCCGCCACGCCGGTGTGGGCTCTCGTGGTGTGGGCGGTCGCCGGCGGCGTGGCGATCTTCGGCGTGTTCCGGCTCGCGAAGTACCACCCGCAGACCCACCATCGCGAAGAGACGGGTGAGCAGCCGACCCTGAGGTAACTTGGAGGGGTTGTAACCGCCGACCGAGGGACAGACCGAGTGACCGACGCGCCGCCGTCGAACCCCGACTCCGAGCCGCGACTGACCGTCCTGATCGGCACCGACACCTTCGCCCCCGACGTGAACGGCGCCGCCACCTTCACGCGCAACCTCGCAGCCGGGCTCGCCCGCCGCGGGCACCGGGTGCATGTCATGGCGCCCGCGCAGAAGCATCAGGTGGGCACCTTCACCGAGACGCACGAGGGCGTCGAGCTGACGGTGCACCGCATCTACTCGTGGCGCTGGCTGCCGCACCCCTGGTTGCGGTTCATGCTCCCGTGGCGCGTGAAGGCCAACGCCGAGAAGCTCGTGCGCGCCGTGAAGCCGGATGCGATCCACTTCCAGTCGCACATCGTGGTCGGGCGCGGGCTCGCCCCGGCGGCGAGGCGCCACGGGATCCGCCTGGTCGGCACCAATCACACGATGCCGGAGAACATCCTGCAGCACGTGGAGATCCTGCCGAAGCCGACGCTCGCCTGGCTGGCCCGCATCCAGTGGGGTTCGGCGCGCAAGTGGTTCTCTCTCGCCGACGAGGTCACGGCGCCCACCCGCCGCGCCGCCGACTTCTTCGAGAAGGGCACCGGGCTCACCGGGGTCCACGCGATCTCCTGCGGCATCGACACGAGCTTCTACACGCCCGACTTCACGCCGCGAACGGGCAACGTGGTGAGCTTCCTCGGGCGCCTCGACGAGGAGAAGTACGTCCACGAGCTCATCGAGGCCGCGGCGTTGCTGAAAGACCTCGACGTGCAGGTCGAGATCATCGGCGACGGCGAGGTGCGCCCCAAGCTCGAGGCGCGGGCGCGCGAGCTCGGGATCGCGGATCGCGTGCACTTCACCGGGCGTGTCACCGACGAGGTGCTGCGCGCCACCCTCACGGCGTCGACCGTGTTCGCGATGCCGTCGCGCGCCGAACTGCAGTCGATCGCCACCATGGAGGCGCTGGCCTCCGGCCTTCCGGTGGTCGCCGCCGATGCCATGGCGCTTCCGCACCTCGTGCACTCGGGCGAGAACGGCTACCTCTACCAGCCGGGCGACATCGAGGAGTTCGCGGGGCACCTGCGCAGCATCCTCACGGCGAGCCCCGAGGAGCTGACCCGGCTCAAGAAGGGCGCGCTGCGCACCGTGGAGGCGCACGACATCCAGCGCACCCTCGACATCTTCGAGTCGCTCTACCGCGGCCGCACGGTGATCGACCCCGTGACCGACACGGAGCCCGAGTCGGCCGCGAGCTGACCACCGCGCCGGTAGCGTGTACGCGGGGCGGTAGCTCAGCCGGTTAGAGCAGCGGACTCATAATCCGTCGGTCACGGGTTCAAGTCCCGTCCGCCCTACCAATGATTTCGGGCGAGTTTGCGTGTATCGCTGGAACGTCTTCAAGCGAAAACACTCCCAAAAGCGCTCCAAGTCGAGTGCGTGTCGAAGTCCGGACGCGCAACGCGCGTGCGCGTTGGCCGCCAATGTCGGGCCGCCCTGGTACTTTCAGACCTACATCGGCGCCGTGGACTCGGCGATCGACCAAGGAACGTCCGGCCGGAGGCTGGACCTGCACAGTTAGGAATCACCGTGTCAAAGCACGAAAGCGTGATCATCCACGCGCCTCTCTCCCGCCGTTTCCCCGCCCTGAAGGATGCGCCCCCTGAGTTCGCCGGGGTCGAGTCGTACGTCCTCCGGGTACGCGCGAAAGACGTCCCGTCCGGCATCCCGGACGACGCCAATCCGCGTGAGCCCAACCTGAATCGCCAGGTCTATCGCAAGGTCCGCGCCTCGCTCCTCGGTGCCGAAGGTTCGGGCGCGTTCCATCTGAAGCACGGTGGGATCGTCGTGATCGCCGAACGCGTCGAGCGCATCGACGAGGACACGTACCGGCTCGTGTTCGACCGCGAGGTCAAGCAGGGCATCGCCAACGGCAACCACAGCTACCAGTTGATCCTTGAATCGCAGGAGGAAGGAAACATCCCCGAGGACCAATACGTCGAGATCAAGGTGCATGTCGGCGTCCCGTCGGATGCCGTTGCCGACCTTGCTGACGGGCTGAACACGTCTATGCAGGTTCGCGAAGAGTCCCTCGCTGATCTCCGCAACAAGTTCGACTGGCTCAAGGACGCCCTCGCCACTCACGTCAACGGACAGTCCGCGGTGGCGTGGCACGAGGGCGACGACGGCGAGTACGACGTTCGCGAGGTGCTCGCGCTCCTCATGGCCCTCGATCCGAACCGTTACCCGCTCGAGGATCCGGTGGGCATCGAGAACACCTACGCTCGACTGTCGACGGTGTTCCGCGCCTACCTGAAGGACCCCGAGCGCGTGATGCAGTTCGCGGATATCGCGCTGGAGGCCCTGGAACTCTACGAATACATCCGGATCACGGCGCCGAAGGTCTGGAACGGGGTGTTCCGCAAGACGAAGATCGCCGAGACCCGGCCAAACGGTCTGTTCAAGTTCCCCTATCTGATTGACGCGAGCGGGCGCGCGAGCGGTTCGGATGTCCGCCTGATCAAGCCAGCAGCGGTCCCGAGTTTCGCTGCGTTTCGCGCTCTCGTCTCGGTGCCTGATGAAGGTGCCGCCGAGTGGCGCTATCCGTTCGAGGAGATCAAGGGGCTGTGGGACCAGTACGGCTCCGAGGTGCTCCGCGAGGTACACGATTCGGTCATGCGCCAGCACAACGGGAATACCCACTACGCGGGCCGTTCGGTGATGCTCTACCGAGCGACGAGCCGGACTCTCGAACTCGCCGACCTCCGGCGGCGGGTTTCGGATTAGCGCCCATAGCCGTCGCTAGTGACGAGCAGCCCTCCGCGCCTGACAAAGGCCGGAGGGCTGCTCGCGGTTGACCTACGCAGCGGACTCGGCGCGCCAGCGGTTGCGCTGCGCTGCTTCGAGGCGAGTTGGAAGTCGAGGCGTCTGCTGGATCAGCGCGACGCCAAGGCGCTCGAAGACTCTCTCGGTGCTGAGGACGCGGACTTCTGAGTCGTTGTCGATCTGCTGAAGGTGCTCTGCGACTCGTGCGTAGACCTCCTCGACGATTACGGCTTCGAGTTGGCGGAGCAGCCGAGCCGTGCGGCTCTCGTCTGCGTACGGGATCGAGTTCTTGACGATCTTCTCCTTGGTGGGTTTGTTGATGCTCGGTGACCGCCGAGTGCGGCTTCGGCAGTCTGCCGAGAGTCTGTGTCAGCCGTCCTCGGCCTCGTTCCTCCGGCGGATCGGCGGTGAAGGGCGGGAAGGTGCCCTACTCGATCATCGCCTCCAGCACGAGAGCCTCGACGGCGCGCTCCCGTGCCATGCGCACGGTCGGAAGCACCGCTGCCTCGAACGTGCCCTCGGCTCTGACGTCGCGCAGGTTGAGACGGTCGCCCGCCGGTGCGTGCGTCATGGCGTGGCGATCACACCCCAGAAGGCATCCTCGAACTCGACTCGCCCGGCGTCGGCTCCGGTTCGCAACTTGTCGGCGGTGTCCATTACTCTCCCTCGCCCCGTCGCAGGGGTAGCGGCGCGGTCTGGGTGGCTCGCCGCGCAGGGGCGATGTAGGCGTCGAGGCGTTCCATATCCGCCAAGAAGTCGTCCGGGAGGAAGTGGAGATACACCCGGTAGGTCATGCCGGCGTCGGCGTGGCCGAGCACCCGCGCGACCCGCACCAGTGGCATCCCGCTCGCGGCGAACAGGCTAGCGGCGGTGTGGCGCAGATCGTGGAATCGGAGCGTCGGGCGTCCGATCGCCCGCGCAGCCTCACGGAACTGCCGCCGATAGAACGAGTCGTAGTTCATGCGCGTGGTCCAGTCGAGCCTGCCCCGCCACTCGCCGCCGCCCGCATAGTTGCGGCCCGGCCACAGTGGCGCGGTTGGGTCGTCGCCGTGCGGGGGCTCCGCGAGGTAGGTCGTCAGGTCGTCCACGAGCGCCCGTCGGAGCGGCACGGTGCGGGTGGACTTGTCGCTCTCAGGCGTGCCCTCGACCCATCCCGCGCGAGTGTACTGGTAGGTCCGCTTCACGTCCACGGTGCGCCGCAGGAGGTTCACGTCCCGCACCTGCAAGCCCAGCATCTCGCCGGTCGAACCCGCCATGAGCGCATGAGGCACCGCGTACGAACTCCTATCGTGCTCAGGGGAATCGTCGCGAGTCCCACGTGTCGCTCCGATTCCGAAGACCACTGGCCGAGGTGCTCTGGGGCCAGTCGGGGTTGCTTGCGCTTGAAGCGGGTCATGTCCGAAGGTGAGGTTCGCACTCTCATAATCCGTCGGTCACGGGTTCAAGTCCCGTCCGCCCTACTCTCCGCGAGCCGTCGTATCCGGTGAGCTATTCCGCCGGATGAGCCACCGGATACGACCATTCGCGGGGCGCGGCCTACCGCAGGTCACGGAGGCGCGCCCCGAGGGAGGCGTCCGCGCCGGTGCGGCGCTCCCAGCCGACGGCGATCACGAGCAGCACGATGCCGGCGGTCGCGAGGGTGATCCACCAGAGCAGCGGGTTGATGGTCTCGCCGAGCTGCACGAGGAACACGATCAGGATCTCGAGCGGCAGCGCCGAGATGCCGAGGATGAACGGGGCGGCGAGGGTCTTGCGCGCCCCCGCGAGCACGGCGACGAGGGCGAGGGCGATCACGAGGATGGCGCGCCAGGTCTGCGGGTCGGTGAAGGTCGCCAGCATGGACGGCAGCAGTGTCGCCACGATGCCGGGTGCCAGCAGCGCCCAGGAGCCGCTGAAGCCGATCGGCCAGCTCGTGAGCGTGCGCCGCTCGCCCTCGCGGGCGCCGCGCACGAGGGCGAGCGCGCCCACCAGGACGAGTGCGAGCCCGAGGGGCAGCGCGAAGCCCTCCACCCGCAGCACCTCGCGCTGGCTCCATGCCACGACGGCGACGACCCACGCGAGCGACCACTGCAGCCACACCGGCGGGAAGGCCACCTGCCGGGTGCGCGCGCGCCAGGCGGTCGCGATCATCGCCGCGAGCAGCACGAGCTCGAGCACCCAGAGCGTCCAGATCGAGGTCGGGTCGTTCTCGATCGCCGTCATCGGACCGAGCACGAGGAAGAACGGCACGGGGAGGTATCCCCAGCGATTCGTCGCCCCGGCGGTCTGCGCGAGTCTGCCGACCGTCGCGGCCGTCGCCGCGGCGAGCACCGCGAAGGCGAGCACCTGCAGCATGGGGTGGACATCCACAAGGGGCAGCGGATCCCGCTCCCAGCCGAGGCGCGCCCCCTGCACGACACCGGCCGCGGACGCCGCGACGGCACCGACCATCAGGGGCACCCGGATCGGCTCGAACCGCGTCGTCGTCGAGCCCGCGGGCCGCGTCACCCAGCCGGCGAGCACCGTGAGCACGACGCCCGCCGCGACGAGGGCGTACGCGCGCCACAGCACGGGTGCGTCGTCGAACGAGGTGCCGGTGCCGTTGCCGGTGATCGCGAGGATGGCGAGCGAGGGCACGACGGCGATCCCGAGTCCGGTGGCGAACAGGGCGGCGGCCGGCCGGGCGGCCGCGGTGTCGCGTCGGCGCGCCACGAGCACGAGCCCCACGACCATGGCGGCGACGGCGGGCGGCAGCAGGTACGGCTCGACGACGTTCACGCCGACCATCGCCCACGCGCACCACAGGGCGCCGGTCCAGGCCGCGCCCGCCGTCCACCAGCCGTAGCGGCGCTTCAGCCAGAGCGCGGTCGCCGCGGCCCCCAGGCCCAGCACGAGCAGCACGATGAACGCGATCTCGTACCCCGCGGCGATGCGGACGAGGGCGAGGATCACGGCGATGCCGCCCGTGACGAGCGACGAGACCTCGACCGCGAGCCGGACCGCGTCGGCCGTCGCCGCCGGGAGGCCGCGCCGGGCGAGCGCATCGCGCAGGATGCCGGTCGTCGGCAGCGCGCACGCCACGATGACCGCGATGATCGGCAGGGCGTAGGGGGACCCGCTCTGCGGCAGCTCCGCCGTGAGGCAGACGACCACGACCGCGAGCGTCGGCACGAGGAGTGCCGCCGCGCCGATCCGCAGCGGCCCGGTCGCGCCCTCTCGACGCGTGAGCAGCAGGGTCGCCGCGAGCAGGAAGATGACCCCGGTCGACAACGCCGTCCACGCACCGCGCTCGATGAGCACCGACACCACGCCGATGCCGAACGGCACCGCGGTCACCCCGAGCAGCGCGTACCAGCTGCCCACCGGCAGCCAGGAGGTGAGCGAGGCGGCGATGGCGACGACCGCTGCGGCGGTCGTGATGAGGCACAGGATCGGGAGCTGCTCGAGCGCGGTCAGGCTCAGGGCCGCGGCGCCTGTGACAAGCAGGTAGCCGAAGCCGACGGCCGTGTGCACGGGCCGCACGCGCGGGCGGACCGTGCGCGCGGCCAGCGCGAGCGCGGCGACCGCGACCGGACCCGTGAGGGCGGCGACGGCCGCCTCCGGCCAGGACAGGAGCACCGCGATCGCGGGCAGCAGGTGGGCGAGCACGATGAGCGGAGCTCGATACGAGGCACGAGCCTCGCGCAGCGCCGGCCAGGCGATGAGGAGCACGGAGGCGGCGGCCGCGAGGCCGAGTGCGAAGACCAGGGGCAACGCGACGCCGCCCGGGAACGAGAACGGGATCCCGAGGGCGGCGACCGCGGCCGTCCAGGCGGCCGACACCGCGAAGCCGTGGCGAGCGCCCAGCCGATCCACCCCGCGCGACAGCGCCCACAGCCCGACGGCGAGCGCGGCGAGTCCGAGCACGGCTGCCGTGATCGCGGTGGCGGCCGAGGGATCGATCACCGCCGCCGAGCGCGACGTCCACGCCGCGAGCGGCACACCGAGCACCCCGCCCAGCACGAGGAAGAGCCCGGGGAGTCCGGTGGCCGCCGCGGTTCCCGCGGTGCCGACCACGAGCGCCGTCCGCTGCACCGAGCCGGTGCGCCGCAGGAGGGCGACGAGGACGAGCACGGCGGCGGCGACCGCGGGCAGCAGCGCGGGACGCCACGGAGACGAGTCCGGCGCGAGGAGGGTGTTCGCCGCCGTGAGCGCCGCCGCGACCGTGAGAACACCCCCCACCGCACTCCAGAAGACGCGGAGGAACACGCGGGTCGTGAGGAAGGCGCCGAGGGCGAGGGCGCTCAGCACGGCAGCGACCACGAGCTCCCAGACGGTGAGGCTCATGAGATCCGCGCTGAGAACGGCCGGGATCACCAGCAGGGCCGTGAGCAACTGGAGCACGGTGAGCGTGACCCGGTCGGCGAGCATGCGCGAATCCAGCCGTCGCCCGAGGGGCCGCAGCAGTTCGAGCAGACCCCAGGCTGCGAAGAACACCGCCACCTGACCCCACACGACCGCCCAGCCGCGGGACGGGAAGCCGGCGTTCTCGTCGAGCCCGTAGCCGACGAACGCGGGCACGATCGTGAGGGCGACGAGCCCGGTCCAGATCCAGGTGCGCAGCCGCAGCCATCGTCCGAGCGCCAGGAGCGCGACGCCGGCGACCGCCGCGCCGAGCGCACCGAAGAACCACGCGCTCACGCCGTCCGGTGCCGCCCGGGAGAAGGCCCAGACGTCGAGGGCGAGGAAGACCATGCCGAGCGCCCCCACCGCCTCCGCCGAGAAGTGCAGGCGCCGACTGTTGAGCAACCAGGCGCCGCCCAGGAAGAGTGCCGTCGTGACGGCGATGATCGTAGTGCGCGTGGCGAAATCGGTGAGATCGGGGTTGAGGAAGGTGAAGACGATCGCCGCGACCGCCAGCAATCCGGCGCCGACCACCGCGAGCACCGATTGCAGGCTCACCGTCGAGCGCTCACGCGCGGGAGCCGCGGCGACGACGGTCGCCGGCCCGGATGCCGGCAGGGGGTCGGGTGCCGCCGCCGCGGTGGAGACGCCGGGCGACGGCACCTCGCGCGTCACGCGTGGAAGCGCGTCCACGAGCTGCTGCCGGCGTCGGGCCGCGTCGACGACCGCCTCGGATGCCGCCCACAGCTCCGCGCCGGCGTCGCCGCGCAGATCCGTGCCGCAGCGCGCGCACACGCCTGCCTGGAGCGCGGGCGCCCCATTCCACGAGCGGGTGTGGCACCGCGGGCAGGCGGAGGCGTCGAGGAGGTAGGTGGCGACATCGTCGGTCCAGGCCATGGGGCGACCCTACCGAGCGCGCCGTCCCGAACTCGTCATTCGCGAGGGGGATGGGGATGGATCGCGCGAACGATCGTCGCGGGACGAAATACCGCCGTGTCCCGTTCGGTTGTGTCTGAGGAGTCGAGCAGGATGGACACCATGACCGAGACCGCAACCCCCGCCGCCGCCCCCGCCCAGACGGAGGAGGAGCAGTTCGCCTTCTTCCACTCGCGGCGGGAGCTCGTCGTGGTGCAGCCGCAGGGCAGCCTCGCGCTGACGACGACCCAGGTGATCGACGCCGAGCAGACGGTGTGGGGGGTTCCCGGGCGCTGGGCGCCGCTGCCCGCGGGTCAGTCGGGCGTGAGCCTGACGGCCTCCGCCGCCGACGGCATCCAGGTGGACGGTGCGCTCGTCGACGGCACCGTCGTGGTCCGCGGGAAGGACGACCCGGAGCCGTCGAGCATCCGCTTCAGCGACACCGTCAGCGGCTTCGTGATCGCGCAGGAGGGCGGGCTCTACGCGCTGCGCGTGTGGGACGCCGAGTCGGAGGCGATCCAGGAGTTCGGCTCGATCGACGCCTTCCCGTACAACCCGGAGTGGGTGGTGACGGCCGACTGGTCGCTCAACCCCGAGGGCACCGTGCTCGGCTTCGAGCACCTCAAGGACGACGGTCGCACGCGCGACGAGGTCGTGCCGGGTCGCATCACCTTCACCCGCGACGGGGTCGACTACGACCTCGCGGCATTCAAGTCGGGCCGCGCCCTCCAGCTCGTCTTCGCGGACGCCACCAACGGCGACTCCACCTACAGCGTCGGGCGGTTCCTGTTCGTCGCGCCGAACGCCGACGGCACCATCACGCTCGACTTCAACCGCGCGGTGCTGCCCCCGTGCGCCTTCAGCTACGCGTTCAACTGCCCGCTGCCGCCCAAGCAGAACCGCTTCCCGTTCGCGATCGAGGCCGGCGAGAAGCTGCCGCTCAAGAAGGACGGCTCGCCGCTGCACTGAGGGCTCGCCGGCGCGCCCAGGCGACCGCGAGAGCGCCGAGCAGGGCGCCCGAGGTGTTGGCGACGAGGTCGGAGACGGTCGAGTAGCGGGTCGGAAGGAACAACTGCACGCCCTCGATGAGCCCGCTGGTGGCAAGACCGGCGAGAGTCGTGGACCACACGCGGGTCCACCGGAACGCCGTCATCGCGAGCGCCCCGAACGGGAGGAACATCACGACGTTGGCCGCCACCTCGAGCACCGTGTAGCTCTCGGCGAGCGGCAGCCCGAATCCGGTGAGCCAGCGTGCGACCACGCCGATCGGCCCTCCGAACGGCGTGTCGCTCGACACGGGAGTCCACACGATGACGCCGACCACCACGAGGTAGACGGCGAAGAGGATGCGGAGCACAAGCGTGCGCATCCGTCCAGAGTAAGGGCGGGCGGGATGCCGGCCGCGCGTCGGCGGCTCGGGAGAGGATGGGGGCGTGTTCCTCGCCGTCAGCTCGCCGTCACGCGAGATCGTCGACGCGGTGGCACTCGGCTCCGACGGCACGGAGCGGGGGCGACAGCGCATCCCGGCGGCGGGCTTCGCGCAGTGGGCGGCGTCGCGTGAGCGGGAGCATCCACGATGGCTGTGGGACGACACGCAGCGCTGGTATCCGGCGCTGCTCGCCGCCGGGGTGCGCATCGAGAGGTGCGTGGATCTGCGCCTCAGCCGCGCCATCCTGCGCAGCGCGCCCGCCGCGCGCGGGTCGGAGCTCGCGGCGGCACCGCGGGATCGCTGGGACGCGCGGTCGGTCGCCGTCGATGAGGCGCCCGACGCCCTGTTCTCGCTCGTCGAGCCCGAGCCCGACGACGATCCCTTCGAGGAGTTCGCGCGGCAGCGCGCGGCGATCGCCGCGAGCAGCGAGCCGGGTCGGCTCGGGCTGCTGACCGCCGCCGACAGCGTCGGGGCGCTCGTCGCGGCCGAGCTGCGGTTCGCGGGGCTGCCGTGGGATGCCGAGCGCCACGACCGCATCCTGACGGAACTGCTCGGCGCGCGCGTTCCGGGCGGTCGACCGGCTCGCATGGAGGCGCTCGTGGCCCAGATCCGCTCCGCACTCGATGACCCGGAGGTGAACCCCGACTCGGCGCCCACCCTGCTCAAGAGCCTGCAGCGGGCCGGGCTGCGGGTCGGCAGCACGAGTCGGTGGGAGCTCGCGGGGATCGACCACCCGGTGGTCGCCCCCCTCACGGCGTACAAGAAGCTCGCGCGGCTGTACACGGCCAACGGGTGGGCCTGGCTCGACGAGTGGGTGCGCGACGGTCGCTTCCGGGGCGTCTACGTGCCCGCCGGGGTCGTCACGGGGAGGTGGGCGTCGCTCGGCGGGGGTGCGCTGCAGCTCCCGAAGCAGGTGCGGGGTGCCGTGGTCGCCGATCCCGGGTGGAAGCTCGTCGTCGCGGACGCCGCCCAGCTGGAGCCGCGGGTGCTCGCCGCCATGTCGGGGGATGCGGCGATGGCGCGCGCGGGGCGTGCGCACGACCTCTACCAGGGCATGGTCGACGCGGGCGCGGTCGGGACCCGTTCACAGGCGAAGTACGGGATGCTCGGTGCGATCTACGGCGGCACGACGGGGGAGTCGGGGCGCATGCGGCCGCGCATCGAGAAGGCCTTCCCGCGGGCGATGGCGTTCGTGGAGGATGCCGCGCGGGCGGGGGAGCGCGGGGAGATCGTGCGCACCTGGCTCGGGCGCGGTTCCCCGCCGGGGGCGGCCTCGGGCTGGGACGAGACCCGAAGCGACGCGGAGCGGGACCGATCGCGCAGCGGCCAGCGCGCCTGGGGGCGGTTCACCCGCAACTTCATCGTGCAGGGTACGGCGGCCGAGTGGGCGTTGTGCTGGATGGGGTCGGTGCGCAGGCTGCTCTGGACGCTGGGCGGGGGCGATGAGGCAGCGGCGCCGTTCACGGCGCGACCGCATCTGGTGTTCTTCCTGCACGACGAGCTCATCGTGCATGCGCCCGAGGAGCTCGCCGAGGCGACGGCGGACGCGCTCCGCGAGGCCGCCGTGGAGGCCGGGCGGATCCTGTTCGGGACTGCGCCGGTGGAGTTCCCGCTGAGCGTGGCGATCGTCGACTCCTACGCCGACGCGAAGTAGTCCCCGCGCGCGCCGCGAACCACCGAACGACACGCTTGTCATTCGCGGAGCCGACCGGGCATAATGGGCCCAAGCATCAGCGCACGTTCGACAGGTCGATGGGGAAGTCGCATCTGACGAACGGAGAGAAAAGTGGCTGCTGCGATCTCGCGCGGAGTGGTGTACGTCCACTCCGCTCCTCGTGCGCTCTGCCCGCATGTCGAGTGGGCAGCCGGACGAGCCCTCGGGCGCGCCGTCAACTTCGACTGGCGGCCCCAGCCCGTGCTGCCCGGTGCCCAGCGCACCGAGTACTACTGGGAGGGACCGCGCGGCACCGGCGCGCTGCTCGCCTCCTCGCTGCGCGGGTGGGAGCACCTGCGCTACGAGGTGACCGAGGACGCCGGGCTGGGAACCGACGGCGGACGGTGGATGCACACGCCCGACCTCGGCATCTTCTTCGCGCAGACCGACACCGCCGGCAACACGGTGGTGCCCGAGGACCGTGTCCGCGCCGCGATGGAGGCCGCCGGATCCGACGCCTTCGAGCTGCACCGCCAACTGCGCGTCGCGCTCGGCCAGGCCTGGGACGAGGAACTCGAGCCCTTCCGCTACGCGGGCGAGGATTCGCCCGTCATCTGGCTGCACAAGGTCGGCTGATGATCACCTCGGAGGAACTCGCCCTGCACGCCCTGCTCGACGAGCTCGAGGAGCCGCTCGTGCAGGTGATCGACGTGCTCGAGGCCGACGAGATCGACGACGACTTCGACGGCGAGTGCACCGCGCACGAGGGATGCCGCAGCATCCGCTGACTCACACCGAGCGGAACGCCACCACGGAGTTGTGGCCGCCGAAGCCGAACGAGTTGCTGATGACCAGCTGCGGGCCGTCCCCCAACGCGCGCGGGGTCGTGACGACATCGAGCGGGATCTCCGGATCCTGCTGCTCGAGGTTGATGGTCGGCGGCGCGAGACGGTTCTGGATCGCGAGGATCGCGAAGATCGCCTCGAGCGCCCCCGTTCCGCCCAGCAGGTGGCCCGTGGATGCCTTCGTCGCGGACACCGGGATCCCGTGCACGCGGTCGCCGAACACGGCGTGCAGCGCCTTGTACTCGGCGATGTCGCCGACGGGCGTGCTCGTCGCGTGCGCGTTGATGTGTGTGACGTCGTCGACCGAGGCGTCCGCCTGGGCGAGCGCCGCGCGAACCGCGCGGGCCGCACCCCAGCCTTCGGGGTCGGGGGCGGTGATGTGGTACGAGTCGCTCGTCACGCCGCCGCCCGCGAGCTCCGCGTAGATGCGCGCACCGCGCGCCTTCGCGTGCTCCTCGGTCTCGAGCACGAGCACGGCGGCGCCCTCGCCCATCACGAAGCCGTCGCGGCTCACGTCGTAGGGACGGGACGCGGTGGCGGGGGAGTCGTTGCGGCGGGAGAGCGCCTGCATCGCCGAGAACGAGCCGATCGTGATGCCGTGCACGGCGGATTCGGTGCCACCCGCGAGGACGACGTCCGCGAGGCCCTGCTGGAGGTGGTCGTAGGCGTTCGCGATCGACTCGGTGCTCGAGGCGCACGCGGAGACGTCGGTGCGCGCGAAGGCACGTGCGCCCAGGCGCATGCTGATGGCAGCGGATGCCGCGTTCGGCATAAGCATGGGGACCGTCATGGGGAGCACGCGGCGCGCGCCCTTCTCCTTGAGGGTGTCCCAGGCGTCCAGGAGCGTCCACACGCCGCCGATGCCGGTGGCGAAGTCGACGCCGAGCCGCTCGGGATCGACCTCGGGGGCGCCGGCGTCCTCCCAGGCCTCGCGCGCCGCGATGAGGCCGAACTGGCTCATCGGGTCGAGGCGCTTGATCTCCTGCCGCTCGAGCACCTCGTCGGGACGCACCTTCGCCTCAGCGGCGAAGGTGACGGGGAGGTCGAGCTCGGTCACCCAGTCGTGGGTGAGCGTGTGCGCGCCGGACTCACCGGCGAGCAGAGCGGTCCAGGTCTCGGGTGCCGTGCCGCCCAGCGGGGAGGACGTGCCGATGCCGGTGACGACGATCTTCTTGGTCATTCGAGGTACTCCAGTGTGAAACGCGTCCCGTGAGGTGGACCGGGACGAGGAACGGGCGGGGACGGGTGGTCCCCGCCCGTCGTCGACTAGCTCTGGGCGTTGACGATGAAGCTGACGGCGTCGCCGACGGTCTTGAGGTTCTTGACCTCTTCGTCGGGGATCTTGACGTCGAACTTCTCCTCGGCGTTGACCACGATGGTCATCATCGAGATGGAGTCGATGTCGAGATCGTCGGTGAACGACTTGTCGAGCTCAACGGTGTCCGCCGCGATGCCGGTCTCGTCGTTGATGAGTTCAGCCAGACCGGCGAGAACCTCTTCGGTGGACAGTGCCATGTTCGTTTTCTCCTAGGGGTGTCGAGTGACCGGGGACAAGTTTAGGGCAGGCGCACGACCTGAGCCCCGAAGACCAGGCCGGCTCCGAAGCCGATCTGGAGCGCGAGGCCGCCGCTGAGCTCGGGGTGCTCCTCGAGCAGTCGGTGGGCGGCGAGGGGGATGGAGGCGGCGGAGGTGTTGCCCGTGGTCTCGATGTCGCGTGCGATCGCGACATGCTCGGGGAGCTTCAGCTGCTTGGCGAGCTCGTCGATGATGCGCATGTTGGCCTGATGCGGGATGAACGCGGCCAGGTCGGCGGCGTCGACCCCGGCCTCCTCGAGGGTCTGCTTGGCGACCTTCGCCATCTCCCAGACCGCCCAGCGGAACACCGTCTGGCCGTCCTGGCGCATGGTCGGCCAGGGCTTCACCTTGTCGAGGTACTCCTCGAAGGTCGCGTTCATGCCGACCGCGTCCCACTTGGACCCGTCGGATCCCCATACGGTCTTCGAGACGCCCGGCTCCTCGGCGGGGCCCAGCACCGCGGCGCCCGCGCCGTCGCCGAGCAGGAACGAGATCGAGCGGTCCTCGGGGTGCACGTACTGCGAGAGCTTCTCCGCGCCCACCACGAGCACGTATTCGGCGGCACCGGCCCGGATGAGGGCGTCCGCCTGGGCGATCGCGTAGGTGTATCCGGCGCAGGCGGCACTGATGTCGTAGGCGGGCGCGGGGGCGACCCCGATCCGCTCGGCGAGCAGAGTCGACATCGAGGGGGTGACGGCGACGTTGCTGATCGTGGAGACGAGGACGGCGCCGATGCGGGTGCGGTCCACACCGGACTTCTCGATGGCCTCGGTGGCGGCCGCCTCGGCGAGGTCGATCGCGTTGACCCCCTTGGATGCGCGCTTGCGCGTGACGATCCCGGTGCGCTGGCGGATCCACTCGTCGCTCGAGTCGATCGGGCCGACGAGGTCGTCATTGGGCACCACGAGGTCGCCGCGAGCGGCGCCGAGGGCGAGGATGCGGCTGCCGGGGGCCCCGTGGGCCTGCTTCAGGTGGATGGTCACGCAGCGGACTCCTGGTCGATGAGGGCGTGGGCGGCGGCGAGGTCG
Organism: Protaetiibacter larvae; assembly: GCF_008365275.1. Taxonomy (GTDB): domain Bacteria; phylum Actinomycetota; class Actinomycetes; order Actinomycetales; family Microbacteriaceae; genus Homoserinibacter; species Homoserinibacter larvae. The sequence goes on along the minus strand of NZ_CP043504.1, from coordinate 2,009,981 downwards.
TCGGGGGTCTTGACGGCAACCGTGGGCAGCCCCTTGAGGCCGCGCTTGGCGAGTCCGACGAGTGCGCCGGCGGGGGCGAGCTCGATGAGGCCCGTGATGCCCTCCGCCGCGAAGGTCTCCATGGTCGTGTCCCAGCGGACGGGGGAGGCGACCTGGCCGACGAGCAGCTCGAGGTAGTCGGCACCGGAGGCGACCGCCGAGCCGTCGCGATTGGTCCAGATCCGCACGGTCGGGTCGGCGACGGCGACGCCCTCGGTGGCGGCGCGCAGGCGTTCGACGGCGGATGCCATATAGCGGGTGTGGAAGGCGCCCGCCACTTGGAGCGGGATCACGCGCGAGCCGGCGGGCGGCTCCGCCTGCAGCGCGGCGAGGGCGTCGAGCGCGCCCGCCACCACGAGCTGGCCGCCGCCGTTGAAGTTGGCGGGATCGAGCCCCAGCTCGTCGAGCCGTGCGAGCAACTCGGCCTCGTCGGCGCCGATGACGGCGCTCATGCCGGTCTCGGCGAGCGCGGCGGCATCCGCCATGGCCCGGCCGCGGGTGGCGACGAGGCGCATGGCAGCGGACTCGTCGAGGATCCCGGCGCCGGCGGCCGCGGCGAACTCGCCGACCGAGTGGCCGGCGATGCCCGCGATGCGGTCGCGCCGCCCGCCGTCGAGCACCCCGGCGAGCGAGAGGATCGACGCGGCCACGATGAGCGGCTGGGCGATGGCGGTGTCGCGGATGGTGTCGGCGTCGGAGACGGTGCCGTGGGTGCGCAGCTCGACGCCTGCGGCGTCGGCGAGGGCGTCCAGATGCTCGGCGAAGCGCGGCTCGGCGAGCCAGGGCTCGAGGAATCCGGGGGTCTGCGAGCCCTGTCCGGGCGCGACGATCACGACGGTCACCCGTCCATCCTGCCAACACGCCGTGCCGTACGCGGCATGTCGCGCACGAGATATCCGTGAAGACCTTGGCGGAGGCCTACAAGGTCAGTCGTGCTTGCGCCCCGTGTCGGCGATCGAGCCGATGATGAGCGCTGTCTGCAGGATGAGGGCCTCGCGCGCCCCGGTGGCGTCCCAGCCGATCACCTCGGTGATGCGTTTGAGGCGGTAGCGGACGGTGTTGGGGTGCACGAACAGCTCGCGCGCGGTCGCCTCGAGCGAGCGGCCGTTGTCGAGGTACGCCCAGAGGGTCTGCAGCAGTTCGGTCGAGTGGTTCTGCAGCGGCTTGTAGACGCGGTTGATGAGCGTGGCGCGCGCGAGCGGGTCGCCGGCGAGGGCGCGCTCCGGCAGCAGCTCGTCGGCGAGGGTCGGTCGCGGCGCGTTCCGCCAGGCCTTCGCGACCGCGAAGCCGGCGAGGGCGGCCTTGGCGCTGCGGGCGGCGTCCACGAGCGAGGGCACCTCGTGGCCGAGCACGAGGTGACCGGGGCCGAACCCCGGCTCGAGCTGTCGCGCGATCTCGATGAACGCGAGAGGTTCGCGCGCCTCGCTGCCCTCCGCCTGGTCGACGCGCCCGATCACGAGCACGAGGCGCGAGCCCTGCACGCCGATGAGGACGTCGGCGTCGAGGTGCCGCGCGGTGCGTCGCAGCTGGTCGACGTCGAGCATGCGCGGCGCCGTGCCGACGAGCACCGAGACGGCACCGTGGCCGTTCCAGCCGAGGGCGGCGACCCGACTGGGGAGTTCGCTGTCGTACTCGCCCGTGAGGATCGAGTCCACGACGAGCGCTTCGAGCCGGGCATCCCAGAGCCCGCGGGCCTCGGCGGCGCGCGCGTACACGTCGGCGGCCGCGAAGGCGATCTCGCGGGAGTACAGCAGGATCGCCTCGCGCAGCTCGTCTCCCGCGCTCTTCACGCGCTCCTCGACCACCTCGACCGTCACCCGGATGAGCTGCAGGGTCTGCTGCAGGCTCACGGACCGCAGCAGCTCGCGCGGCGCCGCGCCGAACACGTCGGCCGCGATCCACGGCGTCGAGCTGGGGTCGTCGTACCAGGAGATGAACGAGGTGATGCCCGCCTGCGCGACGAGGCCGACCGCGCTGCGCCGCCCGGGCGGCATCTCGCGATACCACGGGAGGGTGTCGTCGAGCCGCTTGAGCGTGCTCGTGGCCAACTCGCCCGACAGCGTCCGCAGCCAGCTGAGCGTCTGGGCTTTCGTCTTCTCCGGCACGGGCGGATGCGCCCTTAGCTCTCGCCGCCCGCCGAGCCCGTGGTTCCCGCGGTCACGTCGTGCAGCTTGTACTTGTCGATCGCCTGCAGCACGTACGCCGGGTCGACCTGGCCGCGGCGCGCGAGCGACTGCAGGGTGCGCACGACCACCGACGGCCCGTCGATCTTGAAGAAGCGGCGGGCGGCGGGGCGCGTGTCGCTGAAGCCGAAGCCGTCGGCCCCGAGGGTCGCGAACTCGCCGGGCACCCAGGCGCGGATCTGGTCGGGAACGGCGTGCATGTAGTCGGTGACCGCGAGGAACGGACCCTCGGCGCCGCTCAGCTTGTGCCACACGTACGGCACCTGCGGCTGCTTCGTCGGGTTGAGGAAGTTGTGCTCGTCGGCGGCGATGCCGTCGCGGCGCAACTCGCTCCACGAGGTGACGCTCCAGACGTCCGCTGCCACGCCCCAGTCGCGGGCGAGCAGCTCCTGCGCCTCGAGCGCCCACGGCACGGAGACGCCGGAGGCGAGCAGCTGGGCCTTCGGGCCGCGGATGGTGGCGTCCTTGAGCTTGTAGATGCCCTTGAGCACGCCGTCCACGTCGAGCCCGTCCGGCTCGGCCGGCTGCACGATCGGCTCGTTGTAGACCGTCAGGTAGTACATGACGTTCGGGTCCGGGTGGCTGCCGCCGTACATGCGGTCGAGGCCCGCCTTCACGATGTGGCCGATCTCGTAGCCGTAGGCCGGGTCGTAGCTGACAACCGCCGGGTTGGTGGACGCGAGCAGCGGCGAATGACCGTCGGCATGCTGCAGGCCTTCGCCGGTGAGCGTGGTGCGGCCGGCGGTGGCGCCGATGATGAAACCGCGCGCCATCTGGTCGCCCGCGGCCCACATGGCATCCCCGGTGCGCTGGAAGCCGAACATCGAGTAGAACACGTAGACCGGGATGAGCGGCTGGCCGTGCGTCGAGTACGCGGTGCCGATCGCGGTGAACGCCGCGAAGGCACCCGCCTCGTTGATGCCCACGTGCACGATCTGCCCCTGGGGGCTCTCCTTGTAGGCGAGCAGCAGGTCGCGGTCGACCGAGGTGTAGTGCTGGCCGTTCGGGTTGTAGATCTTGGCCGTCGGGAAGTAGGCGTCCATGCCGAAGGTGCGCGCCTCGTCCGGGATGATCGGCACGATCCGGTGCCCGAAGTCGGGCGAGCGCAGCAGGTCCTTGAGCAGGCGGGCGAACGCCATCGTGGTGGCGACCTCCTGCTTTCCGGAGCCCTTCTTGGCGATCTCGTACGCCGAGTCCTCCGGCAGCTGCAGCGCGACGTGCGCGGTGCGGCGCTCGGGCAGGTAGCCGCCGAGCTCGCGGCGACGCTCCTGCAGGTACTGCACGGCCGGGTCGTCCTGTCCGGGGTGGAAGTACGGCGGCTGGTAGGGGTTCTCTTCGAGCTGGGCGTCCGTGATCGGGATGCGCAGCTCGTCGCGGAACTGCTTGAGGTTGTCGAGGGTGAGCTTCTTCATCTGGTGGGTCGCGTTGCGGCCCTCGAAGCTCTTGCCGAGGCCGTAGCCCTTGATGGTCTTCGCGAGGATGACGGTCGGCTGGCCCTCGTGCTCGACGGCCGCCTTGAAGGCCGCGTAGACCTTGCGGTAGTCGTGGCCGCCGCGCTTGAGGTTCCAGACGTCGTCGTCGCTGTAGCCCTCGACGAGCTTGAGCGCCTCGGGGTCGCGGCCGAAGAAGTTCTCGCGCACGTAGGCGCCGTTCTCGGTCTTGTAGGTCTGGTAGTCGCCGTCGGGGGTGACGTTCATGAGGTTCACGAGCGCACCCGTGGTGTCGCGCGCGAGCAGGTCGTCCCACTCGCGGCCCCAGACGACCTTGATGACGTTCCAGCCGGCCCCGCGGAAGAAGCTCTCGAGCTCCTGGATGATCTTGCCGTTGCCGCGCACCGGGCCGTCGAGCCGCTGCAGGTTGCAGTTGACGACGAAGGTCAGGTTGTCGAGCTTCTCGTTCGCGGCCCACTGGAGGGCGCCACGGCTCTCGACCTCGTCCATCTCGCCGTCGCCGAGGAACGCCCAGACGCGGCTGTCGCCGCGATCCACGATGCCGCGGTTGGTGAGGTACTTGTTGTTCTGCGCCTGCCAGATGGCGTTGATCGGGCCGAGCCCCATCGACACGGTCGGGAACTGCCAGAACTCGGGCATGAGACGCGGGTGCGGGTAGGAGGAGAGCCCGTGCGGTGCGCGGGACTTCTCCTGGCGGAACCCGTCGAGGTCGTTCTCCGACAGACGCCCCTCGAGGAAGGCGCGCGCGTACATGCCGGGGGAGGCGTGACCCTGGTAGAAGATCTGGTCGCCGCCCGAGGGGTGGTCCTGACCGCGGAAGAACCAGTTGTGGCCGACCTCGTAGAGCGACGCGCTCGAGGCGTAGGTCGAGATGTGGCCGCCGACCGCGATGCCGGGCCGCTGGGCGCGGTGCACGGTGATCGCGGCGTTCCAGCGGATCCACCGGCGATACTGGCGCTCGAGCTCCTCGTCACCGGGGAACGCGGGCTCGTTCTCGGGTGCGATGGTGTTGATGTAGTCGGTGGTCGGCACCATGGGCACACCCAGGTGCAGCTCCTTGGACCGCTTGAGCAGGCTCAGCACGACCTCGCGTCCGCGAGCGTGCCCCTTCTCCGCGACGAGCGCGTCGAGGGACTCCTGCCATTCGGCGGTCTCCTCCGGGTCCTGATCGGTGTTGTTCACCGAGTACGGATCCTGGTCGTTCACCGTCACCCTTGACCTCTTCCTGATCGTGTCTGGCCGTGGACGAGTCTAGTTCCGCGCGCGGGTGCGATTCTCACCGCGCGCGAAGCCACCGAGCGATGTGGGGCCTCCCGGCGTATGATCGCTCCTCGTGGCTTTGGAGAACGACACACAGGCTCCCGATTTCGACCTCGCGAATCAGTTCGGCGAGCACATCCGGCTGAGCGACTTCCGCGGGCGCAAGCCCGTTGCCCTCGTCTTCTTCCCGCTCGCCTTCTCGAGCACCTGCACAGGGGAGCTGTGCGCGCTGCGTGACAACCTCGCGCTGTTCCAGGAGCACGGGGTCGAGCTCATCGGCATCTCGGTCGACTCGAAGGCGACGCTGCGCGCCTGGGCCGAGCAGGAGGGCTACGACTTCACCCTGCTGGCCGACTTCTGGCCGCACGGCGCCGTCGCGAAGGAGTACGGGGTCTTCCTCGAGGAGAAGGGCTTCGCGAACCGCGCGACGTTCGTGATCGACGCGAAGGGCATCATCCGTGCCTCCTTCATCACCGCCCCCGGTCAGGCGCGCTCGGTGGAGGAGTACCGCGCGGCGCTCGACGAGGTGCTGCCGATCGCGGTCTGAACCGCGCCCGGCGGTCAGCCGCCGATGACGTTGACGACGCGCGCGATGACGAGCGCCAGGATGGCGAAACCGGTCACGGACTGCACGAGCATGATCGCCTTCGCGAGCGTGGTGAGCGGCATGGTGTCGGTCGGGCTGAACGCCATCGAGTTCGTCGCCGAGACGTACACGTAGTCGAAGAAGGACGGCATCCAGTCGGCCGTGCGGGAGGAGCCGGAGGCGACCTCCGCGACCGCGTCGTGGTTGGCATCCTGCGGGAAGGCGAAGCTCGCCGGGGGCAGCTGGTCGCGCGGCTCGCGGCGTCTGACCACCGGCCCCCCGCGATCGAGCTCCCAGTAGACGATCGCGTAGACGATGATGTTCGTCACCCAGACCTGCACGGCGACCAGCAGGATGCCGCGGGCGTCGGGCGCATCCGCCTCGAGCAGCGCGACGATGAGCTGCACGATCGCCACCTGGTTCGCGAGCAGCAGCAGGATCGCGAGCGCGACCCCCGCCCGGCGCGACCAGCGCTCCTCGCGATTGAGCCGATGGGGGTTCAAGACCACGAGGGCGATCAGGATCGCGATGGCCAGTCCCGCGACGACGAAACGCAGCCACGGCAGGTAGTCCGCCGGCACCGCGAGGTACAGCGCGATCGCCACCGCGATGGCGACCACGACGGGCCAGCGATGCTCGGCGCGGGAACGGAACTCGGTGGTCGCCACGCGTGGAGCCTACGACCGGGCGGCTACGATCGGGGAGTCCGGGCTCTTAGCTCAGCTGGAAGAGCGCCTCGTTTACACCGAGGATGTCGGGGGTTCGAGTCCCTCAGGGCCCACAGTCGTCTCGATCGATCGATCGCGCTCCGGGAAGGCGGCGGATAGCCTCGTCGCTGTGACGGGTTCCGCCGTACCGCGCCCCCTCCGCACCGTTGCCCGCGTGCAGCGTTTCGGCGTCGACTCCGCCGCGCTGAGCGAGGAGGCCGTGCCCGTCGGCGCGTGCCGGGTGCGGGTGACCCACGCCTCGGTGGGCTCGACGGACGCCATGGCCTGGCGGGCGACTACCTTCTGCACCCCTTCCGCGGTTTCATCACGGGCTACGACGTCGTGGGCGTGCTCGAGTCGCTCGACGCCGACGCCACCCGGCAGGGTCTCGCGGTGGGGCAGCGCGTGGCCGCCGTGGTGCCCGACATGGGCGCCCACGCGAGCATCGTCGTGCTGCCCGGCTCGTTGCTGGTCGCCGTGCCCGACGGGTTGGACTCGTCGCTCGCCGCGGCGCTGCCGCTCGACCTCATGACGGCGCGACTCGCGCTCTCCTGCTTGCGTCCGGATGCCCGCAGCGTGCTCGTGCAGGGCGTGACGGGCGCCGTCGGGCTGCTCGCGGCGCAGCTCGCGCTGCCTGCCGGCCTGCGGGTCGCGGGCACCGCGTCGCAGCGCACCGCCGCGATCGAGCCCCTCGCGGTGCACCTCGTCGACTACCGGGATGCGAGCTGGCGCGAGCGGGTACGCGAGGAGTTCGGTCCCGTCGACGGCGTCATCGATCACACGGGCGACCGGGCACTCGGCCGATTGCTGAGCGACCGCGGACGGATCGTGCGCATCTCCTACGCGGGGCGGCGCGGGCACCAGAAGGGGGCGACGCTGCGCGGCTCGATCCGCACCCTGCTGCACCACGGGATCCCGCCCCGCGAGCGCCTGGCGGCGACGCCGGCGTCCATCCGCGGCGACCACGGCCGCTACCGCGCGCAGCTGGGCGAGCTGCTCGAGCGCGTCGCCCGCGGGGAGCTGCGCCCGGTGGAGCCGGAGCTTCACCCCTTCGCCGACTTCGCGACGGCGCTGCGGGCGGCCGACCGCGGCCTCTCGGGCCGCAAGGCCGTGCTGCGGATGCCCTGAACCCCTCCGAGCCGTCCTCGATGTGTCGGCTCGTCCTCCGCGTGTCCGGACACGAGCACCCCTAGACTCCGAGCCATGACGGACGTGCCGCCGAGCAGTTCCGGACGACCGCACGACGACGATCCCGACGCCGCGGTCGGACAGTCGGGTGCGCAGCAGCCTGCTGCCTACCCGCCGCCGTACCCCCCTCCCTACGGGGGCGACATCGTCAGCGACGACGAGCTCGCCAGCGCGCTCGCGGCCCAGACCGCGATGTACACCGGGCCGATCACCTTGCCGGTGCTCAACTCGGATCCCGTCTTCCAGCCCGACCCCGCAGAGCTGCAGCTCGACGTGCCTCCGCCGGTCGAGGAGGAGGTGGCGTCCGCGCAGGGTCCGGCGGCCGAGGCACCGCCCGTGCAGCTTCCCCCCGTGCCGATCCCGCCCCCGGTGGCGCCGCCCGAGTACGTCGCGCCGGACGCGATCGCCGCGGATCCCGAGCCGCCGACGATCGAATCGCCGTCGGTCCCGGCATTCGTGCCCGAGCCGGTCGTGCCCGAACCGGTCGGGGCGCAGCCGTTCGTGCCCGAGCCGGTCGTGGCGCCGCCGTTCGTGTCGGAGCCGATCGCGCCGGAGCCGGTCGCGCAGGACGCTGCCGTGCCGGACGACGCCGAGCTCGGACGCACCGTGGAGCAGGAGGCCGCGGCGGGCTCCACCCTCGACGCGATCCTGCTGCTCGAGAACGAGTTGCGCCGCCGGCAGGGGTTGCCGGTGGTCGAGGAGGCGCCCGAGCCCCCCGCCGGGGTGAGCGCCGTGTTCCCCGAGACGCCTCCCGCATTCGCGCCGATCGTCCCGCCCCCGAGCCACCCGGAGCCCGTGTACGAGCAGCCGGGGTACGAGCAGCCGGTCTATGAGCAGCCCGTGTACGAACAGCCGGTCTACGAGCAGCCGGTCTACGAGCAGCCGGTCTACGAGCAGCCGGTCTACGAGCAGCCGGCCTACGACGAGTCCGGGTACGTGCAACCCGTGTTCACCGACGCCGAGCCCGATCTCGCGTCGTTCCCCCCGCCCATCGTCGACCCGAACGAGTACGCCGCGCCGTACGTGCCCGAGTCGCCCCTTCCCGGATGGACACCCGCCCCCGACCCGGAACGTGAAGGCGCCACGCCGTCGACGCTCGACGGGGGCCTCGAATCGGACGAGCGCCTCTGGCTCGCCGCGCCGCCGCCGTCGTTCGAGCCGCCTCCGCTCGTCGAGCCGCCTGCACCCCAAGCGGCCCCCCTCGATCCGTCGACCTTGACGCCGACCCCGGTGCCGACGTTCAGCGCCCCCGTCGTTCCTCCTCCGCTCACGACCGTGGACGGCCCGGACGGTCCCGTCGATGTGACCCGGCTGCCGCCCCCGACCGGGGTGACCGCGATCGAGGTGCCCCCGGCGACCTTCCTCGACGCCCCGCCGCCCGACGTCGACGTGCTGCCCTTCGCGGCACCGCCGGCCGCCCCGCCGACGGCTGCCCCGGTCTCCTTCGACGCGCTCGTGGCCCCGCCGCCCGGGGACGCCGAGACCGACGGCATCGACGACCTCGCGCATCCGGGGGCCGGGGCGGTGCCGGCGGACTCCTCGCTCGCCCCCGTGACCGTCACGAGCAGCGTCGCCGAGGTCGCCGTCGAACCGGTCCCGATCGGCGACGACCCCGACGCGGCCCGCGATCCGTCACCCGGGGAGGTCGAGGCGGCCGCCGCCGAACCCACCCCGCTCGAGCGACGCGCCGGACACGCCGCGCGGATGTTCTGGCTCTGGTTCGCCGCCAACTCGTCGATCGTGATGGTCGCCGTCGGGGCCTCGATCTTCGGCTTCGGGCTGAGCCTGCGCCAGGCGCTCGTCGCGATCGTCGCGGGCGTGGCCGTCTCGGCCCTGCCGCTCGGTCTCGGCACGCTCGCCGGCAAGTGGAGCGGTCAGCCGACCCTCGTCGTCTCGCGGGCGAGCTTCGGTCTGCAGGGCAACCTGCTGCCGGCGATCCTCGCGGTGCTCGGGCGCGCGCTCTGGGGCGGCGTCATGATCTGGCTGCTCGCCGCGACCACGGCCTCGCTCCTGGCCTCCTCCGGGCTCGACGCCGGACTCGGGGCACCCGTGTGGGCGATCGTCGCCCTCGCGATCGGCGTGATCGTCACGGGGGTGGTCGCCGTCTTCGGCTACGGCCTCCTGCACCGGATCCAGCGGGTGCTCGGCATCCTGTCGATCCTGCTGGTGATCGCGACGGTCGTGCTCACCGCAGGTCACGTCGACTTCGCAGCAGCGCTGCGCACCGATGACGGCCCCTGGGCGCTCGCGATCGGCGGCATCGTGGTGGTCTTCAGCGTCGTCGGTCTCGCCTGGGCGCAGTCGAGCTCCGACCTCGCCCGCTACCAGCGCCCGGGAGGCTCGGGGGCTGCGAACATGCTGTGGGGCAGCTTCGGGGTCATCGTCCCGACACTCCTCATCCTCGGCTGGGGCGCCGTGCTCGCGGCGTCCGACCCGGAGCTCGCCGACGGCCTCGCGAGCGATCCGCTCGTCACCCTGCTGACGCTCGTGCCGAGCTGGTTCGCCCTGCCGGTGCTCGCGGCCTCGGCGTTCGGCCTGGTCTCGGCGGCGATCGTGACCGTCTACTCGGGCGGGCTCGCCCTCGTCGCAACGGGGGTGCGCACCTCGCGCCCCGCCGCCACCCTCATGGCCGCGCTGCTGGTCGCCGCGATCGGCGGGGGCCTCCTCGCTCTCGGGGCGGACACCCGCGACATCCTGCGCGACGTCTCCACGACACTCGCGGTGCCCGTCGCCGCCTGGGTGGGAATCTTCGCGAGCGAGATGATGATCCGCCTGCGCCGGTTCCACGCCCCGTCGCTGCTCGCCCCGGGAGGCGTCTACCCGGCCGTGCGGTGGGTCAACCTGATCGGGCTCGTCGTCATCTCCGCGGTCGGCTTCGGCTTCACGAGCGCGGAGCTCGCGGGCTTCGACTGGCAGGGCTACCTCTTCGGTCTCGTGGGCATCGGCGCGGACGACCCGCTCGCGCACACCGACCTGGGCGTGCTCGTGGCGCTCGCGCTGGGCGTGATCCTGCCGCTGCTCGGCGGCATCCCCGCGATCCGGCGCCAGGAGCGGCCCATCGATCAGGCCGAACAGCGTGCGGACGCGCTTCTAGACTGAGGACGTGCCTGTCGCCCTCGCCCGTGTGATCGACGTCGCGCACACCCTCTGGCCGCTCGCGGGTGCCGAGGAGTGGGATGTGCCGGGGTTGATCGTCGGCGACCCCTCCGCCGAGGTGCGCGCCATCCACCTCGCCGTGGACGCCGTGGCCGACACCGTCGCCGAGGCGGTCGAGCGCGACGCCCAGCTGCTGCTCGTGCACCATCCGCTGCTGCTGCGCGGCGTCACGAGCGTCGCCGAGGACCGCTACAAGGGCACCATGGTCGCGCGACTCATCCGCGGCGGCTGCGGGCTGCTCGCCGCGCACACCAACGCCGACGTGGTCGCCCGTGGCACCTCCGCCGTGCTCGCCGCACGACTCGGCCTGGTCGACCCGCACCCGCTCGTGCCCTCCGCCAGGGATGCCTCGCTCGGGCTGGGCCGGGTGGGGGAGCTGCCCGCCCCCGTCACGCTCGGCGAGCTCGCCCGCGGGCTCGGCGAGATCCTGCCGCCGACCGCCCAAGGCATCCGGGGCGCGGGGGACTACTTCGCGCCCATCCGCCGCGTCGCGCTGTGCGCGGGGGCGGGCGATTCGCTGCTCGCGAATCCGGCGGTGCAGAGCGCCGACGTCTACATCACGAGCGACCTCCGTCACCACCCGGCGTCGGAGGCGCGCGAGAACGCCCGCATCGGGGGCGGCCCCGCGCTGCTGGACATCTCCCACTGGGCGGCCGAATGGCTGTGGCTCGAGGCGGCGGCCGACGAGCTCCGCGCGGCGCTTCCCGAGGTCACGGTGACGGTGAGCGAGCTGCGCACCGACCCGTGGGACTTCGCCCTCGTCTGACCTCCCGGCTGCGGCCGCTGAACGAACGGAATCACTATGGGCCTCAAGGCGGCACCCGAAGACCAGGCGCTCCTGCTGGAGCTGCAGGAGTTCGACACCCGCCTGCAGCAGCTCGCCCATCGGACGCGCACCCTGCCCGAGGCCGCGGCCGTCACGGCGCTCGCCCAGGAGGGCGACGCGCTCCGGCGCGCGCTCGCCGAGCAGACCGGGGTCTGGGAGGATGCGCGCACCGAGCTCGGCCGGGTCGAGTCGGATGTCGCCGTCGTCGAGGCCCGCATCGAACGCGACCGCGCCCGACTGCAGGCGACCTCCTCCGTGAAGGATGTGCAGGCGCTCGAACAGGAGCTCGCCGCCCTCGCCCGCCGTCGCGACGAGCTCGAGGAGATCGAGCTCGTCGTGATGGAGAAGGTCGAGGAGCACGAGACCGCGCTCGCCGCCACCCGTGCCGCTCTCGACGGACTCGACTCCCGGACCGCGGAGGCCGTCGCCGCACGCGACGCGGTGCTCGGCGCCCTCGAGGCGGAACGCGTGCACCTCACCGCCAACCGCGAGACGGTCGCCGGCAGGGTTCCGGCCGAGCTGCTCGCCCTCTACGAGAAGCAGCGCGCCCGCTACGGTGTGGGCGCCTCCCACCTGCGGGGCGGGGTGTCGAGCGCGAGCGGCGTCGCCCTCAATGCGACCGACCTCAACACGGTGCGCGCGGCGGCGCCCGACGACGTCATCCTCTGCCCCGACTCGAGCGCGATCCTCGTGCGCACCGCGGAGTCCGGTCTCTGAGCTTCGACCGATATCCTGGGCGACGAACGGGTCGGCCAGACGGTCGCGTCGCGCGCCGCGAGGCGCGTGCCGAGGAACGTCCGGGCTCCACAGAGCAGGGCGGTGGGTAACACCCACCCGGAGCAATCCGCGAGAAAGTGCAACAGAGAGCAGACCGCCACGGCGCCTTCGGGCGCCGGGGTAAGGGTGAAACGGTGGTGTAAGAGACCACCAGGGGCCCGAGTGATCGGGCTCGCTGGGTAAACCTCGCCCGGAGCAAGGTCAGACAGACACCGATGAGGCTGCTCGCCGAGGTGTCGGGTAGACCGCTGGAGGGCTGCGGCAACGCATCCCCGAGAGAGATGGCCGTCCGGTCGACGCGAGTCGGCCGACAGAACCCGGCGTATCGGCCGACCCGTTCACTCCCCGTCATGACGACGAAGGCGCCCCCGGAGAACCCCGGAGGCGCCTTCGTCGCGGTGGATTGTTCAGGCGACGCGGATGTTCGCGGCCTGCGGGCCCTTCTGGCCCTGGGTGACCTCGAACTCCACGCGCTGACCCTCCTCGAGGGTGCGGTAACCGCTCGAGTCGATGGCCGAGTAGTGGGCGAACACGTCCTGTGCGCCGTCGTCGGGGGTGATGAAGCCGAATCCCTTTTCGGCGTTGAACCACTTCACGGTTCCAGTGGGCATGTGACTGCTTTCTCGTAATGCATGCGCACCCAATCCGGGGCGCGTCCTCAACCTAGTGCACACCCGGTCGCGCACGGCAGCGTGCGACCGCAGATTTCATCGAATCGAAACCTGGCGTCATGCACGCGCAGGTTGCGCTGCAAGCCAGGCGGCGCCGAGGATGCCGGCGTTGTTGCGCAGCGTCGCGGGCACGATCGGGGTGCTCAGCTCGAGCAGCGGGAGGAACTCCTCGTGGTTCTTCGAGACGCCGCCGCCCACCACGAACAGCTCGGGGGAGAACAGGAACTCGACCGTGCCGTAGAACTGCTGCAGTCGCTCGGCCCAGCGCTTCCAGCTGAGGTGGCCGCGCTCCTTGGCCGCGAAGGAGGCGAGCCGCTCGGCGTCGCGTCCCCGCAGCTTGAGGTGCCCGAGCTCGGTGTTCGGGATGAGCACGCCGTCGTAGAGGAACGCGCTGCCGATGCCGGTGCCGAGCGTCGTGACGATCACGAGCCCGTCCACGCCGCGGGCAGCCCCGAAACCCGCCTCCGCGACGCCCGCGGCGTCCGCGTCGTTGACGAAGTGGATGCCGCGGCCGAGCGCCTGCTCGAAGAGGCGCTCGGCATCCAGGCCGATCCAGCGCTTCGAGACGTTCGCGGCCGACATCGTGCGGCCGTGCTTGACGATCGCGGGGAAGCAGACCCCGAGCGGCACGCCCGCGGCCTCGGGGCCGAAGCCGTCGACCATCCCGGCCACCGCCGCGAGCACGGCATCCGGGTCGCCGCCCTCCGGGGTGGCGACCTTGACCCGCTCGCCGGCGAGTTCGCCGCTGTCGACGTCGACGAGCGCCCCCTTGATGCCGGTGCCTCCGATGTCGATGCCGACGGCGAGCGTGCTCATGGGGTCTCCTCGGGGTGGTGTGACCGGATGGTCAGGGCAGGGTCAGGATCTCGGCGCCGCGCTCGGTGACGACGAGGGTGTGCTCGAACTGTGCGGTGAGGCTCTTGTCGCGGGTGGTGATCGTCCAGTCGTCGGCCCACTCGTCCCATTCGGTCGTTCCCGGGCGCTCGGGGGTTCCGATCGTGAGCATCGGCTCGATCGTGAAGACCATGCCGACCTCGATCACGGTGTCGAAGCGGGGGGCGGCGTCGTAGTGGGGCACGATGAGGCCGGTGTGGAACGCGCTGCCGACGCCGTGCCCGGTGAAGTCGCGGACCACTCCGTAGCCGAAGCGGCGCGCGTAGCTCTCGATCGCGCGCCCGATCACGTTGATCTCGCGGCCCGGTGCGACCGCCTTGATGCCGCGGTCGAGGGCCTCCCGGGTGCGGTCGACGAGCTCGCGCGCCTCGGGGGCCACCTCGCCCACCAGGAAGGTCTTGTTGAGGTCGCCGTGCATCCCGTCGCGGTAGGCCGTGATGTCGATGTTGATGATGTCGCCGTCCACGAGCACGGTGTCGTCGGGGATGCCGTGGCACACGACCTCGTTGAGCGAGGTGCAACTCGACTTCGGGAAACCGCGATAGCCGAGCGTCGAGGGGTAGGCGTCGTGGGCGATGAGGAACTCGTGGGCGATCCGGTCGAGCTCATCGGTCGTGACGCCCGGGCGGATGGCGGCTCCGACCGCTTCGACGGCCTGCGCGGCGATGCGGCCGCTCGCCCGGATCCGCTCGATCTCCTCCGGGGTGTAGACGTCGGAACCGGTGAACGGGCGAGGCCCGGAACGGCCCACGTACTCGGGTCGCGGGATCGAGGAGGGCACCGCGCGGGCGGGTGACAGCCGGCCGGAGACGAGGTGACCGGCTGCGTCGCGAGGCATAGGCTCAAGACTACCGAGCGGAGGGACGCCGAGATGGCTGAGTGGTGGTACAACCACAAGACCGGTGAGGTCGAGGAGGGCCCGCAGTCGCTGGGGTCCGATCGCGACGGCCCCTACCCCAGCCGCGAGGAGGCCGAACGGGCCCCGGAGATCGCGCGCGAGCGGGCGCGGGCCTGGGCCTCGGACGACGAGGCCGAGCGCCGCTGACCGCCTCGGATCAGTCCTCGTAGGAGTGCTCGGGGCCGGGATAGGCGCCCGAGGCGACATCCGCGGTCCAGGCGCGCGCCGCATCCCCGAGCACCTCGGCGAGTTGCGCGTACTGCTTCACGAACTTCGGGATGCGCCCCGTCGTGAGTCCCGCCCAGTCGGTCCACACGAGCAGCTGCCCGTCGGTGTGCGGGCCGGCGCCCACCGAGATGGTCGGGATGCCGAGCTCCGCGGTGACCCGTTTGGCTGCCTCGGCGGGCACCATCTCGAGCACGACGGCGAAGGCACCCGCGTCCTCGACCGCCCGGGCGTCGGCGATGAGCTGCTCGACGCGATCCCCGCGCCCCTGGATCACGTGGCCGCCGAGCTGGTGCTCGCTCTGCGGGGTGAATCCGATGTGGGCCATGACGGGGATCCCGGCCGACACGATCCGCCGGATCTGCTCCGCCGATCGCACCCCGCCCTCGAGCTTGACGGCGTGCGCGCCGGTCTCCTTCATGAAGCGGAACGCGGTGTGCAGCGCTTCGTCGGGCCCCGTCTCGTATGAACCGAACGGCATGTCGGCGACCACGAAGGCGCGCTTGACGGCGCCGGCCACCGCACGGGTGAGGGGGATCAGCTGGTCGATCGTCACGGGGAGGGTCGTGTCGTAGCCGAACACGTTGTTGCCCGCCGAGTCGCCCACGAGCAGGAAGTCGACACCGGCGCGGTCGAAGATCGCCGCGGTGAGCTGGTCGTAGCTCGTGAGCCCGGTGATCTTGATGCCGTTGGCCTTGGCGTTCTGGAAATGCCGGGTGCGTACCTTCTTGACGACCTCGTCTGCCATGTCGCCAGTCTAGGCACCCGCCCGGATGCGGGGCTCGCGCGCGGTCGCCGTGCGGAGCACCCCGATCACGAGGAAGAGCTGGGCGGCGAGGTAGAACGCCATGATGAGGGTGTCCTCGGGCGGGGTCTGGAACAGCGGTGTGAACAGCCGGAAGGCGAGCAGCGAATCGCTCGCCACGAAGAGCGTCCCCCCGATCATCGTGAAGGTGTTGCCGCGCGTCGAGAACGCCGCCATGAGCCCGAGCACCACGCCGTAGACGGCGACGACGGGGGCGAGCGCGCCGAGGGACGGCCACAGGGCGAGCATGAGGCCCGCGAACCAGAACACGAGCCCGAGCGACCACCAGGAGGCGTTCCGATGGAAGGCGAGGTGGAACAGCACGATGTAGGCGAGGTGGGCGACGAGGAAGAACGACAGCCCCACGACGAAGTCGGCGAGCGTGATGTCGCCGAGCCAGGAGAGCCCGAGCGCGGTGAACAGCAGCGCGAACACCCGTGGACGGAGCCGGCGACGGTCGATGAGCAGCGTCAGGATCGCCCCGAGGGCGAGCGCGGGCACGGTCCAGCCCTTCGTCGCCTGGTCGAGCGCGACAGCGCCCGCGAGCTTGGCACCCAGATGCACGGCCGAGATCGCGAGGAACGGCAGCATGGCCAGCGCGACGGTGCCGACGCGCGCGGCGGGCGGGCTCATCCCACCGGCCGCGAGGTGATCGGGAGTCGCCGGTCGCGACCGAACGCCATCCCCGAGATCTTGGGCCCGATCGCGCCCTGCCGCCGCTTCCACTCCGAGCGGTCGACGAGCCGGGTGACGAACTCGACCGTCTCGCGGTCGAAGCCCCGGGCGACGATGTCGGCGCGACCGAGACGCTGCGTGATGTACAGCTCGAGCAGCGCGTCGAGCAGCGGATACGGGGGCAGGGTGTCCTGGTCGGTCTGGTCGGGGCGCAGCTCGGCGCTCGGCGGCTTCGTGATCGAGTTCTCGGGGATCGGCGGCGTCTCCCCCCGCGCGGCGGCGGCCTCGTTGCGCCATCGGGCGAGCTCCCAGACGAGCGTCTTCGGCACGTCCTTGAGGGGGGCGAAACCGCCCGCCGAGTCGCCGTAGATCGTCGAGTAGCCCACCGCGAGCTCGGTCTTGTTGCCGGTCGTGAGCACGAGGTGCCCGCTCATGTTGGATGTCGCCATCAGGATGATGCCCCGGATGCGGGCCTGCAGGTTCTCGGCGGCGACGCCGGTGAGCGCCAGCTGGGTCTCGACCGGCTGCACGAGCCCGGCGATCGGCTCGACCGAGTAGTGCAGCCCGATGCGCTCGGCGAGCTCGTCGGCGTCGTCACGCGAGCCCTCCGAGCTGTAGCGGCTCGGCATGCTCACCCCGTGCACCCGGTCGGGGCCGATCGCGTCGGCCGCGAGCGCGGCGCACACCGCGGAGTCGATGCCCCCCGAGAGCCCGAGCACGACGCTCGGGAAGCCGTTCTTCTCGACATAGTCGCGCAGCCCCGCCACGAGGGCGTTCCAGAGCTGCTCGCGGTCGTCGGGGAGGGTCGCGATCGAGGGCGCGAGCACGGAGAGGGGTTCCGCGTCGCGGGCGTCGAGCTCGACGCGACGCACGTTCTCGAGCGCAGGCGCGTCGCCCGCCGCCTCCGGCTCCACATCCACCAGGAGCAACTGCTCGCGGAACTGCGCGGCGCGGGCCAGGATGCGGCCCCCCGCATCCACGACGACGCTGTCCCCGTCGAACACCAGGTCGTCCTGGCCGCCCACGATGTTGACGTAGGCGACGATCGTGTTCGTCTCCGTCGCGCGGCGGGTCACGAGCGGCAGGCGCACCTCGTCCTTGTCGCGCTCGAAGGGCGAGGCGTTGAGCACGAGCAGCAGCCCCGCATCCGCTTCGAGCACGCGGCCCACCGGACCGCCGTCACGCCACAGGTCCTCGCAGATGATGACGGCCACGTCCACCCCGCGCACCCGAAGCACGAGCAGCTCGTCGCCGGGGATGAACACGCGGTACTCGTCGAACACCGAGTAGTTCGGCAGGTGATGCTTCGCGTAGCGGGCGACGACGCGCCCCCGATGCAGCACGCTCGCGCAGTTCTGGGCGACCGCCGTCGGCGCGTTGCTCGTGCCCAGCAGGCGCGGCTCGTGCGGGCCGTCCGGGTGGCCGACGATCACGATGAGCTCGCCGAGCCCCTCCGCGGCGAGGCGCTCGGCGAGCGCCGGCACCGCCTCGCTCGCGGCGCGCAGGAAGCTCGGCTGCGCCGCGAGGTCCTCGATGGGGTACCCCGTGAGAGCCATCTCGCCCGTCACGAGCAGTTCGGCACCGGAGGCGAGCGCCTCGCGCGCCGCGGAGAGGATCATCGCGGCGTTGCCCTCCAGGTCTCCGACGATCGGGTTGGATTGCGCAAGTGCCAATCGCAGACGGGGCATGGCGATAGCCTAGGACGAGCGCGCGACGTCGCGAGAAGGGGACCCGAATGGACAAGCAGCGAGACTTCGTTCTGCGCACCATCGAGGAGCGCGGAGTGAAGTTCATCCGCCTCTGGTTCACGGATGTCGTGGGCACCCTGAAGTCGGTCGCACTGGCCCCGGCCGAGGTCGAGGGGGCGTTCTCGGAGGGCGTCGGCATCGACGGTTCGGCGATCGAAGGCCTCACCCGGGCCTACGAGGCCGACGTGCTCGCGCACCCGGACCCGACGACCTTCCAGATCCTGCCCTGGCGCGGCGAGGTCGACCCGACCGCGCGCATGTTCTGCGACATCACGACGCCCGACGGCCAGCCGGCGATCGCCGATCCGCGCAATGTGCTCAAGCGCACCCTCGCGAAGGCGGCGGATCGCGGCTTCACCTTCTACACGCACCCGGAGATCGAGTTCTACCTGCTCACCTCGAGCAAGCTGAAGAACGGCAAGCCCGTCCCCGTCGACTCGGCCGGCTACTTCGACAACGTGCCCGGCGGCACGGCGCACGACTTCCGGCGCCGTTCGGTGCGGATGCTCGAGGATCTCGGCATCTCGGTGGAGTTCAGCCACCACGAGGCGGGCCCCGGTCAGAACGAGATCGATCTGCGCTACGCGGACGCCCTCACCACGGCCGACAACATCATGACCTTCCGCACCGTGATCAAGGAGGTGGCGATCGAGCAGGGCGTCTACGCGACGTTCATGCCGAAGCCGTTCTCCGAGCATCCCGGGTCCGGCATGCACACGCACGTCTCGCTCTTCGAGGGGGATGCGAACGCGTTCTTCGACGCGGGCGGCCAGTACCAGCTGTCGACCATCGGCCGCCAGTTCGTCGCGGGGCTGCTCCGCCACGCGCCCGAGATCACGGCGGTGACCAACCAGTTCGTGAACTCCTACAAGCGCCTGTGGGGCGGCGACGAGGCGCCCAGCTACGTCACCTGGGGCCACAACAACCGTTCGGCGCTCGTGCGCGTGCCGCTCTACAAGCCCGGCAAGGGGCAGAGCGCGCGCGTCGAGTACCGCGGCATCGACTCCGCCGCGAACCCGTACCTCGCGTACGCACTGTTGCTCGCGGCGGGTCTCAAGGGCATCGAGGAGGGCTACGAGCTCCCGCCCGAGGCCGACTCCGACGTCTTCGACATGTCGAGCGCGGAGCGTCGTGCGCTCGGCTACCAGGCGCTGCCGTCGAGCCTCGACCGCGCGCTGCTCATCATGGAGGAGTCGGAGCTCGTCGCCGAGACGCTCGGCGAGCAGGTGTTCAACTACGTGCTGCTCAACAAGCGCCGCGAGTGGGCGGGCTACCGCGCACAGGTGACGCCCTTCGAGCTGGAAGCGAACCTGGAGGCGCTCTGACCCGGAGCGCGATCACCCTCACCGAGCTCGCTCGGCTCGGGTTCGCCGACCTGGGGGGTGCCGCCGCCGCACTTCCCGGGGTGCCCGACGACGTCGTGCCGCTGTTCTCCGGGGTCGCCGATCCCGACCAGGCGCTCGCCCTGCTGGGCGCGCTCCGGGAGCGGGACCCCGCGGCCGTGGGGTCGCTGCTCGCGCGCGAGCGCTCGGCACGCAGCCTGCTCGAGGTGCTGGGGGCGTCGGAGGGCCTGGCGACCTTCCTGCGCCGCCACCCCGAACAGCTCGAGGTGTTCGCCGATCCGCTGACGTCGCCTCCGGATGCCGCGCGCTACCGTGCCGCCCTCGTGGCGGCCGTGGAGGGGCTCTCGGGCGAGGCGGCGCGGAACGCGCTGCGGGTCGCCTACCGCCGCGAGCTCACCCGGCTCGCCGCCTGGGATCTGGGGCACGCGGAGCCGATCGAGGTCGTCCCGCGGGTCGCCGCGGCGCTTGCGGATCTCGCGGGGGCGACCCTCGACGCCGCACTCGTCGTGGCGCGGGCCGACTCGCGTTTTCCCGCCGAGGAGGTCGCCGCCACGCGGCTCGCGATCATCGGCATGGGCAAGGCGGGTGCGCGCGAGCTCAACTATGTGAGCGATGTCGACGTGATCTTCGTGGCGGCGGGGGAGGCGGAGCTCCCTGATGCGCGTGCCGTCGAGATCGCCACGCGGCTCGCCGTCGACACCATGCACGCCATCCACGAGCTCGCCGTCGAGCCGGCCCTGTGGGAGGTGGATGCCAATCTGCGGCCCGAGGGCAAGGACGGCGCGCTCGTGCGCACCCTCGAGTCGCACCTGGCGTACTACGACCGCTGGGCCAAGAGCTGGGAGTTCCAGGCGCTGCTGAAGGCGAGGCCGCTCGCCGGCGACCTCGCGCTCGGCGAGCGCTTCGTGACGGGGATCGCGCCCAAGGTGTGGGCGGCTTCCTCGCGCGAAGGCTTCGTCGAGTCGGTGCAGAAGATGCGCGAGCGGGTCATGGCGAACATCCCGCGCGACGAGCTCGACGTGCAGCTCAAGCTCGGTCCGGGGGGGCTGCGCGACGTCGAGTTCACCATCCAGCTGCTGCAGCTCGTGCACGGCCAGGCGGACCCCGACATCCGGCAGCGATCCACCCTCGACGGGCTCGCCGCCCTCGCCGACCGCGGATACATCGGGCGCGTCGAGGCGGCGGAGTTCGCGCGCGACTACCGCTACCTGAGGCTGCTCGAGCACCGCCTGCAGCTCGCCCGCCTGCGGCGCACGCACCTCATGCCCCGCGGCGAGCACGAGCTGCGCTCCCTCGCGCGCGGCTCGCGGCTCGCGGGCACGGCCGACGGGCTGCTCGAGAGCTGGCGCGGGGTGCAGCAGGGGGTCCGGAGCCTGCACGAGCGGCTGTTCTACCGCCCGCTGCTCTCCGCGGTCGCGGCGCTCCCGGAGGACGGCTACAGCCTCACGAGCGAGCAGGCGGAGGCGCGGCTCGCCGCGATCGGCTTCCAGGATCCGCGGGGCGCGCTCCACCACATCGCGGCGCTCACGGGCGGCGTCTCGCGGCGGGCCGCGATCCAGCGCACCCTGCTGCCGGTCATGCTGCAGTGGTTCGCCGACGGCGCCGACCCCGACTACGGCCTCCTCGCGTTCCGACGTCTCTCCGACGACCTCGGCGAGGCCTACTGGTTCCTGCGGATGCTGCGCGATTCCTCCGGGGCGGCGCAGCGGCTCACCCAGGTGCTCGCGAGCTCGCGCTTCGTGGGTGTGCTGTTCGAACGCTTCCCGGAGGCGGCGGCCTGGCTCGAGAACGACGCCGAGCTGCGGCCCCGCAGCCTCGAGGAGCTCCTCGAGGAGACGGACGCGACGGTCGCCCGCCATGCCGACGACGTCGACGCGGCCGCGGCCGCACTGCGGACGGCGCGGCGGCGCGAGGTGCTGCGACTCGCCCTGGCCGGCATCGTCGGGCTCATCGAGATCCAGGAGCTGGGGGTCGCCCTCAGCGCGATCACGACCGCGATCCTCACGGGCATGGTGCGGCTCGCGCACCGCTGGGGCGACGAGGTGGAGTTCGGCATCATCGCGATGGGACGCTACGGGGGAGCGGAGCTCGGTTTCGGGAGCGACGCCGACGTCATGTACGTCTACCGTCCGGCAGGGTGCGAACCGGAGGTGGCGCAGCGGCGAGCCGAGCAGATCGCGCACGACATCAAGCGACTCACCGAAGACCTGCGGTTGCCCTTCGACCTCGACCTCGGCTTGCGACCGGAGGGCAAGAACGGTGCCATCGTGCGCTCGCTCGACAGCTACCGCGCCTACTACGAGCGCTGGTCGCTCACCTGGGAGGCGCAGGCACTGCTGCGTGCGCGAGGCGTCGTGGGGGATCTTCAGCTGCTCTCGGAGTTCGAGCGGATGGCCGACGAGGTGCGGTATCCCGTCGAGATCTCGCCTGACGCGGTGCGCGAGGTCAAGCGCATCAAGGCGCGCGTGGAGGCGGAACGGCTGCCGCAGGGCGCCGATCCGGCCCGTCACCTGAAGCTCGGGCGGGGCTCGCTGTCGGATGTGGAGTGGTTCGTCCAGTTGCTGCAGCTCGAGCACGCCGACAAGGTGCCGGAGCTGCGCACCCCCTCCACGCTGCATGCGCTCGACGCGGCGGTCGCCGCCGGACTGGTCGCGGCGCCGGATGCCGAACGGCTGCGGGCGGCGTGGATCATCGCCTCGCGCGCGCGCTCGGCGATGACGCTGTGGACGGCGAAGACCGCGGATGTGCTTCCGACCGACCGTCGCGCCCTCGAGGGCGTCGCGCGGCTCATGGAGTACCCGCCGCACTCGGCGACGCGGCTCGAGGAGGACTACCTCCGCACCACCCGCCTCGCCCGCCAGGTCTTCGAGCGCGCCTTCTACGGCCCCCGCTGATCCCGCGAGATGTCAGCTGTTGCGGTTTTCGCGGCCGGTTTCCGCAAGAACTGACATCTCGCGAGATGCGGAACGGGCCGCCTCCCGGAGGAAGCGGCCCGTTCGTGCTGCAGGGTTCAGACCCCGAAGTACAGCTCGTACTCGAAGGGGTGCGGGCGCTGGGCGAAGGGCAGCAGCTCCTTCTCGCGCTTGTAGGAGATCCAGGTGTCGATGAGGTCCTGCGTGAACACGCCGCCTGCGAGCAGGAAGTCGTGGTCCTCCTCGAGCGCCTTGAGGGCCTCGTCGAGCGAGCCCGGCAGCTGCGGGATGCCCTTCGCCTCCTCCGGGGGGAGCTCGTAGAGGTCCTTGTCGACCGGCTCGTGCGGCTCGATCTTGTTCTGGATGCCGTCGATGCCCGCCATGAGCTGCACCGCGAACCCGAGGTACGGGTTGCCGGAGGCGTCGGGCGCGCGGAACTCGATGCGCTTGGCCTTCGGGTTGGTGCCCGTGATCGGGATGCGGATCGAGGCGGAGCGGTTGCCGGCCGAGTAGACCAGGTTCACCGGGGCCTCGAAGCCCGGGATGAGGCGGTGGTACGAGTTGACGGTCGGGTTGGTGAACGCCGAGATCGCGGCCGCGTGCTTGAGGATGCCGCCGATGTACCAGCGCGCGATGTCCGACAGGCCGCCGTAGCCCTGCTCGTCGTAGAACAGCGGCTTGCCCTCGTTCCAGAGCGACTGGTGGGTGTGCATGCCCGAGCCGTTGTCGCCCTGGAGCGGCTTCGGCATGAAGGTCGCGACCTTGCCCCACTCGAGCGCGGTGTTCTTGACGATGTACTTGAACTTCAGGATGTCGTCGGCCGCGTGCACGAGGGTGTCGAACTTGTAGTTGATCTCGCCCTGGCCGGCGGTGCCGACCTCGTGGTGGCTGCGCTCGACCTCGAGGCCCACCTCGATGAGCTTGAGCACGATGTCGTCGCGGAGGTCGGCGTGCTGGTCGACCGGCGAGACGGGGAAGTAGCCGCCCTTGTACGGGGTCTTGTTCGCGAGGTTGCCGCCCTCCTCCACGCGCCCGGTGTTCCAGGCCGCCTCGGAGGAGTCCACCTCGTAGAAGCTCTTGTTCTGCTTCACCTCGTAGCGCACGTCGTCGAAGATGTAGAACTCGGCCTCGGGCGCGAAGAACGCGGTGTCGGCGATGCCGGTCGAGGCGAGGTACTTCTCGGCCTTCTTGGCCACCTGACGCGGGTCGCGGCCGTAGATCTCGCCGTTGCGCGGGTTGTAGATGTCGAAGACGATCACCAGGGTGCGCTCGGTGCGGAACGGGTCGACGTACGCCGTCGAGATGTCCGGGATCAGCTGGAGGTCCGACTCGTGGATCGACTGGAAGCCGCGGATCGACGATCCGTCGAACAGCTGGCCGACGGTGAAGAACTCCTCATCGACGGTCGCTGCCGGGATGTTGAAGTGCTGCTGGATGCCAGGAAGGTCGGTGAAGCGGATGTCGAGGAACTTGACATCCGTGTCCTTGATGAACTTCAGCACCTCGGAGGAGTCGCTGAACAGGGGCTTGGACATAGAGGGTTACTCCAAGGGCGTGGAACGGGTGTGGCTGCGGATGCAGCCGCTCTGAGGCTATGGTGGCGGGATTTCCCGACCATGACCGAATTGTTTCCGGCATGTTACGCGGGCCTCTCTAGAGTGATCAGGTGACCAGCGCCCCCGCCTCGAGCCCCGAGAACCGCTGGCCGGGGGAGCGTCTGGGGCTTCCCGAGCACGGTCCGCGCTCGGTCGGCCGCCTCGGCCGCCGCGTCATCGCGCTGCTCGTCGACTGGGGGATCGCGACCCTGCTGTCCTGGGCCTTCTTCCGGGTGCCGGAGGGCACCAACGGCTTCATCACCCTGGGGATCTTCGCCGCGCTTCAGTACGTGGCGCTCCTCGTGCTGAACGGCAGCGTCGGGCACCTCGTCGTGAGGCTGCGGGTCGTGCCCACGCGGGGCGGCTACCTCGGGGTGTGGCGCCCGGCGGTGCGCACCGTGCTGCTGTGCCTCGTGATCCCCGCCCTGATCTGGGACCGCGACCAGCGCGGCTTCCACGACAAGGCGGCCGGCACCATCCTGGTGCGCGTCTAAGCGACCCTTGCGAGAACGCCCGCGGCGGGGGGAGACTGACGAAAGTTCGAGGAACCCGAATCCTCGGCACCCTGCACTCTTGACGGGAACTCCGACGGCGCGCCGCCGGGGTGTCAGCGAACGAGGCGTGGATGGTTGCCACCGCAATCGGGTACCCGAGACCTCATCGGCATGCCTCGCATCGACGCGAGCATCCGCACCATCCGCACCACGTGCGCGGCGGCCTCGTCGCGGGCGGTGCCGTCGCGTCGGCATTGCTGCTCGCGGCCGGGATCCACGCGCCGAGCACGACGAGCCCGGTCGCCGAGCTGCGCGCGCGGTTCGTCTCGTCGGTTCCGGGATCCGCGGCTGAGCTCGACGGCGCGGTCGCCTCGCTCCGCGGTGAACTGGCGTCCGCGGAGCTCGCGCTCGAGGGCTCCGAGGCGCGGGTGCTCGACGAGGCGGTGCGCACGCGACTCGAGGCGCTCATCTCGCGCGGGACGGCGGCGTTGCGCGCGGGCCAGCTCGCGGCGGTGCTCGGTGCGGCGCCCGACGGGGGCGTGGGGCGCGCGCTCGAGGCGCAGCTGCGCTCCGCGGAGGAGCTCGCGCACGCCACGAGCGCGGTGGACCGGGCGGTCGATGCCTGGGAGGCCGAGCAGGCGCGGATCGCGGCCGAACGGGAGGCCGCCCAACGGGCCGCAGAGGCGGCCGCGGCCGCAGCGGCGCATCCCGCCCGGGCGCGAACCGGTGCCCCCGCGCCGGCGGGGCGCTACGTCGAGGGCATCTGGACCTCGGGCGGGCAGGCGGAGATCGACGCCTGCCGCGGATCCGTCAACATCGCGGGGATCGCCGGCTATCTCGGGGGTGCGTTCTACGCTGCCGAGCACTGGTCGTGCGGCGGCCGCGCCTGGGCCGGGATCGGCACCGGCGCCCAGGTGGAGTTCCCGGGCTACGGGGTCTACCAGGTGGCCGGACAGGTGGGCGGTCTCGTACTGGGAGCCGACGCGTCGATGCTGCCCGCCGGATACGACGGCTACTACCAGACCTGCATCGACGGGAGTTCGAGCAACATGCACGTCTGGCTGCTCACGCGCGTGGCGTGAGCAGCGCGCGCGGCCCGCTCAGCGCGGACGCGGGGCGCGGATGCGCTGCGGGTCGATCCCCGGCGGGATCTTGAAGCCCTTCACCTTGCCGACCGAGGTGAGACGCTTGTCGACCTGGACGACCTCGGCCTTGGTGAGCTTGCGCGGGAACCGGCGCAATGCCGCGGGCACCTTGTAGAGGGCCGTCGAGTCGCTGTCGGGCCCGACATGCAGCTGGTGTACGGGCACATTCGGCAGCAGGCGCACGATGTTGGCGCGCTCCTTGTCGAGCATCGGCTGCGTGCGCGACACCGGGCCCTCGCTGATGAGCACGACGCCCGGTCGACCCACGGCGCGGTACACCGCGTCCTTGGTCTTGGGGCTGAAGGCGATCGGCTCCTCGCTGCCGATCCAGCTGCGGCGCAGCCCGTTCTTGAGCACGGCGCCGACGGCGCCCGGCTGGCCCGCGATCTGGGAGTACGCGGCACGCTCGGCGCGACGTCCGAGGATCACGAGCGCGAGCAGCACACCCGCGAGCACGCCCGCCACGATGTACAGCACGATGCCGAGCCAGTTGTCGCCCGAGAGCCAGACCGAGAGCACGACGGCCGCGGCCACGGGGAGCAGGAAGGCGAGGATCAGGTACCAGACGATGCCGGGATCCGAACGGCGGGTCATCTGGAGCACCTGCCACATCTGCTTGATGCGGCCGGGCTCCTTCTCGGGCTTGGTGCGTGCCATGCTTCCAGCCTACGGGGTGTCAGGACACCGCCTGCGCGAAGCCGAGCTCGGCGTCCGCGAGGTGCTGGAGGTGCTCCGGGATCGCGCGACCCTTCGCCATCATCGAGCGCGCCCAGAGGCGCCCCGCCCGGTAGCTGGAGCGCACGAGGGGGCCGGCGAGCACGCCGAGGAAGCCGAGAGCCTCGGCCTCCTCCTTGAACTCCACGAACTCCTCGGGGCGCACCCAGCGGGCCACCGGCAGGTGCCGGGGGGAGGGGCGCAGGTACTGCGTGACGGTGATGATGTCGCATCCGGCATCCCGCAGCTCGCGCAGCGCCTGGCTCACCTCGTGGCGCTCCTCGCCCATCCCCAGGATGAGGTTCGACTTCGTGATGAGCCCCGCCTCGCGCGCGGCCGTGATGACGCCGAGCGAGCGGTCGTAGCGGAACGCGGGACGGATGCGCTTGAAGATGCGCGGGACCGTCTCGACGTTGTGCGCGAAGACCTCCGGGCGCGAGGAGAACACCTCGGCGAGGAGGTCCGGGTTGCCCGAGAAGTCGGTCGCCAGGATCTCGACCCCCGTCCCCGGGTTGGCCTCGTGGATGGCGCGCACGGTCTCGGCGTGCAGCCACGCTCCCTCGTCGGGGAGGTCATCGCGCGCGACCCCCGTCACGGTCGCGTAGCGCAGCCCCATCCGGGCCACCGACTCGGCGACCCGGCGCGGCTCGTCGGTGTCGTAGTCGGCCGGCTTGCCGGTGTCGATCTGGCAGAAGTCGCAGCGCCGCGTGCACTGGCTGCCGCCGATCAGGAAGGTCGCCTCGCGGTCCTCCCAGCACTCGTAGATGTTGGGGCAGCCGGCCTCCTGGCACACCGTGTGCAGCTCCTCCGACTTCACGAGCGACTGCAGCGCCGTGTACTCGGGCCCCATCCGGGCGCGCGTCTTGATCCACTCGGGCTTGCGCTCGATGGGTGTCTGGGCGTTGCGCACCTCGAGTCGCAGGAGTTTGCGCCCTTCGGGCGGCGTCGTCATGCCGGCACCGCCTCGCGTCGGGCGAGGCTCGCACCGACCGCGGCGTCGAAGCGTCGCCGCACGGCATCCACGACGTCCGCGGGGGTGATCTCGCGGCCGAGTTCGCGGCTCATCGTGGTGACCCCGGCATCCCGGATGCCGCAGGCCACGATCGCGGCGTAGGCGTCGAGGCTGTTGCTGCAGTTGAGGGCGAAGCCGTGCATCGTCACTCCCTCGGCCACGCGGATCCCGATCGCCGCGATCTTGTCGGCGGGCGCGCCGGGGCGTTCGATCCAGACCCCGCTGCGGCCCTCGACGCGAGTGCCGCGGATGCCGAAGTCGGCCAGCACGCCGATCAGCAGCTCTTCGAGGCGGCGCACGTAGGCCACGACGTCGATCGGGTCCGCGAGGCGCACGATCGGGTAGCCCACGAGCTGCCCCGGGCCGTGCCAGGTGATCTTGCCGCCGCGGTCGACGTCGATGACCGGGGTGCCGTCGCTCGGCCGCTCCTCCGGTTCGGTGCGCTTCCCCGCGGTGTAGACGGAGGGATGCTCCAGCAGGAGCACGGTGTCAGGCGCCCGGCCGCTCGCCACCTCGGCGTGCAGGGCACGCTGGTGTTCGAGGGCCGTCGGATACGGCACGGAGTTGGCGCTTAGCCCCGTGACGACGTAGTCGACCACCCGTCCACCCTAACCGCACGTGTCCTCCCCGGCCGGCACGCGGCGCTCTCCGTCCACGGACTCCCGCTGCACCCCGTGCGAGCGGGGGGCGTTCCGGGACGATTCCGGGGTGACGACCTTCCTCGAGGTGCCCGGCGTGCGGATCGTGCGCCCCCTCAGCCGCGCTCCGCACAGCGAGAGCCTGCTGGTGCGCGTCGGCGGCGAGCCCGGAGCGGTGTCCGCGGTGCTCGCCCGAGCTCTCGACGAGCGCGGTGCCCGGCTGCGTCGCATCGAGCTCCTCGCCCTGGATCGGGGGCGGGGTCCCGGAGTCGTGACGGTGCTCGACGTGCTCGCCGATGAGGCCGCCCCGGCGCTGCTGCTCACGCGCCCGCGCGGTCCACGGCTCTCGGAGGTCATCGGCGAGCGCGGGAGCTGGCAGGCGGGGGAGGTCGTCGGCGTTCTCGAACCGCTCGTCGCGACCGTCGTGCGCCTGCACGACGCGGGCGTCGCGCACGGAGCCCTCGGCGCGTCCCGGGTGGTGCTCACGGAGGAGGGGCCGGTCCTGATCGACTTCGGTCACGCGGAGCTGTTCGCGGCGGCTGCACCCGAGGCCGTGCGCGCGGGTGTGGCGGCCGTGGGCCGGGATCGTGATGCCGTGCGCGCGCTCGCGGTGGAGCTGCTCGCCGGGGTCGCCGGCGCCCGCAGTGCAGCTGCCGCCGAACTCGCGCGGCGGCTGGCGGTGCTCCCCGCGCACGAGGTGTGCCGCGAGGCCCTCACCGGCGTGCGCGAGCTCGCCGCTCCCGTGCCTCTCGTTCCCGAGCCGGTGGTCGCGAGGGATGAGGATGGCCCGCCGCCGTCGATCCGGATCGAGTCCGAGGGGCAGCCGGGGGAGCCCTCGGCTCGGGCCGTGGTCGCCTCGGAGGAGAGCGTCGGCCACGCCCCGGCGGGGCTGCTCGCGCGGGGGCGAGAGCTCGTGGCTCGGGCGCGAGCGGCTCTCGACGGTCTGCCGCCCACCCGGCGTCGGCTGCTGCTCGGCGGGGGCGTCGCGGTCGCAGCGCTCACCATCGGCGTGCTCACCATGCCGGGTGAGGGTCGAAGGGACGCCGGCGCGGCCGGACCGACGGTGTCTGCGGCGCCCACGGCGCACCCGGAGCCCGTCACCGACGACCCGCTCGAGGCACTCGGGCTGCTCATCGCCCATCGCGAGGAGTGCTTCCGGGAGTCGTCGCTCCTCTGCCTCGACGAGGTCGACCAGCAGGGATCGGCGGCGCTGGCCGCCGATCGTGCCGCACTCCTCGCGCAACGCTCGGGGGGCGAGGGGGTGCGGGTGGCCGTGGATGCCGACACGGCGGTGATCGTCGAGCGGCTCGGCGACAGTGTGCTCGTCGAGGCGGGGCCGGAGACGGATCCGGCCTCGATCCTGCTGATGAGGACCGAGGCCGGATCGCGTATCCGTGATTGGATCGCGGGCGAGCCGGTGGGCTAGATGCCGAGCGCGGAGCGGAAATCGCCCGCTTCGAGGCGTGCCTTGACCGCGCCGAGGAAGCGCGCCGCGTCCGCGCCGTCGATGATCCGGTGGTCGTACGAGAGCGCCAGGTAGACGGTCGAGCGGATCGCGATCGAGTCGGTCCCGTCGACGCTCACCACGAGCGGCTTCTTCGACACGATGCCGGTGCCGAGGATCGCGGTCTGCGGCAGGAACACCACGGGCGTGTCGAAGAGCGCGCCGCGGGAACCGGTGTTGGTGAGCGTGAAGGTGCCGCCGGCGAGCTCGTCGGGCTTGAGCTTGTTGTCGCGCGTGCGCTCGGCGAGGTCGGCGATCTGGCCGGCGAGGCCCGCGATGTCGAGCTCGCCCGCGTCGCGGATGACGGGCGTGAGCAGTCCGCGCTCGGTGTCGACCGCGATCGAGAGGTTCTCGGTCGCCGGGTAGACGATGCTGTCGCCGTCGACGGTCGAGTTGATGATCGGGAAGGCCCGGAGCGCCTCGACCGTCGCGAGCGCGAAGAACGGCAGGAACGACAGCTTGGTGCCGGTCTTCGCGAGGAACTCGCCCTTGACCTCGTCGCGCAGCGCGGCGATGCGGGTGACGTCCGCTTCGACGACGGTCGTGAGCTGCGCGGTGGACTGCATCGAGACCACGGCGCGCTCGGCGACGACCTTGCGCAGGCGCGTCATGGGAACGGTCGTGCCGCGCAGCGGCGACACCTCGACGGCGGCCGGTGCCGCGGGGGCTGCGGGCGGCGCCGCAGGGGCGACCGCGGGTGCGGCGACGGCGGGTGCGGTGGCCGCGGCGAGCACATCCTGCTTGCGGATGCGACCGCCGACACCGGTGCCGGTGAGCTCGTCGAGCACGATGCCCTTCTCGTTGGCGAGCTTGCGCACGATCGGGGTCACGTATCCGGCGTGCGAGGCGGGAGCGGCGGCAGGGGCCGCGGCGACCGTCGCAGCGGCAGCCGGTGCCTCGACGACCGGTGCCTCGGCGACCGGTGCCTCAGCAACCGGTGCCTCGGCGACCGGCGGGGCGGCTACAGGGGCTTCGGCGGCGGGCGCTTCGACGACAGGTGCCTCGACGGCGGGCGCCTCGGCGACCGCCGCAGCGGGAGCCGGTGCCTCGACGACCGGCGCTTCGACAACCGGTGCCTCGGCGACGGGGGCCTCAGCGACGGGCGCTTCGGCAACCGGTGCCTCGGCGACGGGCGCTTCAGCGACGGGCGCTTCCGCCGCGGGAGCCGCGGGGGCGGCGTCGCCCGAGCCCGAACCGTCGCCGATGCGCACGAGCGGCGTGCCCACCTCGACGGTCTCGTCCTCGGCGACCAGGATCTCCTCCACGATGCCCGCGACGGGCGAGGGAACCTCGGTGTCCACCTTGTCGGTCGAGACCTCGAGCAGAGGCTCGTCGACCTCCACACGGTCGCCGACCTTCTTGAGCCAGCGGGTCACCGTTCCCTCCGTGACGCTCTCGCCGAGCGCGGGGAGGCTGACGGATTCGCTCATCGGTGATGCTCCTTCTTGAGGCCGTGTCGTTCTAGCTTAGCCGCGACGCTCAGCCGTGGAGGGGCTTCCCGGCGAGAGCCAGGAAGGCCTCGCCGAGCGCCTCGTTCTGCGTCGGGTGCGCGTGGATGTAGGGGGCGATGTCTTCGGGGTAGGCGTCCCAGTCCACCACGAGCTGCGCCTCGCCGATGAGCTCGCCCACGCGGGCGCCGATCATGTGCACGCCGACCACGGGACCCTCGTTGACACGGATCGCCTTGACGACGCCCGCGGTGCCGATGATGTGGCTCTTGGCGTTGCCCGCGAGGTTGTACTCGACGACCGTGAGGTTCTCGGCGCCGTACTTCTCCTCGGCCTTGGCCTGGGTGAGGCCCACCGATGCGACCTCGGGGTCGGAGTAGGTGACCTTGGGGATGTTGACGTCCTCGACGCGGATGGGGTCGAGCCCTGCGAGCTTCTCGGCCACGTAGATGCCCTGCTGGAAGCCGCGGTGCGCGAGCTGAAGGCCCGGGACGATGTCGCCGACGGCGTAGACGCCGGGGACCGTGGTCTGCAGGTTCTCGTCGACGACGACGAAGCCGCGGTCGAGCTGCACGCCGACCTCCTCGAAGCCGAGGTTGGCGGTGAGCGGGCCGCGGCCGACGGCGACGAGCAGCAGCTCCGCCTCGACGGTCTCGCCGTTCTCGAGCGAGACGACGACGCCTGCCTCGTGCTGCGTGACGCCCGAGAAGCGCACGCCGAGCTTGAAGTCGATGCCGCGACGGCGGAAGGCGCGCTCGAAGTGCTTCGAGATCGACTCGTCCTCGTTCGGGACGAGGTGGGGGAGCGCCTCGATGATCGTGACCTCGGCACCCCAGCTCTTCCACACGCTCGAGAACTCGACGCCGATCACGCCGCCGCCGAGCACGGCGACCTTCTTCGGCACGAAGTCGAGGGCGAGCGCCTGCTCGGAGGTGATGACGCGTCCGCCGATCTCGAGACCCGGCAGAGAGCGCGAGTAGGAGCCGGTGGCGAGGATGACGTTGGTGCCCGTCACGAGCTGGTCGCCGACCTGCACGGTGGTGGCCGAGACGAGGCGGCCGGTGCCCTCGATCGTCGTGATGCCACGGCTCTTGATGAGGCCCTGGAGGCCCTTCCACTTGCCGGAGACGATGCCCTCGCGGTAGGCGGTGACGGCCGCGATGTCGATGCCGCCGAACTGGCCGGCGACGCCGTACTTGGCCGATTCGCGCGTCACGTCGGCGACCTCCGCCGAGTGCAGGAGCGCCTTCGTCGGCACACAGCCGACGTGCAGGCAGGTGCCGCCCACCTTGTCCTTCTCGATGAGGGCGACGGACTTGCCGAGCTGTGCGGCACGGAGCGCGGCGGCGTATCCGCCGCTTCCCGCTCCCAGAACGACGAGGTCGAAGGTCTGCTCGGACACTGGAGAAACTCCCTTGCGCTTCACGTGTCTTGCCCCGCGAGATCGGTGGTGTCGCGAGGAGGGGAAGGCAAGGCGTTCCTTGCCGTGAAGACCCTACTACGCCTCCGCGAGCTCCGCCGTCAGGGCCAGCATCGTGCGCACCGCGACGGCCGTCGGTCCCTTGCCGACGCCCCCGTAGGCGCCGCCGGAGTTGTAGGCGGGACCGGCGAGGTCGAGATGCGCCCAGCCGATCCGGGCGCCGGGGCCGTCCCCTCCCGCGGTGCCGACGAAGGTGCGCAGGAAGTGCCCCGCGACGAGCATCCCGCCCGCGGTGTGGCCCGGCTTGGCGTTGGCGAGGTCCGCGATCTCCGAGTCGAGCACCGAGCGCAGCTCGGGCGGGAGAGGCATCGGCCACATGGGCTCGTCGGAGGCGCGGGCGGCGCGCAGCACCGCCTGGACGGCCTCGTCGTCGCCGATGACCGCGGTGGTCCGCTCGCCCATCGCGATCTTGGCCGCGCCGGTGAGGGTCGCGAGGTCGACGAGCAGCTCGGGGTTCTCGGCGGCGGCCGCGGCGAGGCCGTCCGCGAGCACGAGGCGACCCTCGGCGTCCGTGTTGGTCACCTCGACCGTGGTGCCGTTCCAGGTGCGCAGCACGTCTCCGGGCCGCAGCGCCGATCCCGACGGCATGTTCTCGGCGAGGCACAGCCATGCGGAGACCTTCACGGGGAGCTGTCGGCGCGCCGCCTCCAGAACGACGGCGAGGGCCGTCGCGGCGCCGGTCATGTCGTACTTCATGGTCGGCATCGAGGCCGGCGGCTTGAGCGAGAGGCCGCCCGAGTCGAAAGTGATGCCCTTGCCGACGATCGCGAGGTGCTTGGCGGCACCCGCGGGGGAGTACCGCACCACGGCGAGCCGGGGTCCGCGGGCGGAGCCCTTGCCCACGGCCGCGATCCCGCCGTATCCGCCTTCGACGAGCTGCTCGTCCGCGAGCACCTCGAACTCGACGGGCAGTCCCTCGGCGAGCTCGCGCGCCCGGGCGACGAACGACTCCGGGTAGAGGTCGGATGCCGGGGTGTTGACGAGGTCGCGCACGGTGTGGGTCGCGGTCGCGGTGGAGGCCGCGCGGGCCACGATGCCGTCGTCGGCGAGCTGGGCCGCCAGGTGCAGCACGATGCGTCGCGGGGGGCGCTTCGTCTCGAGCGCGCCGGTGCGGTACTCCAGGAACGCGTAGGCGCCGCTCGCGGCGGCCTCGAGGACGACCTCCGCCTCGCCCGCGTCGGCGACCGGGAGCGCGAGGGCGAGCGAGCCGATGCCGGACGCGAGGCGCCCGACCACCCCGGCCGCCGAGCGCAGGGACTCGCGCGTCGCCGCGGGTCCGAGGCCCACGACCGCGACGGGCGCGGCGACGCCCGCGACGGGCCCGAGTCGACGGAACTCGTCCGCTGCCCCGGTCACGCCGACGAGCGGCAGGAGCGCGCCGAGACCGGGGAAGTCGGCGTCGGAGGCGGCGAGCACGGCGGCGCCGTCCGGGCCGCGCGTCGCGCCCAGCACGATCAGCTCGGCGTCGCTCGCGGTGACGGGTTCGGTGCTCAGGACGAGTTCGGGAACGGCCATGTCGCCAGGCTAGTCGGCGCGCGCCGCGCTGTTCGCTGTGAGCTTGACGGCGAGGCGGGCGGCGACCGGCGGGGCGACGGAGGGGGAATCTAGACTCGAGCCATGCAGGATCCGCGTGCGCTGTACGAGTTCGCCGGCGACGTCTCCGACGTCCCGACCGGGCTGCACCTCATCGCGGGGCTGACCGGTTTCACCGACTCCGGATCCGCGGTCGCACAGGTGTCGGAGCTGCTTCTCGGGGCCCACGAGGTGCGCGAGCTCGTCATCTTCGACAACGACGCGCTGCTCGACTACCGCGCGCGGCGTCCCGTGATGTTCTTCGACGAGGACCACCTCTCCGAATACAAGCCGTCACGGCTCGTGCTGTCGCTCGCCCACGATGAACTGCACCGACCCTTCCTGCTGCTCACGGGCTACGAGCCCGACTTCCGCTGGGAGGCGTTCACCCGCGCCCTCGTGGAGCTCGTCGAGCGTTTCGGCGTCGCGGACACCACATGGATCAACGCGATCCCCATGCCCACCCCGCACACCCGAGCGATCGGGGTGACGGTGAGCGGCAACCGCACCGAGCTCGCGGACGCGTACTCCATCTGGCGTCCGCGCACCCAGGTGCCCGGCAACGTCCTGCACCTCCTCGAATACCGCCTGCAGCAGGCCGGCCACCCCACCGCCGGCTTCGTGCTGCTGATCCCTCACTACCTCGCCGATACCGAGTACCCGCTCGCCGCGGTCGCCGCACTGGAGAGCATCAGCGCGGCCACCGGGCTCATCTTCCCGAGCGACGAGCTGCGCGAGCAGGGTCGCGAGTTCACCCAGAAGGTCGAGGAGCAGGTCGCCGGCAACCCGGAGCTGCAGCGGCTCGTCGCGACGCTCGAGGAGCGCCACGACAGCTATATGGAGGAGAACCCGCTGCCCTCGCCGCTCGTCGACGAGGACGGCGAGCTGCCGAGCGCCGACACGATCGCGGCCGAGCTCGAGCGCTTCCTCGCGAGCCGCAAGGACGAGCCCCGCGCGTAACCTGGACGCGTGAACTCCGCGCGCGCCTGGCTCGTCTTCGGCGGCGCGGCCTTCGTCTATCTCATCGCGGTCATGCAGCGCACCTCCTTCGGGGTCGCGGGGGTCGAGGCGACCGACCGCTTCGCGGTCAACGCCGCTGCCATCTCGGTGATCGCGGTCGTGCAGATCGTCGTCTACGCCGCGCTGCAGATCCCCGTCGGGGTGCTCGCCGACCGGATCGGGGCGCCCGTGCTCATCCTCGGCGGCGCCCTCGTGATGGCTGCCGGGCAGGCGTTGCTGGCCGTCTCGAGCGGATTCTGGCTCGCCCTCGCGGCACGTGTTCTCGTCGGCGTCGGGGATGCCGCGACCTTCGTGAGCGTGATCCGGCTGCTCCCCGGCTGGTTCGAGGGCAGGATTCTCCCGCAGCTGTCGCAGTGGGTGGGCATGACGGGTCAGCTCGGGCAGATCGCCTCCGCGTTCCCCTTCGCGCTGCTGCTGCATCTGAGCGGATGGGGGATCGCCTTCGGTGTCGCCGCGGGGGTGTCCGTGGTCGCGGCGGGCGTGACGGCGGCGCTCGTGCGCCGCGGCCCCGAGCGAATGACCACGGCGGAACTGAGCACGGTCGATGCGGCCGAACGCGGCCTGCGCGCGAGCCTCGCGCGGCCCGGGACGCGGGTGGGCTTCTGGGCGCACCTCCTCGCCGGGACGGCGCCGACGCTGCTCGGGATCCTCTGGGGTTTCCCGTTCCTCACGGCGGGGCTCGGCTACGACCCCTCGACGGCATCCGGGGTGTTCTCGATGATGGTCGTGGGTTCGCTCGTCTCCGGGCCGATCATCGGGCTGCTCGTGACGCGCTTCCCGCTGCGGCGCAGCAACCTCGTGCTGACCGTCACGGGCGCCACCTTCGCCATCTGGACGCTCGTGCTGCTGTGGCAGCCGGTCCCGCCGGTCTGGCTTGTGGCGAGCCTGTTCTTCACGGCCGGGATCTGCGGTCCGGCGTCGCTCGTGGGCCTCGACCTCGCGCGCAGCTTCAACCCGCGGCACTCTCACGGTTCGGCGACGGGGATCGCGAACTCGGGCGGATTCGTGGGCGCCTTCGTCGCGATGCTCCTCGTCGGGCTCGTGCTCGACGTCGTCGATGCGGCCCGCGTCGCTCGGGGCGCGGCCTCGCAGCTCTACAGCCTCGACGGCTTCCGGGTCGCGTTCCTCGCGGTCTACCTCGTCGCGGTGGTCGGAACGGTCGGTCTGCTGCGCTCCCGCGCTCGCACGCGCAAGCGGCTGTACGAGGAGGAGGGAATAGAGATCGCCCCTCTGTGGGTTGCACTCTTCGGCGCACGCGACCGGAGGCGCCCTCCGGGTGTGCGACAATAGGACACCGAGACCCGGTCGAATCCCCGTTTCGCATCGCCGCTCCCGATTGAGTTCGAGCGCGGCGTCGCGGGGGACTTGACACGGGTCTACGTACTGCCCAGACGCACCCTCCCCACACGCGAAAGGGGTCAGCATGGCCACCCCCACCTCGTCCGCGAAGGACA
This sequence comes from Protaetiibacter larvae, assembly GCF_008365275.1. Classification (GTDB taxonomy): domain Bacteria; phylum Actinomycetota; class Actinomycetes; order Actinomycetales; family Microbacteriaceae; genus Homoserinibacter; species Homoserinibacter larvae. Next base: position 1,973,561 of record NZ_CP043504.1, on the reverse strand, counting down.
CGGTCAACGACGACCGCGCCGCCGCGAAGACGACCGCCGCGAAGACCACGACCAGGACTGCTGCTGCGAAGCCGGCCGCCAAGGCCGCTCCCGCCGCGAAGACCACGACCGCCAAGGCGCCGGCGAAGGCCGCCGCGAAGGCCCCTGCCGCGCCGCGGGCGACCGCCGCGAAGAAGGCGGCCGCGAAGGCCGCCCCCGCCACGGCCGCCGAGGAGCAGCTCGAGCCCGAGCTCGACGACGAGGAGCCCGTGGTCCTCGACGAGGACGAGGCGGTCGACGAGACCGCCGAGGACGAGGCCGTCGAGGTCGTCGCCAAGGAGGAGGCCACCGACGACGACGCCGTCGACGAGGACGCCTCCGATGAGGACGACGACGACACGGAGTCCACCGGCACCGACGAGCCGCTTCCCACCGGCGCGCTGCGGCTGTCGATGACGGACGACGACGACGAGGTCCCCGTCTACTCGGCCGCGATCACCGGCGCGACGGCCGACCCCGTCAAGGACTACCTCAAGCAGATCGGAAAGGTCGCCCTCCTCAACGCCGAGCAGGAGGTCGAGCTCGCGATGCGCATCGAGGCGGGCCTCTTCGCCGAGGAGAAGCTCTCGGCGATGTCCGACACCGAGAAGCGCTCCCAGCTGGGCCGCGAGCTCGCCTGGGTGGCTCGTGACGGGCAGCGCGCGAAGAGCCACCTGCTGGGCGCGAACCTGCGCCTCGTCGTCTCGCTCGCCAAGCGCTACACGGGTCGTGGCATGCAGTTCCTCGACCTGATCCAGGAAGGCAACCTGGGCCTCATCCGCGCCGTCGAGAAGTTCGACTACACCAAGGGCTTCAAGTTCTCGACCTACGCCACCTGGTGGATCCGCCAGGCGATCACGCGCGCCATGGCCGACCAGGCGCGCACCATCCGCATCCCGGTGCACATGGTCGAGGTCATCAACAAGCTGGCCCGCGTGCAGCGCCAGATGCTGCAGGATCTGGGCCGCGAGCCCACGCCCGAGGAGCTCAGCCGCGAGCTCGACATGACCCCCGAGAAGGTCATCGAGGTCCAGAAGTACGGCCGCGAGCCCATCTCGCTGCACACGCCCCTCGGCGAGGACGGCGACAGCGAGTTCGGCGACCTCATCGAGGACACCGAGGCGGTCGTGCCGGCGGACGCCGTGGGCTTCACGATGCTGCAGAAGCAGCTCGAGAGCCTGCTCGACTCGCTCTCGGAGCGCGAGGCCGGCGTGATCCGGATGCGCTTCGGGCTCGGCGACGGCATGCCGAAGACCCTCGACCAGATCGGCGACACCTTCGGGGTGACGCGTGAGCGCATCCGCCAGATCGAGTCGAAGACGATGGCGAAGCTGCGCCACCCCTCGCGCTCGCAGTCGCTGCGCGACTACCTCGAGTAGGCCGGCGGTGGTGCGGGTCCTCCTGGCGATCTGGGCGACGAAGCTCACCGCCCTCGCTCTGAGGGCCGTCGGCCGGGCGGGCACGCACGTGCCCGGACGCGTGGCGCGCCGCCTGCACCCGGGCATCATCGGGGCCATCCGGCATCCGGCGCAGGTCGTCGCCGTCACGGGCACGAACGGCAAGACGACCGTCTCGAATCTGCTCGCGGAGGCGCTCACGGGTGAGGGGCTCGTCGTGGCGAGCAACCGAAACGGCTCCAACCTCGCCGCGGGGATCGCCGCGACCCTCATCGGCGCGGTGACCTGGACCGGGCGCCCGCGGGCCGACATCGCGGTGCTCGAGCTCGACGAGCGCTCCGGCAAGCTCGTGCTGCCGGGGCTCGACCCCGACGTGCTCGTGTGCACCAATCTCACGCGCGACTCGATCAAGCGCAACGCGCATCCGGGCTATATCGCCTGGATCCTCTCCTCGGCTCTCGGGCCGCGGACGACGCTCGTGCTCAATGCGGACGACCTCATCACGGCGTCCCTCGGCAGCGACGCGAACCCGCGGGTCTTCTTCGGGGTGGACCGCCTGCCGACGGACGGCGATCGCCCGACGGGCACCGCCGTGGACGTGGCGATCTGCCCGGTGTGCGAGACCACGCTCGACTGGGATTTCTGGCGCTTCAACCACATCGGCAAGGTGCACTGCCCGGCGTGCGGCTTCCGCTCGCCCGAGGCCGACCATCTCGCGCGCGATCTCGACACCGAGCGCTCGCGCGTGACGCTCGCCTTCGACGGCGATGCGCGCAGCGCCCACCTCATCAACGACAACATCGTCAACGTCTACAACGAGGTCGCGGTGGCGGCCGCCCTCGACGTGCTCGGGGTGCCCCGCGAGCGCATCGTGGCCGCGTTCGATCGGCTGCGCCCGCCGACGACGCGCTTCGCCGCTGAGCGCATCGGCGAGGTCGCGCTCGTGCGGCTGCTCACGAAGGGCCTCGTCGGTGTCGCCTGCTCACGGGCCTTCGAGTACCTCGCCTCCTTCGGGGGACGCAAGACGGTGGCGCTCTCGATCGACGAGTGGAGCGAGCGGGAGACCGAGGTCGAGAACACCGCGTGGATCTACGACGCCGACTACGAGTACCTCGCCGACGACTCGATCGCCCAGATCGTGGTCGGGGGAGTGCGGCGGCACGATCAGGCCCTGCGGCTCGCGATCGCGGGTGTCGACCCCGCGCGGATCGTGACGGTCGCGTCCGAGACGGAGCCCGCGGAGCTGCTCGACCTCGACGGCACCGCGGTGGTGTTCAACCTGCACAGCGTCCACAACGCGCTCACGACCGGCGACGCCGTGCAGCGGCGACTGCGGGAGCGCCTTGCCGAACGAGCCGGAGCATCGTCGTGAGCGGCGCGCCGAGCATCGAGCTGCTCTTCCCCGAGATCGCCAATCTGCACGGCGACAACGCCAACATCAGCTATCTCGCGCAGTCCCTGCCGGGTGCCGAGCTCATCCGAACGGGGCTCGGCGACCGACCGGCGTTCCTCGACCGCGAAGTGGGCCTGGTCTACCTCGGCCCACTCACCGAGCGTGGACAGCTCACGGCGATCGACCGCCTGCGCCCGCATCGCGATCGCATCGCCGCGGCGATCGACGCGGGTCAGCGGTTCCTCTTCACCCACAACGCCCTCGAGGTGCTCGGCACGCGCATCCGCAACGACGAGATGGGCTACGACGTCGCCGGCGTCGGGGTGTTCGAGCTCGAGGCGACGCTGCGGATGTTCGAGCGCTACAACGGCAAGGTGATCGGCGCGGTGCCCGAGCTGCCGGCCTCCCAGCCGATCGTGGGCTACAAGTCGCAGTTCTCGATGGTGACCGCCGACGAGGCGCTCCCCGGCTTCCTCGTCGCGGATCGGGGCATCGGCCGCAACACGCGCACCGCCGTCGAGGGCGTCCGGCGCGAGAACTTCGTCGGGACCTCGCTCATCGGTCCGCTGCTCGTCACGAACCCGCACTACACGCGCGCACTCGTCGCCGCGATCGCCCCGGACGCGGAGCCCGTCCTCGCCCACGAGACGCTCGCGGTCGCCGCCTACGAGGCGCGTCTCGCCGACTTCCGGGACGAGCGCCGCTGGCATCCCGCCGAGCGCCTCGCGCGCTGAGTCAGAAGCCGATCGCGGCGCGGTAGCGGGGCAGCAGCCCCTCGCGGATGCCGGAGACCGAGGGCTTGGACTGGTAGACGCCCGAGTTCGGGTTGCCCTCGATGATGACGGGACCGGTGGCGGTGATCGCGACATCCCATCCCACGTACGGCACCTCGGGGATCACCCGGGCGGCTCGGTCGAGGAGGGTGAGCACCTCGGCGTAGAGCGGCACCGTGAACCCCACGATGGACACCCCGGAGAGCGGATGCACGGCGTAGGTGGCCCCCGTGCCGTCGAAGGCCGCGAAGTGCGCGGTGCCCGTGTCGTCGAGCATCGTGTACATCCCGCCGCCCGAGAAGTTGTCGATGTCGCCGCCGTTGCCGATCTTGAGCACGCTCGCGAGCACCTTCAGCTCGCTGCCGTCGAAGAAGGTGATGACGCGCAGCGAGTTGACGCTCGTCGGGCAGAGCGCCGCCATCTCGGGATGCTGCACGATATAGCCCTCGAGGAGGAACTGCCGGCGCTCGATCGCCCGGGTGCGGAACGCCTCGACGTCGACGACCTCGGACGCCTCGACCTTCTCGATGCCGAAGCCCGAGAGGCTGTCGGGGACCTTGAGCATGGCCCGGCCGTGGCGATCCAGGAAGGCGCGCACGGCGTCCGCGTCGCTCGCGCGCAGCTCGATCCAGTCGCGGCCGATGAACTCTGCGAAGCGCGCGTTGAACTGCAGCTTGTCGGCGAAGATCCGGCGCAACTGGGGGTCGTTGAGCGTCATCGCGAGATGGTTGGACTTCGGATGCGTGATGAAGGTTCGCCGTTCGGCGGCGGTCAGCATGACCACGTCCCAGTCGAGGTAGTCCTGGAAGGCGAACTCGTAGCGCACCGCGCACCACAGCATGTCGGCCACGATGAGCAGCCGCGGCTTGCGCGTCAACGGGGCGGCGGCCCCGGCGATCCGCCAGACGTTGGCCGGATTGAGCGACGCCGCGCGACGCGCGAGATACCGCAGTCGGCGGCCGAGGCCGCCGGGGGCGTCAGACACTCAGCGGTCCTCGAGGAGCCGATCGGTCTCGTCGTGCCAATCGAGCGCCGTGCCGATGAGCTTCGGCTTGTACTCGGCGCCGTGGTGCGCGCAGAACAGCAGCTCGCCGGAGGCGAGGGTCACCCGGACGTAGGCCTGGGCGCCGCACATGTCGCAGCGATCGAGGGCGGTGAGGGACGGACGCTCCAGCTCGACGGTGCCGTCGCCTGCGAACTGTGACATGTCCTGCTCCTTCCCTCGGGTTCGGTGGTGCGTGATCCCATGTAAGCACGGCCACGCTGACAATTCCGGCTGGCGGCCGGGCATTTCGCTCTGCGCGTATATCGCGGGGGCGTGCCGGGCCTCTACAGTGCTCGCATGGGCATCTGGGGGGAGCTCGGGGCACGCGCGCGTCCGCGCGGTCGCGTGATCGCGCTCGCCTGGCTGGCGGGGGCCGCCCTGCTGCTCGCGGGCGTCGGCGGCGCCTGGGGGGCATCCCTCGCGTCCGGCGTCGATGCAGGTGGCCGCACCTCCGCCCCGGAACCACGCGACGCCGCCGCGCTCGTGCCGGCGACACCCACCCCCGTGCCCACGGACGACACCGCTGCCGGGGCCGAGGACGCCGCCTCGGAGACTCCGGTCGACGGCGACCCCGGTGAGAAGGTGCCCGCCGCCGAGGTGCCCGCCGCCGAGGTGCCCGCCGCCGAGGTGCCCGCCGCCGAGGTGCCGGCCGCCCAGCCTCCGACCGCCCAGCCTCCGGCCGCGGGCGAGCAGGAGGCCGCACCGCCCGCGGCACCGGCAGCTCCGCCTCCTCCGCCTCCGCCTCCGCCGCCGCCCCCGCCGCCACCCGCCGGGACGGAGTCGGGTGAGGTGCTCACCCACACGAATGCTGCCCGCGCCGCCGCCGGACTCGCGCCCCTCGGACGCAGCGGAACGCTCGTGAGCTACGCCTGCACCTGGGCGTCGCAGCTGGCGGCGACCGGCAACTTCGTGCACAGCAGCTTCCCCGGCGGGTTCAGCAGCTGGGGCGAGAACATCGCGTGGGGGTACGGCTCGGCGAGCGCGGTCGTCGAGGGCTGGATGGGCTCTGCCGGGCACCGGGCCAACATCCTGAACGGCGGCTACACGCTGCACGGCGCCTGCTCCGCCGCCGGCGGCGACGGGCGGCTGTACTGGGTGCAGCAGTTCGGCTCCTGAGAGCGTGCGCCTCCCGGGCGCCGAGAGCGGCCACGGTTAGGCTCGTCGAGTGAGCACCGACTACTCCGCCCGCCATCTCTCGGTTCTCGAGGGACTCGAAGCGGTCCGCAAGCGCCCGGGCATGTACATCGGCTCGACCGACTCGCGCGGGCTCATGCATTGCGTGTGGGAGATCATCGACAACGCCGTCGACGAAGCCCTCGCGGGCTTCGGCACCGAGATCGACGTGGTGCTCCACGCCGACGACTCGGTCGAGGTGCGTGACCGCGCCCGCGGTATCCCCGTCGACATCGAGCCGAAGACGGGGCTCACGGGCGTCGAGGTCGTGTTCACCAAGCTGCACGCGGGCGGGAAGTTCGGCAGCGGCTCCTATGCGGCCTCGGGTGGCCTGCACGGCGTGGGTGCCTCGGTGGTCAACGCGCTCTCCGAGCGTCTCGACGTCGAGGTCGACCGCGACGGCGTCACCTGGGCGATGTCGTTCCACCGGGGCGAGCCCGGGATCTTCGCCGACGCCGAAGCGCCCACCCCCGATGCCCCGTTCACGCCGTTCACCTCCGGGAGCGAGCTGCGCAAGGTCGGCAGGGTCGCGAAGGGCGTCACCGGCACGCGCGTGCGCTACTGGGCCGACCGTCAGATCTTCACGAAGGGCGCCGGATTCCAGACCGAGGAGCTGCTCGGACGCGCCCGGCAGACCGCGTTCCTCGTGCCGGGGCTCGGCATCCGGATCCATGACGAGCGAGGCGAGCAGCCGAGCACCGAGACCTTCCGCTTCGCGGGTGGCATCAGCGAGTTCGTCGAGCATCTCGCCTCCGACGCCGCGGTCACCGACACCTGGCGCATCCAGGGATCCGGCGGCTACACCGAGACGGTCCCCGTGCTGCAGGAGAACGGCCACATGGTGCCCACCGAGCTCAACCGGGTGTGCGAGGTCGACCTCGCGCTGCGCTGGGGCACGGGTTACGACACCGTGTTCAAGAGCTTCGTCAACATCATCTCGACGCCCAAGGGCGGCACGCACCAGGCGGGCTTCGAGCAGGGCCTGCTCAAGTTCCTGCGTGCCGAGGTCGAGAAGAACGCCCGCCGGCTCAAGGCCGGCTCCGACAAGCTCGAGAAGGATGATGTGCTCGCGGGGCTCACGGCCGTGCTCACGGTCCGCCTGCCCGAGCCGCAGTTCGAGGGCCAGACGAAGGAGGTGCTCGGCACCCCGGCGGTGCGGGCGATCGTCTCGAACGCCGTCGTGAAGGGGCTCACCGAGCGCTTCGCGAGTCCCAAGCGCGACGACAAGGCGCAGAGCTCGCTTGTGCTCGACAAGGTCGTCGCCGAGATGAAGAGCCGGATCTCGGCCCGCGCCCACAAGGAGACCCAGCGGCGCAAGAACGCGCTCGAGAGCTCGTCGCTGCCCGCCAAGCTCGTCGACTGCCGTTCGAACGACGTCGCCGATACCGAGCTGTTCATCGTGGAGGGCGACTCCGCGCTCGGCACCGCGAAGCTCGCGCGCGACAGCGAGCACCAGGCGCTGCTGCCCATCCGCGGCAAGATCCTCAACGTGCAGAAGGCCTCGGTGGCCGACATGCTCGGCAACGCCGAGTGCGCGTCCATCATCCAGGTGATCGGCGCGGGCTCCGGCCGCAGCTTCGACCTGGAGGCGGCCCGCTACGGCAAGGTCATCATCATGAGCGACGCCGACGTCGACGGCGCCCACATCCGCACCCTGCTGCTGACCCTGTTCTTCCGTTACATGCGACCCATGGTCGAGGAGGGGCGCGTGTTCGCCGCGGTGCCCCCGCTGCACCGCGTCGTCGCGATGAACCCCGGATCGAAGCCCAACGACATCATCTACACCTACTCGGAGACCGAGCTGCAGGGGGTGCTCGCCGGACTCAAGAAGCAGGGCCGCAGCTACCAGGATCCGATCCAGCGCTACAAGGGTCTGGGCGAGATGGACGCGGATCAGCTGGCCGAGACCACCATGAGTCGCGCGCATCGCACGCTGCGTCGGGTGCGGGTGGAGGATGCCGACGCCGCCAACCGGGTCTTCGAGCTGCTCATGGGCAACGACGTGGCCCCGCGGAAGGAGTTCATCGTCGCGGGGCAGGGCCTCGACCGTGGGCGCATCGACGTCTAGCGTGCGCTCGGCGGCCGTCGTGGCCGGCGGTGCCCTGCTCGTCGGCGCGCTCACGGCGATCGTCTTCCTCATCCGCGCGGGCGGCGATCCGGCCGGCGCCGACACCTGGCCGATCAGCTGGGAGCTGCGTTCGAGCGACAACGGGGTGCTCTTCCAGGTGATCCAGGACATCGCGGCGGGGCGCCCGCTGGACTGGTCGTTCTCGCCGCAGGTGTACGTGTTCCCGGAACTGCCGCTCAGCGGCGTCGCCTTCGCCGTGAGCGCGGGGAACGTGTACGGCTACTACCTCGCGGTGGCTGCGCTCAACATGGCGGTGCTGTTCCTCTGCGCTCTCGCACTCGTCCGCGTGCTGTGGCCCGAGCACGCGCTCGGCACCTCCGTGCTGCGCGCGCTCCTCGGCACGGTGCCGCTGCTCGTGCTTCCGCTCATCGGCACCTCGTGGATCCTCTCCTTCCACCTCGCCCCCAGCTACTACTTCGGCGAGTACGCGGCGCTGCTGCTCGCACCCGTGCTGCTGCTCGCGCGCACCCTGCCGGTGCGGATCCTCACCGGCGCGGCGCTCGCCCTCACGATCGCCTCCAACCCGCTCACCCTCGTCTTCGCGGCGCCCGGCGCTCTCGCCGCACTCGTCGTCGGGATCCTGCGTGCGGGCCCGCGTGCCGTGCTTCGCCCCGTCGGCTGGGTCGCCGGAACCCTGCTGCTGGCGGCTGCGGCACGGCTCGTGTTCGCGCCCCTGCAGGGGATCTCACCCCTCAGCTACATCGATCCGGACCGCTTCGCCGGCCGGCTCGCGGTGCTCTGGCCGTACTACGCCTTCCAGCTGCGCGACCCCGCGGCGGCAGTGGTGCTCATCCTCGGGGCGCTGCTCGCGGTCGGGTGCCTGCTGGCGGCCATCGCGGCGGCTGTCCTGGTGGTGCGCCGGCGCGGCGGGGCTCCCGCACGCCGACTGCTCGCGGTCGTCTATCTGGGCCTCATCCCGCTCGGCGGCATCGCGGCCACCTTCTTCGCGATGATCACGCACTACTACTACTTCTGGCCGGCTCTCGTGCTCCCGTACGTGCTCGTGCTGCTCGCCGTGCCGATGCCCGCGGTGTCTCCCGCGCTGCTGGGCGGGCTCGCGGGCATCGTCGTGATCGCCCTCGCGACGGGCGCGATCCCGCATCTGGGCAGCGCGGGCCGGTACTTCGGCTATCGCAACGCCGAGACCGCCTGCATCGACGATGCACTCGCGGGCGGCTCGGCCGTCGGGTATGCCACCTTCTCGGATGCGCGGCGACTGTCGCTCACCTCGCGTACGCCGTTCCGGCTCATCCAGCTGAACACCGACGGCACCGCGCACGAGTGGCTCACCAACACGGCGTACGCCCGCACCGATGCGGGCAGCTTCTTCTACCTCAACGGCAGCGGAGACGAGCCGGCGCTCGACACCGCGCGGATCCGTGAGCGCTTCGGCGACCCCGACCGCGTCGTCGCGTGCAGCGCCACCCAGGAGGTGTGGCTGTACGAGGACGCAGGCAAGCTGGCGCGGATCTCGGCGTTCTACCGCGGGAGGGCGTGACCGACCGAGGCGACGACCGCGTCGAGCGGTGAGCCCGAGGCGTCGCGCTTGGCGCCCGACTCGGGAAGCGCGCGCGGCGTGCCGTCGCTCGCGACCGCGAGGGCCGGGGCGGGGCCCACCCAGGCGAGGGCGAGGGCATCCTCGCCCTTGAGGAAGCTGTGCGCGCGCACCCCGCCCGTCGCGCGGCCCTTGCCCGGGAACTCCGCGAACGCCGAGACCTTGCCGCGTCCCGGGTCGGTCCCGGGGAGGATCGCCGTCGGCGTGGAGATCGTCACCACCACCGCATCCTCGGGGTCGACCGCGCCGAAGAACAGGGCGCTCGCCTTCGCGGAGAGGTTGATGCCCGCCATGCCCCCCGCGGCGACTCCCTGCGGGCGCACCTGCGCGGCCGGGAAGTGCAGCAACTGCGCGTCGCTCGCCACGAAGACGAGCTCGTCGGCGTCGGTGCCCTGGGCGACCCCGACCACCTCGTCGCCCGGCTTGAGCGCGATGATCTCGAAATCCGGGCGGTTCGGGTAGCCGCCCGGCGCGACACGCTTGACGACGCCCTGGCGCGTGCCGAGCGCGACGGGCTCCTCGGAGACGAGGGAGACGAAGCCGAGCACGCGTTCCCGCTTGTCGGCGATGCCCAGATAGTCGGCGATCCGGGCGCCCGCCGCCAACTGCACGGAGTTGGGAGGAACCGCGGGGAGGTCGACGGGCGTGAAGCGGATGAGGCGCCCGCGCGAGGTCACCGCGCCGAGCTCTCCCCGGGTCGTGCCGCGCACGGTCGACAGCAGCGCGTCGTGTTTCGCGCGGCGGGTCGAGGCGAGCGGGAGCTCCGCGCCCTCCGGCAGGTCGACCCGTACGGCGCGTCCCGTGCTCGAGAGCACGACGAGGGTCGGGGCATCGGCGATCTCGAGGGATGCTCCCGCCGCGGCCTTGCGTGCCGACGCCGTCGTGGCGACGCTCGACCCGGCCTCCGTCAGCAGTGTGCGCCGTGGGGTGCCGAAGCGTTCGGCGACCTCGTCGATCTCGACGCCCACCTGCGTACGGATCCGCGCGGGGTCCGCGAGCAGTGCCTCCAGTTCGGCGATCTCGGCACGGAGCCTGTCACGCTCGGTCTCGAGCTCGATGCGGCTGAAACGCGTGAGGCGGCGCAGCTGCAGTTCGAGGATGTAGTCGGTCTGCAACACCGAGAGATCGAAGACCTCCATGAGGCGCGTGCGGGCCTGAGCGGTGTCGTCGCTGCCGCGGATCACCTGGATGACCTCGTCGATGTCGAGGATCGCGATCAGCAGCCCCTCGACGAGGTGCAGGCGCTCCTGCCGACGGGCCAGCCGGTAGCGGGATCGGCGCGTGACCACCTGGATGCGGTGGTCGAGGTAGACCTGCAGCAGCTCGCGCAGCCCGAGGGTCTGCGGGCGGCCGTCGACGAGCGCGACGTTGTTGATCGAGAAACCGTCTTCGAGGGGGGTCAGCCGGTAGAGCTGCTCGAGCACGGCCTCGGGGGAGAAGCCGGTCTTGATGCCGATGACGAGACGGAGGCCGTTCTTGCGGTCGGTCAGGTCGGTGACGTCGGCGATGCCCGTGATCTTCTTCGAGCCGACGCCGTCCTTGATCTTCTCGATGACCTTCTCGGGGCCGACGAGATACGGCAGCTCGGTCACGACGAGCCCCGTGCGGCGCGCGGAGAGCTGCTCGACGGTCACCTTCGCGCGCGTCTTGAACGAGCCGCGCCCCGTCGCGTACGCGTCGCGGACGCCGGCGAGCCCGACGATCGTGCCGCCGGTCGGCAGATCGGGGCCGGGCACGTACGCCATGAGCTCGTCGAGGGTCGCGTCGGGGTTCTCGAGGAGGTGCCGGGCGGCGCCGGCCACTTCGATGAGGTTGTGCGGTGCCATGTTGGTGGCCATGCCGACCGCGATCCCGCTCGCGCCGTTGACGAGCAGGTTCGGGAAGGCGGCGGGCAGCACCTCGGGCTGGGTGAGCTGGTTGTCGTAGTTGGGCACGAAGTCGACGACATCCTCGCCGAGCGATTCCACGAGGGCGAGCGCGGCGGCCTGCATCCGCGCCTCCGTGTAGCGGGGGGCGGCGGGTCCGTCGTCGAGCGAGCCGAAGTTGCCGTGGCCGTCCACGAGCGGCACGCGCATCGTGAAGTCCTGGGCGAGGCGCACGAGCGCGTCGTAGATGGCGGTGTCGCCGTGGGGGTGCAGCCGCCCCATGACGTCGCCTACGACGCGGGCGCTCTTGACGTGTCCGCGGTCGGGGCGCAGCCCCATCTCGTTCATCTGGAAGAGGATGCGACGCTGCACGGGCTTCAGCCCGTCGCGCGCGTCGGGGAGGGCGCGCGAGTAGATGACCGAGTAGGCGTATTCGAGGAACGAGCCCTGCATCTCGGTCGAGACGTCGACGTCTTCGATTCGTTCGCCGAAGGCGGGGGCGGTGACGTTGCCGCCGACGGGGGGTGCGGGGGTGGGTTCGGGCGGAGTCATAAGATCGTGGCCATGCTACCGGCGGCGAAAACCCACAGGTTCCGCCTTGCCGATGTGCTGCCGAATTGTCTCGACGCGCTGACCGGCACGCGCGGTCGGATGGGTCTCGCCCCGGTGGAGCGCGTCGTGGTCGTGGTCGCCGACGGGCTCGGGCACACGGCGCTCGGCGAGCACCTCGGCCACGCACGCACGCTCGCGCGCCGCTTCGCCCTCGATCCGGCGATCGGTTCGGGCTTCCCCTCGACCACCGTCGCAGCGCTCGCGTCGCTCACCACGGGGCGAAGCGCCGGTCAGCACGGACTGGTCGGTTACCGGGTGCTCGATCCCGCCCACGACCGGGTGGTGAATCAGCTGAGCGGCTGGGAGGGCATCGATCCCGCCCGCTGGCAGCGGGTGCCCACGCTGTTCGAACGGTCGGCGCAGGACGGCGTGCGCTCGGTCGCCATCGCGCATCCGCGCTACCGCGACTCGGAGTTCACCCGGGCGGTGCTGCGCGGCGCCGAGTTCGCCCCGGGCGGGGATGCGGAGACCAGGCTGTCCCGGCTCCGCGATGCCCTCGCCGCCTCCGACCCCACCCTGGTGTACTACTACGTGCCCGACCTGGACGTCGCGGCGCACGCGCACGGGCTGGCATCGGCCCAGTGGGTGGCGGCGCTCGAGGCGTTCGACGCCGAGCTGGCGGGCGCGCTGCGAGTCCTCGGTCCTCGCGACGGCCTCGTCGTCACCGCCGATCACGGCATCGTCGATGTGCCCGAGCATGCCCAGCGCATCGCCACGCCCGAGCTCCTCGACGGGGTGCGCCACGTCGCGGGCGAGCCGCGCGGACTGCAGCTGCATCTGGAATCCGGGGTGGATCCGGACGAGGTGGCCGAGCGCTGGCGGCGCTCGGAGGAGAAGCGGGCCTGGGTTGCCACCCGCTCGGAGGCCGTCGCGGCCGATTGGTTCGGACCGGTCGACCCCGAGGTGCTGCCGCGCATCGGCGAGGTGCTGGTGCTCGCGCGCGGTGCCCACGCGTATTACGCGGATTCGGACGACCGGGCGCGCGGCATGGTCGGACAGCACGGCTCCCTCACGCCGGCCGAGACCGCGGTGCCGCTGCTGCGCTTCGGGGCCTTCGCGTAGCCCGCGCCCCCGCCCGCACCCCCGCACGCGCTCCCGCTGTTTCCGCAACTCAGGAGTCGCGGTCCCGCTTCCCGGCGTCCGACGCGCATCCGCGCCGTTCTCCTGAGTTGCGAAATCGCGCCGGGGGCTAGAGGTCGTCGTCGGTGCGGGCGCCGAAGACGATCTCGTCCCAACTGGGCATCGAGGCGCGTCCGCGGCGCTTGCCGAGCGGTCCGGTGGCGCCCGACGAGCCGGAGGCCTTCGCCGTCGGGGCGATGCTCGCGATCTGCGGCTCCTCGGGGGCTGTGTCGAGCGGGATGTCGATGAGCTTGACGACGCCCGTGGACGGGTGGGTCGCCAGGCCGGGGTCGGCCTCGTCCAGGTCCAACGGCTCGCGCTCGCCGCGGCGACGGCGCAGTGCCTCGAGCAGATCGGCGGTGTGGTGCGTGCCGACCGGCTCCTCGGCCGCGACGGGGCGGGCGCCGAACTCGAAGGGGGTGAAGTCGACGGCCTCGAGGACGGTGCCGTCCGCGTCTTCCGCGACCGCGAAGGCGCCGCTGTCGAAGCGGGCGTCGTCGCGCACGTCGAGGGGGACGGCGCGCAGGCGGGGGATGAGGCTCGGGGGCAGCTCGCCCTGCTGGGAGAGGGTCACCGCCTCCTGGTTGAGCGGCGAGAGCGACTGCTTCTTCGGCTCGAAGCCCCAGCGCGCGTCGCGGTCGACCTCGTTCGCGGTGAAGGTGAGCTTGACGATCCAGCCGCCACCCTGCTCCTTCCAGCTCGACCAGCGCTCGGCCGTGGCGCCCGCCGAGGCGAGACGCTCCCGGATCACCGAGCCGAACGTGGCGCCGGAGGCCAGCGGATCGGTCTCGACGGCCATGTGCACCGGCACGTTGAGCGCCGACTCGACCACGTACTCACGCTCGGCGAGCACGGGGCCTTCGAAGCGCCGCACATAGTCGAGCGAGGCGCCCGTGACGCGCGCGACGTCCTCGGCGGTCATCCCGGCGCGGATCTGCGCCTGGATCTCGCGCGGTGCGAGGCGCCGGGTGGGGCCGGCGTCGGGCATGGAGGCGCGCAGGCGAGACTGCTGCGTCTCGTCGACGGCGACGCGATACCGCCCGCCGTCGTCGGAACTGAGCAGCAGGGAGCCGTTCTCGACCCCGATGACCTTGAGCTCTTGCATGCTGAACGACCTCCAGCCGTACCGATTCTCGGCAAGGATGCCACGGCGGAGGGGCGATTCCGGGGAATATCGCGGGCGTGCCGTCAGTTGCACGGGGAGCGGTTTCCGGGCTTCCTGCAAGGAAGCTGGGAGGGTTTGCGTATCGGGACCCGATGATGCAGACTGACGCCGCCTTACCGAACGCAGCGATAGAGATGGATGGGAATGGCTACCGACTACGACGCCCCGCGGAAGACCGACGACGACACGGAGTCGATCCAGGCCCTCCAGGAGCGTGTCCCCGACAAGCTGTCGGGCGTGGTCGACGTCGATGACGCCGACAACCCGGGCTTCGAGCTCGCCGGTCAGGATCTCTCGGACCTCGACCTCGATGTCGTCGTGCTGCCCGCCCAGGAGGACGAGTTCACCTGCGTGAGTTGCTTCCTCGTGAAGCACCAGTCGCAGTTCGACCACCAGACCGACCTCGGGCCGATCTGCGCGGAGTGCGCCGCCTGAGTCAGCCGCGGATGGCGGCCGCCAGCTCCTCCGGGTGCCGGCTGGAGATGATCCAGTAGGGGGTGGGGTCGTCGGGGTCCGCGAGTTCCACGCGCACGAGGCCCGGGATCCAGCCGCGGATCAGCAGCCAGGCGTCCGCGTGCAGGCCGACGCCCCGCTCGCGCACGGCGTCCGCGCCCGTCGCGACCCGAACGTCCGCGACGAATCGCAACGGCAGCCGCGCGCGTCCGGCGCGCAGCGTGTCTCCCGCCACCGCGACGGTCGGCGTCGTCGCGACGAGCACCGCGACGATCGCGCCGTACAGCCCGACGGCCACGAGGCAGCCGGCGAGGATCGAGATCGGCAGGAACACGAGCAGGCTCGCGGGCACCACGAGCGCGGTCGCGAGAAAGACCCAGAGGGACGGCGTGAGCCGCTCGCTGTAGCGCGGGGCCGGTTCGGGAGTGGTCATCCCCCCCATTCGACCATGGACTAGCCTCGTGGGGTGACCGAGTCCGTCGAGGTGCTGCTCCGCGGCGATCGCCTCCCCGCGTACGCGCATCCGGGTGATGCCGGCGCCGACCTCACCTCCACCGACGACGTCGTGCTCGCGCCCGGCGAGCGCGCGACGGTGGGCACCGGGGTGGCCATCGCGCTGCCCGACGGCTTCGTGGCCTTCGTCGTGCCGCGCAGCGGGCTCGCGGCGAAGCACGGAATCACGATCGTGAACAGCCCCGGGACCGTCGACGCGGGGTACCGCGGCGAGATCCGGGTGACGCTGCTCAATACGGATGCGCGCGAGAGCTATGCGATCACCGCCGGTGACCGGATCGCGCAGC
The DNA here is from genome assembly GCF_008365275.1 of Protaetiibacter larvae. Lineage (GTDB taxonomy): Bacteria > Actinomycetota > Actinomycetes > Actinomycetales > Microbacteriaceae > Homoserinibacter > Homoserinibacter larvae. Next base: position 1,958,065 of record NZ_CP043504.1, on the reverse strand, counting down.
TCATCGTCATGCCGGTGGCTCGTGCCCGCTTCATCCCCGTCGAGCAGCTCCCCGGCTCGGATCGCGGGGAGGGCGGCTTCGGCTCCACCGGATACTCGACCCGAGGAGGAACCCCATGAGCGACGCCCCCGCAGGCGATCCCGTGATCGATCAGCCGAAGTCCGCGCCGCACGATCGCGAGACGGCGGGACCCCTCGATGTGAGCGAGGCCAACACGGTGCGGCCCTACGTGGATCTCGGCGGGGTGAAGATCCTGCCGCGCCCCGAACTCGCGCTGCGCCTCGAGATCGAGGAGGGCAGCAAGCGCGTCGTCGCCGTCGCGCTCGACTACGCCGATTCGACCCTGCAGGTGCAGCCCTTCGCGGCGCCGCGCACGAGCGGGCTGTGGCACGAGATCCGCGAGCAGATCGTGGAGCAGATCGCGCGCCAGGGCGGCACCACCCAGACTCTCGACGGCCCCTTCGGTCCCGAGCTCCGCGCCGAGATCCCGGCCCCGGCGGGCAACGGCCCGGGCGTGCGGATCGCGCGCTTCGTGGGCGTGGACGGACCGCGCTGGTTCCTCCGGGGCGTCATCAGCGGCCAGGCGGCCGTCGACCCCGAGGCGGCGGAGAAGATCGAGGACCTGTTCCGCAGCATCGTCGTGGTGCGCGGCGCGACCCCCATGCCGCCGCGCGACCTCATCCCGTTGCACGTTCCGGCGAACGTGCAGGCGTCGGCGCCGGGATCCGCATCCTGATGGTGCAGGGCGCGGAGTCGCCGGGCGAGGGGTCGCAGGGCGCGGAGTCGCCGGGCGAGGGGTCGCAGGACGAGCAGCAGCCGTCGTTCGCGGATGCCGTGGCGGCCGCCGCGCGGCGCTCCGGCCTCGGGCGCGTCGAGCCGGGGCAGGCGCCGACCGCGGGCGCCCTGCTCGCGGCGATCGGCGGCGTGCGCGGGCTCGTGGAGTCGATCCTTCCGGGACTGCTGTTCCTGGTCGTCTTCACGATCACCCAGCAGGTGCTGCCGTCGGTGCTCGCACCGCTCGCGATCGCGGTCGTCTTCATCGTGGTGCGGGCGCTCACCCGTCAGCCGGTCACCTCGGCGATCGCCGGGGCGCTCGGCATCGCCGTCTCGGCGGGCCTCGCCCTGCTGAGCGGGCGGGCGGAGGACAACTTCGTGCCGGGTCTCGTCATCAATGTCGTCATGGTGCTCGTGATGGTCGGAAGCATCCTCGCCAAGCGGCCGCTCATCGGGGTCGTCGTGGGCCTCCTGACCGGCGACGCCGTGTGGCGCGCGGACGCCGCGAAGTACCGCGTGGCGCTCATCGCGACGATTCTCTGGGTCGTGCTTCCGGCGTTGCGCCTCGCCGTGCAGCTGCCGCTCTATCTGACGGAGCAGGCCGCCGCCCTGGGCGCGACGAAGCTCGTGATGGGTGTTCCGCTGTACGCGATCCTGCTCTGGGTGACGTGGTTGCTGATCCGGACGGCCTGGTCCGCCCCGCGTGGCGCGGAGGAGACGCGCGAGGCGTAATATATCTTGATGTCAAGATAAATCGACTCGGGTGCGCCGAGGCGGGCGGGCTTAGGCTTGCCTTGCTGGCACGGGCCAGCGTGAGGCCGTCAGGATGGCAGCAGCGCGCATCCGACGTAGGCCAGAGGAGACGACAGTGTCGACCATCAACAGCTTTTCCGCGAAGGACACCCTGACGGTCGGCGGCACCGACTACGAGGTGTTCCGGATCGACACCGTCCCGGGCTACGACAAGCTTCCGTTCAGCCTCAAGGTGCTGCTCGAGAACCTGCTGCGCACCGAGGACGGCGCCAACGTCACGAAGGCGCAGATCGAGGCGCTCGGCTCCTGGGACCCCGAGGCCGAGCCCGACACCGAGATCCAGTTCACCCCCGCGCGCGTCGTCATGCAGGACTTCACGGGCGTTCCGTGCATCGTCGACCTCGCCACCATGCGCGAGGCGGTGACGGCCCTCGGCGGCGACCCCGACAGGATCAACCCGCTCTCGCCCGCCGAGATGGTCATCGACCACTCGGTCATCGCCGACCTCTTCGGCACCGAGAACGCCCTCGAGCGCAACGTCGAGATCGAGTACGAGCGCAACGGCGAGCGCTACCAGTTCCTGCGCTGGGGCCAGACGGCCTTCCAGGACTTCAAGGTCGTGCCCCCCGGCACGGGCATCGTGCACCAGGTCAACATCGAGCACCTCGCCAAGGTCGTCTACGACCGCGTGAACGGGGGAGTCCTGCAGGCCTACCCCGACACCTGCGTCGGGACCGACTCGCACACCACGATGGTCAACGGCCTCGGCGTGCTCGGCTGGGGCGTCGGCGGCATCGAGGCCGAGGCAGCCATGCTCGGCCAGCCCGTCTCGATGCTCATCCCGCGCGTCGTCGGCTTCAAGCTCACGGGCGAGATCCCGGCGGGCGTGACCGCGACGGATGTCGTGCTCACGATCACCGACATGCTGCGCAAGCACGGCGTGGTCGGCAAGTTCGTCGAGTTCTACGGCGAGGGCGTGGGAGCCGTGCCGCTCGCCAACCGCGCGACGATCGGCAACATGAGCCCCGAGTTCGGCTCGACCGCCGCGATCTTCCCCATCGACGACGTGACGCTCGACTACCTGCGGCTCACGGGCCGCGACGAGCAGACGGTCGCCCTCGTCGAGGCCTACGCCAAGCTGCAGTCGCTGTGGCACAACCCGGCGCACGAGCCGGCGTTCAGCGAGTACATGGAGCTCGACCTGGGCACCGTCGTCCCCTCGATCGCAGGCCCCAAGCGTCCGCAGGACCGCATCCTGCTGTCGGAGGCGAAGAGCCAGTTCGAGAAGGACATCCTGAACTACGCGACGCCGTCGACCAGCCACGACATCGTGGACCTCGAGTCGAAGCACTCTTTCCCGGCATCCGACCCCGGAGCCGTCCCCGGCGAGGAGGACCACGACACCCGCGAGGTGCACATCGCCTCGGGCAGCCCCAAGGGCGCCTCGAAGCCCGTCAAGGTGACCACGCCCGAGGGCACGAGCTACATCCTCGACAACGGCGCGGTGACCCTCGCGGCCATCACCTCGTGCACCAACACCTCCAACCCCTCCGTCATGATCGCGGCGGGTCTCGTGGCCAAGAAGGCGGTCGAGAAGGGTCTCACCCGCAAGCCGTGGGTCAAGACCACGCTCGGCCCGGGATCCAAGGTCGTCACCGACTACTACGAGAAGTCCGGTCTCGACAAGGCGCTCGAAGGCCTCGACTTCTACACGGTCGGCTACGGCTGCACGATCTGCATCGGCAACTCCGGCCCGCTCATCGACGAGGTCTCCGCGGCCATCAACGAGAACGACCTCGCGGTCACCGCGGTGCTCTCCGGCAACCGCAACTTCGAGGGCCGCATCAGCCCCGACGTCAAGATGAACTACCTCGCGTCGCCGCCGCTCGTGGTCGCATACGCCCTCGCCGGGTCGATGAACTTCGACTTCGAGACGGATGCGCTCGGCAAGGACCAGAACGGCGACGACGTCTTCCTCAAGGACATCTGGCCCGACCCGGCCGAGGTGCAGGAGATCATCGACTCCTCGATCTCGCGCGAGCAGTTCATCAAGCAGTATGCGACCGTCTTCGACGGCGACGAGCGCTGGACGAGCCTGCCCACCCCGGAGGGCCCCATCTTCGAGTGGGACCCCGACTCGACCTACGTGCGCAAGGCGCCGTACTTCGAGGGGATGACGATGGAACTCACCCCGGTCGCCGACATCCACGGCGCGCGCGTCATGGCGACCCTCGGCGACTCGGTCACGACCGACCACATCAGCCCCGCGGGCAACATCAAGGCGGGCACCCCGGCGGCTCAGTACCTCGAGGCGCACGGCGTCGAGCGGAAGGACTTCAACTCCTACGGCTCGCGGCGCGGCAACCACGAGGTGATGATCCGCGGGACCTTCGCCAACATCCGCCTCAAGAACGAGCTCGTCGCGGCGGTCAACGACGGTCAGATCGTCGAGGGCGGCTACACGCGCGACTTCACCCTCGAGGGCGGTCCGCAGTCGTACATCTTCGACGCGTGCGAGAACTACGCCGCGCAGGGCACGCCGCTCGTGGTCTTCGGCGGCAAGGAGTACGGTTCGGGCTCCTCGCGCGACTGGGCCGCGAAGGGCACCTCGCTGCTGGGCGTGAAGGCGGTCATCACCGAGAGCTTCGAGCGCATCCACCGCTCCAACCTCATCGGGATGGGCGTCGTGCCGCTGCAGTTCCCGGCTGGCGAGTCGTGGAAGTCGCTCGGCCTCGACGGCACCGAGATCGTCTCGATCACGGGACTCGAGCAGCTCAACGAGGGCATCACCCCGAAGACCGTCCGCGTCACGGCGGAGCCGAGCGAGTTCTCGCCCGCGGGCAAGCAGACGGTCGAGTTCGACGCGGTCGTGCGCATCGACACACCCGGTGAAGCCGACTACTACCGCAACGGCGGCATCCTCCAGTACGTTCTCCGGAGCCTCGTCTAGGGTCGAGAGCGTGAGCCTGCTCGAGACGATCCGCGGTCCCCGGGATCTCGACGCACTCACCCGCGAGGAGCTCACGCAGCTCGCGGGGGAGATCCGCGAGTTCCTGGTGCACGAGGTCTCGAAGACGGGCGGCCATCTGGGGCCCAACCTCGGGGTGGTCGAGCTCACGATCGCGATGCACCGGGTCTTCGACTCGCCGCACGACGCCATCGTCTTCGACACGGGCCACCAGAGCTACGTGCACAAGCTGCTCACCGGACGGCAGGACTTCGCGGGGCTCCGCGACCGCGGCGGTCTCGCCGGCTACCCGCAGCGCGCGGAGTCCGAGCACGACATCGTCGAGAGCTCGCACGCCTCCAGTTCGCTCAGCTGGGCGGACGGCATCTCCCGCGCCTTCGCGATGACCGGTCAGGAGGACCGCTACGTCGTCGCGGTGGTCGGCGACGGCGCGCTCACGGGCGGCATGACGTGGGAGGCGCTCAACAACATCAGCGACGACAACTCGCGCCGCCTCGTGATGATCGTCAACGACAACGGCCGCTCCTACGCGCCCACGATCGGCGGGATGGCGCGCTTCCTCAACACCGTCCGCACGCGCCGCGCCTATCGATCGCTCTACTTCTCCAGCCGCCGCTTCTTCGACAGGCTCGGCCGCCCCGGCCAGGCGTTCTATCGCGGCACCCGGGGCGCCGTGCACGGCTTCCTGGCGCGGTTCTCCAACAACGAGGCGCTCTACTCCAACCTCGACATCAAGTACATCGGGCCCGTCAACGGGCACGACCTCGGCTCCCTCGAGGAGGCGCTCGGGCAGGCGAAGGCCTACGACGCGCCCGTCATCGTGCACGTCATCACGCAGAAGGGCCGCGGCTACGAGCCGGCCATCTCGGATGTCGCGGATCAGTTCCACGCGGTCGGGCAGATCGATCCGGAGACCGGCGAGCCCCTCGATCATCCCGGAAAGCCGTCCTGGACCTCGGTGTTCGCCGACGAGATCCTCGCGCTCGCGGAGCAGAACCCGCGGCTCGTCGGCATCACGGCGGCCATGCTGCGACCGACCGGGCTCCATCGCTTCGCGGAGCGATTCCCGGGGCGGGTGTTCGACGTGGGCATCGCCGAGCAGCACGCCGCGACGAGCGCCGCCGGGCTCGCCTTCGGAGGGCTGCATCCCGTCGTCGCGCTCTACGCGACCTTCATGAACCGCGCCTTCGACCAGGTGCTCATGGATGTCGCCCTCCATCGCGCGGGCGTCACCTTCGTGCTCGACCGGGCGGGCGTCACGGGTCCCGACGGACCGAGCCACCACGGCATGTGGGATCTCGCGATCCTGCAGGTGGTGCCCGGTATCCGGATCGCCGCGCCGCGCGACGCGACCCGCCTGCGGGAGGAGCTCGGCGAGGCGGTCGCGGTCGAGGACGCGCCCACCGTGCTGCGGTTCTCGAAGGGCTCGGTGGGCAACGAGTTCGAGGCCGTGCGCCGCACCGGCGACGGTGTCGACGTGCTGCGCGAGGCGCCCCATCGAGACGTGCTCCTCGTCGCGGTGGGACCCATGGCCGACCTCGCGATGCGGGTCGCCGACCGGCTCGCCGCCCAGGGCATCGGCGCGACCGTGATCGACCCGCGCTGGGTGATCCCGGTGCCGCCGAGCGTCGTCGAGCTCGCCGCGCAGCATCGGCTCGTGGTGAGCATCGAGGACGGCATCCGTGTCGGCGGGGTCGGCACGCGCATCCGGCAGGATCTGCGTGCGGCAGGCGTCGACACGGCGGTCGACGAGCTGGGGCTTCCCGACGCCTTCCTCGAGCACGCGACGCGCGCTCAGATCCTCGAGGACGTGGGCCTCACCGACCAGCGCATCGCGCGCGACATCGTCGCCCAGGTGCTCGGCACCCGCATCCCCGTGGCGCGGCCGCTCCCCGGGGAGGCCGCCCGCGCCGACCTCGATGTCGGCGGTCGCGCGTAGGCTGACACGCGTCGAAGGTCGACGGGTATGCGATCGACGGGAATGCGCCGCCCGGCGCATGGCGTTGACCTTCTCGGGCCCTTCCGCCCCGCAACCACCATCCGCGTCAGAACCGCCGCGCATCGGCTCTGTCGCCGTGCGTGCCCCCTGGAGGAACCGTGACCCAGAACGCCGCACCCCCCGCTCCCGCGGCGACGATCTCCGAGGAGCTCGCCCGACGCAACCGCGTCGCGATCGTGCTGCTGCTCGCCGCCGTCTTCGTCGTCTTCCTCAACGAGACCACCATGAGCGTGGCGGTTCCCGAGATCATGGACGACCTGCGCATCTCGCCGAGCGAAGGCCAGTGGCTCACCACCGGGTTCGCGCTCACCATGGCCGTCGTCATCCCGATCACGGGCTTCCTGCTCGAGCGCATCAACACCCGGCCCGTGTTCATCACCGCGATGTCGCTGTTCACGGCGGGCACGCTCATCGCGGCGACCGCGTCCGGATTCGGCGTGCTCATCGTGGGGCGCGTCGTGCAGGCGAGCGGGACGGCGATCATGATGCCGCTGCTCATGACGACCGTGCTCACCCTCGTGCCACTGTCAGACCGCGGACGCATCATGGGCCGCATCTCGATCGTCATGTCGGTCGCGCCCGCGATCGGTCCGGCGGTCTCGGGCCTCATCCTGCAGTTCCTGCCGTGGCGGGGGCTCTTCTGGGTCATGCTGCCGATCTCGGCGATCATGCTCGTCATCGGCATCGCGCGGGTGCCGAACGTCTCCGAGCCGCGCAAGGTGCCGCTCGACGTGCTGTCGGTCATCCTCTCCGCCTTCGCGTTCAGCGGCATCGTGTTCGGGCTCAGCAACCTGGGTCTCGCGGCCGAGGGCCACGCGATGATGCCGTCCTGGATCCCGCTCACCATCGGCGGCATCGCGCTCGGCCTGTTCATCTGGCGCCAGCTCCGGCTGCAGCGCGAGGACGCCGCGTTCCTCGATCTGCGGACCTTCCGAGCCCGCACCTTCACGGTGTCGATCGCGTTCCTCGCGATCCTGATGGCCGTGCTGTTCGGTGTCGTCATCCTGCTGCCGATCTACCTCGAGCGAGGCCTCGGCATCGAGGCGCTCACGATCGGGCTCACGCTGCTGCCCGGTGGACTCGTCATGGGCCTGCTCGGCCCGCTCGTCGGCCGCCTCTATGACCGTTTCGGGCCGCGGCCGCTCGTGGTGCCCGGATCGTTCGTGCTGGTGCTCGCGATCGGCGCGACCGCGCTGTTCGACGCGCACACCCCGCTGTGGTTCGTGCTCGTCACCCATGTCGTGCTGAGCCTGTCGCTCGGATTCCTGTTCACGCCGGTGTTCACCGCCGCGACGAGCGCGCTTCCGCCGCACCTGTACTCGCACGGCAGCGCGACGATCGCCACCATCCAGCAGGTCGCCGGCGCCGCGGGCACGGCCGCGTTCATCGCCCTGCTCGCGGTCGGGACCGCGGCAGCGGGGGCCGCGAACCCCGAGACGGCGACGTCGGCCGAGCTGATCGCCGGCGTCCACTGGGCCTTCCTCGGCGGGGCGATTCTGTCGCCTCTCGCGATCGTGGCGGCGTTCTTCGTGCGTCGCCCCGTGCAGCCCGAGGTGACCAACGAGGAGCTCGCGCCGGTCGCGCACCACTGAGCCTCGGCGCGACGGACCTCAGACCCGTCGCGCCGAGAGCGCGACCGCCTCGGTGCGCGACGAGGCGCCGAGCTTGCGGAGGATCGCCGAGACGTGCACCGAGACGGTCTTGCGGCTGATGAAGAGCCGCTCGGCGATCTGACCGTTGCTGAGGCCGTCGGCGATGAGGTCGAGCACCTGACGCTCGCGCGCCGTGAGCTCGCGATCCTCGGCGGACGCCGCGTGCGGCACGAGCCCGGCATCCCGCACGAGTCGCTCCGCCGCGTCCACCATGAGTCCCGCCCCGAGGGTCCGCGCCTCAGCGGCCAGCGCGGTGAGCGTCTCGACAGCGGTCGCGCGGTCGCCGGCGAGCAACTGGGCGCGCGCGAGCCCGTACCGCAGCCGCAGCCGCGTGACGATCGGCGTGCCGGGCGCGGCCGCGGCCGCGAGGGCGGCCACCCACAGTCCGACGTCGTCCCCGGCCCCGCTTCCTCCCCCCAGCTCCGCCTCGGCGGCCGCCGCCCACACGGCGCGGGTGGGCCACTGATCGCGGGCGATCACCTCCCGGAGCCGCGCGACCTCCCGGCTCAGCAGGCCCGGGTCGCCCGCGCGCTCACGGCGGCGCGCGATGATCCGGGCGAGCACGGGGGCGATCGGCAGCTCCCAGGGGGCGGAGGCCAGCGGAGCGGGATCCAGCAACCGGCCCGCCCACGCCCACGCGGCATCGAGGTCGTCGAGCGCGAGCTGCACCTCCGCGATGTCGAGCGCGAGCCCCGCCGCCACCTGATCCTCGAAGGCGGCCAGCTGCAGCATCGCCTCGCGCCAGCGCTCGAAGAGCTCGAGCGCGTGCATCGGGTCGCCCCGCCACAGCACCGACCGGATGCGCGCCCGGCGCAGGTAGACGAGGAAGACGATCGGCGGGTCGAGTTCGAGCGAGTTCTCGATGAGCGCGTCGGCGCGATCCCACTCCCCGAGTGCGAAAAGCGGGTCGACCGTGTTGAGCGCGAGGATCGCGCCCGAGGTGCGCGCCACACCGGCCTCCTCGGCGATCCGGCAGCCCTCGAGCGCCACCGCGACCGACTCCTCGAAGCGGCCCAGCAGGTGCAGGGTGTCGGAATAGTTGACGTGGTAGCGCAACAGGGCGTCGCGGTCGTCGCCCGCCTCACGCAGCGCGAGCGCATACTGGGCGGCGCCTTCGTCGATGCGACCGAGATGGGTGAGCGTTCCGCCGAGGATGTTGGCGGCGACGGAGCGGCTGCGCCGGGCGTCGGGCGGGGCGATCGCGAGCGCCTCGGTCGCGCGCTCGAGGGCGAGCTCGGACCGGCCGGACACCATGTACTTGCTCGCGGCCTCCGCGAGGATCGCGGCCCGGAGCACGGGGTCGGCTTCCGCGGGGAGCAGCGCGAGCGCCTGCTCGTAGAGCTCGAGCGCCTCACTCCGCCCGTCGGCGTCGAGGATGAGCGCCTGCGTCCGCAGCACGCTCGCGTGGGCTCGCGGATCCGCCCGGTCGACCTCGGCGACGGCCTGCTCGATCGTCGCGCGCGCCCGTCCGGGTTCGCCGGCGCTGCGCCAGAGGCGGGCGACGAGCTCCAGCAGTTCGACGTGGCTGATGCCGGCGACCATGTCGGGGTCGTCCACCCGGTCCCACAGGGCGAGCGCGCGTTCACCGAGTTGAGCCGCCGCCGCGTGCGCGAAGGCCGCACGACTGAGGCGCATGCCGTCGACGGACGCGCGGAAGGCCTCATCGAGTGCGTGCGCCTCCATCCAGTGCGAGGAGATCAGGACGGCGCGCGCGGCCTGGCGCGCCGGCTCGCCGGGGCGCGCCTCGAGCACGCGCGCATATGCCGTGTGGATGCGCGCCGACTCCCCAGGCAGGAGCTCCTCGACCACCGCGTCCCGGACGAGCGCGTGGCGGAAGTCGTAGCCGTTGCCGACGATCGAGATGACGCCCGCCTCGACGGCCGCGCGCAGCGCCGTGTCGAGTGAGGAGGGGTCGAGGGCCGTGCTCGCCTCGGCGACCTCGGTGAACACCTCGTGTCCGACGCGACCGCGGCCGGCCGCGAGCACCCGCGCGACGCGCCGCGCCGCCTCGTCGAGGGTCTCGTAGCGGGCCAGCAGCAGCTCGCGCAGGGTCGCCGGCACGGGCGCTGCCCCGCCGCCGATGCCGCAGCTGAGCAGCTCCTCCACGAAGAAGGGCACCCCTTCGCTGCGTTCGAACAGCTCTCGGGTGCTCTCGAGCGTCACGAGGGTGCCGAGGATGCCCTGCGCCTGATCGCGCACTTCTCCCGCATCCAGGCGGTCCAGCAGGATGCGCCGCGCGCGGCGATTGCGCTCGAGCTCGGCGAGGAGCCCCCGCAGCGGATGGCCGCGCCCGACGTCGTCGCTGCGATAGCTGAGCACCACGAGCAGCCGCCCGGTGCGCTGCATGCGGGCCAGGAAGCGCAGCACGTGCAGCGTGGCCGGGTCGGCCCAGTGGAGATCCTCGATGGCAACCACGACCGGCCGATCCGCCGAGAGCTGCTCCAGCACGGTCGTGACGACCTCGTCGAGACGTTCGACGCCGAGCCGCTCGTCGCGTTCGACGGGTGTGCGCAACTCCACGAGGGCCCGCAGGGTGGCGGCACCACCCGCGGCCGCATCGAACACCGCCTGCTCCCCGAAGGCTGCCGCGAGGCCGCGGAACACGCCGGTGAGCGGCGCGTAGGGAGGGGTCACCGCGCCGAACTCGACGCACTGCCCCCGGGTGACGACGATGCGCGGATCGACGCGCGCGAGGAACTCCTCGAGGAGCCGGGTCTTGCCGATGCCCGCCTCGCCGCCGATGACCTCGATGCGAGCGGAGCCCGCCTCGGCGTCCGCGAGCGCCTCCTCGAGCGCGGCGAGCTCGACCGCGCGGCCGACCATCGGCGAGGAGAGGGGCGCGCTCATGCCCCCATCGTCCCACCCGGCACCGACCTCGCGTCGGACCGCGTCGACCGCGCTCAGCGGGTCACCGCATGCGGCGCGAGGCGACGACCGAGCACGTGCCGGAGGCGACGCAGGATGCTCGGACGACGCCGGCGGCGGGTCGGGCGCGGCGCACGCTCGGCCGCGAGCCGGGCGCGCTCCGCCGCGCGGGCGAGCTCGTCCTCGCGCGGGGTCAGAAGCGAGGTGCGGTAGTCGGTGAAGATGTCCATGCAGCCAGCATCCGCACTGAGGTAGGCCGCCCGGATCGGGAGATATCCCTATTTCCGGACGGCCTACCTCAGCGGGGTGCGCCGGCTACTGCACGCCGCGGATCGGCGGGTGGTGGAAGGTGTCGCCGAAGGCTCGCTCGCTCGCGCCGACCCGGTCGAGGTAGGGGGTCACGCCGCCCATCTGGAACGGCCATCCGGCACCGAGGATCATGCCGAGGTCGATGTCCTCCGCGGCGGCGACCACGCCGTCCTCGAGCATCCGGTGGATCTCGTCGGCGAGGCCGTCCTCGAGCCGGGTGCGCAGTTGCTCCGGCGTCAGCGCGACGGCGCCGGACGGGCGGTGCGCGGCGACGATCGCGAGCGCCTTCTTGTCGTATCCCTTGATCTTGCCGGCGGAGTCCTTCTCGAAGATCGCACCGTACTCGGCCAGCTCGTGCAGCGCGGGGCTGTCGAAGAAGCGCTCCGGGAAGGCGGAGTGGTGGGTGTCGAGCACGTGCGCACCCACCTTGAGGCCCACGAGGTCGAGCAGCACGAAGGGGTCCATCGGCAGGCCGAAGGGGCGGGCGGCCTCCACGACATCCTCGAACGACATGCCCTGCTCGACGCCGTGCATGGCCTCGCCGAGCACCTTGGCGAGCACGCGGTTCACCACGAAACCGGGGGTGTCGCGCGTGATGATGGCGTTCTTGCGCAGCTTCGCGGCCGTGACCATGGCGGTCGAGAGCGCGGCGTCCGTTGTCTTCGAGGTGCGGACCACCTCGATGAGCGGCATGACGGCGACCGGGTTGAAGAAGTGGAACCCGACGAGCCGCTCCGGGTTCTTGAGCTTCGCGCCGATCTGCTCCACCGAGAGCGAGGAGGTGTTCGTGGCGAGGATCGCCTCGGGGGAGATGTACTGCTCGACGTCGGCGAAGACGTCCTGCTTCACCCCCAGCTCCTCGAAGACCGCCTCGATGACCCAGTCGCAGTCGGCGAAGTCGGCCTTGTCGGTCGTGCCGGTGACGAGCGCCGTGAGGCGGTTGGCCTCGTCGGAGTCGATGCGGCCCTTGGCGAGCAGCTCGGCGATCTCGCCGTGGATGTAGGCGAGACCCTTGTCGACACGCGACTGGTCGAGGTCGGTGATGACGACCGGCACCTGGAGGCGCCGCACGAACAGCAGCGCGAACTGGCTCGCCATGAGCCCCGCGCCGATCACGCCCACCTGGGTGACCTTCTGCGCGAGCTCCTTGTCGGGGGCCCCCGCGGGGCGCTTGGCGCGCTTCTGCACGAGGTTGAAGGCGTAGATGGATGCCCGGAACTGGTCGCCCGCGATGAGCTCGGCGAGGGCGGCGTCCTCGGCGAGGAATCCCGTCCTCTTGTCGGTGTTCTTCGCCGCCTTGAGCAGCTCGAGCGCCTTGTAGGGGCTCTTGGCGACCTGGCCGATCCGGCTCTTGAGGGTCTTCTCGGCGATGCCGATCGCGATGTCCCACTTGGTGAGCCGTTCGAGCTTGCCGGGCTCGTTCTTGCGCTTGACCTTGATCGCGCCGGTGAGCACGCCGTCTGCCCAGCGCAGCGAGTCCTCGAGGAAGTTCGCGGGGCCGAACATGGCGTCCGCGATGCCGAGCTCGAAGGCCTGCGGCCCCTTGAGCATCCGGTTGTTCTTGAGCGGGTTCGAGATGATCACCTCGAGCGCGTTCTCGATGCCGATGAGGTTCGGCAGCAGCCAGGCGCCGCCCCAACCGGGGATGATGCCGAGGAACACCTCGGGCAGCGCGAGCGCCGGCACCGAGGAGTCGATCGTGCGGTAGTCGGCGTTGAGGGCGATCTCGGTGCCGCCGCCGAGGGCGAGGCCGTTGATGAACACGAACGACGGCACACCCAGTTCGCCGAGCTTGCCGAGCACCTTGTGCCCCAGCTGCGCCATGAGCAGACCGGTCTCGCGGTCCGGGATCTCGCCGACCTTCGAGAGGTCGGCGCCGGCCGCGAGGATGAACGGCTTGCCGGTGATCGCGACCCCATCGATCTCCGCCGCGGCAGCGCGGGCCGCGAGCTCGTCGAGCCGTTCCCCGAGCTCGCTCATGGTGAGCGGGCCGAGGGTGTTCGGACGGGTGTGGTCGCGGCCGTTGTCGAGCGTGAGCAGAGCGAGTCGCTTGCCGCTCGGGAGGGTGATGTCGCGCACGAAGGAGTGCGTGATCACCTCGTCGGGGTCGAGGGCGAGCAGCTTGCCGAAGTCGGAGCCGCTGTAGTCGGGCAGTGCGCTCATGTTCACTTGCCTCCCTTGCCCGCGCCGCGGAAGTGCGGGTTCTCCCAGATGACCGAGCCGCCCTGGCCGAGGCCCACGCACATGGCGGTGAGGCCGTAGCGCACCTCGGGGTGCTCCTCGAACTGGCGGGCGAGCTGGATCATGAGGCGCACGCCCGAGGAGGCGAGCGGGTGGCCGATCGCGATCGCGCCGCCCCAGGGGTTGACCCGCGGGTCGTCGTCGTCGATGCCGAAGTGGTCGAGGAAGCTCAGCACCTGCACGGCGAACGCCTCGTTGAGCTCGAACAGCCCGATGTCGTCGATCGTGAGGCCCGCCTTGCGCAGCGCCTTCTCGGTGGACGGGATCGGCCCGATCCCCATCACCTCGGGCTCGACGCCCGCGAAGCCGAACGACACCATCCGCATCTTGACGGGCAGGTTGAGCTCGCGCGCCGCCTGCTCGCTCGCGATGATCGAGACGGTCGCGCCGTCGGTGAGCGGCGAGGCGTTGCCTGCCGTCACCCGGCCGTGCGGACGGAACGGGGTCTTGAGGGCGGCGAGACCCTCCATGGTGGTCTCGGGGCGCATGCCCTCGTCCTGGGTGGCGAGACCCCATCCGGCCTCCGACTTGATGGCGACCGGGATGAGGTCGGGCTGGATCTTGCCGGCCGCGTAGGCGGCGGCCACCTTCTGCTGGCTGCGCATGCCGAAACGGTCCGAGCGCTCCTTGGTGAGGGAGGGGAAGCGGTCGTGCAGGCGTTCCGCCGTGTTGCCCATGTTGAGCGAGTCGGGCGAGACCAGCTTCTCGGCGAGGAAGCGGGGGTTCGGGTCGGCGTTGAAGCCCATCGGGTGGCGCCCCATGTGCTCGACGCCGCCTGCGATGCCGATGTCGTAGGCGCCGAAGGCGATCGCCCCGGCGATCGTCGTGACGCTCGTCATGCCGCCCGCGCACATCCGGTCGATCGCGTAGCCCGGCACGGAGAGCGGGAGGCCCGCGAGGATCGCCGCGGTGCGGCCGAGGGTGAGCCCCTGATCGCCCTGCTGCGTGGTGGCGGCGATCGCGACATCGTCGACGCGATCCTTGGGCAGGTTGGGGTTGCGCTCGAGCAGGCCGATCATGGCCTTGACGATCAGATCGTCGGCGCGGGTGTTCCAGTACTGACCCTTCTCTCCGGCGCGTCCGAAGGGGGTGCGAACCCCGTCCACGAACACGACGTCCGAGCGATTGGTCGACGGCGCTTGGGCCACGATGCCTCCACAGCAGTTGGGGTCGGATCCGGGCGCGACGGCACCGATCCGGGTTCGTCAACGATCCTAGGCAGCGCCCTGGGGGCTCGCCGGATCGTTCGACGGAAGCTACTACGCCTCGGGGGAGCCCGCGGCGTCGGGTTGGCGCGCCTCCACAAAGGCGGCCGAGATGAGGCCGCTCAACTCGGCGCGCTGCCAGGGTCGGGCCCCGAGCCTGGCCAGTTCGGCATCGATCCCTTCGGGCGACTGGTCGGCGGGGGGCGCCCACGCGAGACGCCGGAGCGTGTCGGGGGTCAGGATGTTCTCGAGCGGGATGGCGAGCTGCTCGGCGCGCTCCGTGACCGCGGCCCGGGCCTTCTTGAGCCGACGGTCGGCGTCGGGGTTGCGATCCGCCCACAGACGCGGCGCGGGCACGCCGTCCCCCGTCCCGCGGACCGACGGCGGCTCGGGGTCCGCGGTACCGGCCTCGACGGCGGCCCACCAGCGGTCGAGCTCGCGGCGGCTGGCGCGTCCGGTGAAGTCCTTGAGCGCGGCGAGCTCCCGCTTGCTGGCGGGCTGCGCGCGCGCCGCGGCGACGAGCGAGAGATCGGGCACGAGGCGTCCCGGAGCGGTGTCCTGCTGCTGGGCGAACTCGTCGCGCGCCGCCCACAGCGCGCGGGCGATGGCCAGCTGCCGGGGGGTGCGGAGCGCGTGCAGGCCGGACAGCCGTCGCCAGGGCTCCTGACGCACGACGGGCGCCTTGTCGAGCTCGGCGGCGAACTCCTGACGTGCGATCTCGCCCTTCCCCGCCTGGTCGAGGAGCTCTCCGATGCGATCGCGCAGATCGGGCAGCAGCTCCACGTCGAGGGCCGCGTAGACGAGCCAGTCCTGCGGGAGCGGGCGGGTCGACCAGTCGGCGGCGGAATGTGCTTTCGCGAGGTGCACGCCCAGCAGCTCCTCGGCCACGGTGGCGAGTCCCACCCGGGGCAGTCCCGCGAGTCGGGCGCCGAGCTCGGTGTCGAAGACCGTCTCCGGGTCGAGCCCCACCTCGCGCAGGCAGGCGAGGTCCTGGCTCGCCGCGTGCAGGATCCACTCCTCGTTGCTCATCACGGCCGCGAGCTCGGCGAACGAGCCGATGGCGGGCGGGTCGAAGAGGAAGACGCCCGATCCGCGGCGGTACACCTGGATGAGGTACGCGCGCTGGGAGTAGCGGAAGCCGGACGCGCGCTCGGCGTCGACGGCGAAGGGGCCGTGCCCTGCGGCGAGGGCATCCACGGCGGCGAGGTAGCCCTCGCGGGTGTCGATGACCTCGACTTCGGGGTGGTCGGCGTCGGCGGTCGTGGGGAGGTGCTCAGTCACGCGGCGTCCGGCTGTGGGGGAGGAGGGAGACGGCATCCGCCGACGGCGGGAGCCCGGCGAGCATGCACAGCAGCTCGCACCAGGCCTCGACCTGCACGCCGACCGCGGGGCCGACGGGGGACCAGGACGCGCGCAGTTCGAGCTGCGCCGCATCCCCCTGCCCGGCGAGCTCGCCGAACCCGGTCGAGAGCACCTTGGTGGCGGTGCCGGAAGCGGCCGCGTACTCGGCGCCGCGGGCGTCGAGGGCGTCGACGAGCCACGACCACGCCACGTCGGCGATGAAGGGATCGATGCCGATCTCGGTCTCGAGCGGGGCCTGGGCGTAGGCGACGACCCGGAACGAGCCGCCCCAGGCGTCGGGCTCCTCGGGGTCGTAGAGCAGCACGAAACGTCCGGTGCCGAGGAGGGAGTCGACTCCGTGGATGGTGGGGCGCACGTCGGCGGCGAGTGCGATCGCGTGCGGGGCGAGACCCGTGGGCGCCGTCACCTCGACGACCTCGGTCTCGGGGCGCGGCTGCGCGGCGCGGATCGACTCGACCGCGAGCCGGAACGGCGCGGGAAGCGCGGAATCGGTCGCGGAGGTGGCCACCCCAGAAGCCTAGGATTCTGAGCGAGGGCCGCGGCGTTGCCACGCCGTCCCGGAGAGCGGAGGTCGCCGTGGGTGCATCGACGAAGAGCGCACGTCGGCCGCTCGCCGCCATCGCCGGGGGGCTGCTCGGGCTGGGCGTGCTGGTCGCGGGCGTGATCGCGGTGCTCAGCGCGATCGTGGCGCGCACGGTCGTGACGCCGCCGTCGCGGCGCGAGGACGACATCCGCGTCCTCGGGCTCGATGTCGAGAACCATCGCATCACCCTCTCCGCGACCGAGGACTCCCTGCTCCCGGGCGAGTACAGCTTCTGGTTCTCCGGGGATTCGGGGCATGCCCGCGTGGGGCAGATCCTCGGCATCGATCGCGGTGGGGTGACCCGCGAACTCGTCGACGTGGACTTCGGCGACCTCGCGCACGCCGCCCGCGGACGGTTCAGCGGCTGGTTCTGGCTCACCCCGCGGGATGCCGGCCTGCCTTACGAGAACGTCGCCGTGCCGACCCCGCTCGGCCCCGCGCCCGCCTGGTTCGTGCCGACCGACGGCGACTCGGAGCGCTGGGTGATCCAGGTGCACGGGCGGGCCGTCCGTCGCCCGGAGACGCTGCGGGCGGTCGCCCCGTTCCGGGAGGCGGGCTTCCACAGCCTGCTCATCTCGTACCGCAACGACGGCGAGGCGCCGCGGAGCGCCGACTACCGCTACGCGCTCGGGGACCGCGAGTGGGTGGATGTGGACGCGGCGATGGCGTACGCGATCGCGCGCGGGGCGCGCGAGATCGTGCTCATGGGGTGGTCGATGGGCGGCGCGACCGTGCTCCAGGCGCTCACCCGATCGCCGCGCGCCGCGCTCGTGAGCGGGGTCGTGCTCGACTCGCCGGTGGTGGACTGGATCGCGACCCTCGACTTCCAGGGGCGCCTGCGCCGTCTGCCCGGTGCGGTCCGCTGGGGGGTCTACACCCTCATCCGTTCACGTTGGGGCGGTCTCGTCACGGGGCTCGCGGAGCCGCTCGACCTCGAACGCCTCGACTTCGTGCGCCGCGCGGCCGAACTCGACCGCCCCGTGCTGCTGCTGCACAGCGTCGACGACGGGTTCGTCCCGGCGACCGCCTCCGTCGCCCTCGCGACGGCGCGCCCCGACATCGTCACCTTCGAGGAGTTCACGGTCGCCCGCCACACGAAGCTCTGGAACTACGACCGCACGCGGTGGGAGGACGCCATCCGCAACTGGCTGGATCAGCTGAGCAGCCAGCGCGCGTAGAGCCCGCCGGCGTCGTCGAGCAGCAGACCGGCGAGCTCGAGCGGAACCGCCGGGCGGCGCCGATCGCCGAGCACCGGGAGCGAGCCGCCCACGAGGCGGGGGCTCGTGGAGAGGCACAGCTCGCCCACGAGTCCCGCATCCAGCAGGGCCGCGGCGAGCGACGGTCCGCCCTCGCAGACGATGGCAGGGGCGCCGGCCGCGGCGATCGCCTCGATCGCGGCAGGCAGTTCGGCGAGCCCGTTCGCGCCCGTGGGCAGGGCGATGAAGCGGTGCGGTGTGGTGAGCGTGGCGTCGGTGCGGGCGCGGGCCGCCTCGGGGCCGAGCACGAGCAGCTTCTCGGGGTCGGTGACCTCGCCGACCTGGGCGGAGCCGAACTCCCCGCTCGCGGTGAGCACCGCGAGTCGTGCCGTCCGGGGGAGCAGGTAGCCTTCGGCGCGCAGGCTCGCGGCGCCGACGAGCACGGCATCGCTCTCGGCCCGGATGGCGCCGAGCACCGCGCGGTCCGCCCGGTTGGAGAGCGACTCGGAGGTGCCGTCGTCACCCCGGGCGCTGCCGTCGACGCTCGCGATCAGGTTGACGCGGATGCCGTGGGCGCCCGGCGCGCGGCGGTAGCGCTCGCGCAAGCGGTCCCGGGCATCCGGCTCCCCGAGCCGGATGGGCTCCGCCGGCTCCGGGTGCACCGGCGTGAGGATCACGCCGAACGTTCCCGGACCTGCCGCTGGGTGCGGCCCAGCAGCCCCGACATCCCCCGGATGCGCAAGGGGCTCACGGCCTCGGTCAGACCGAGGGTGAGCGGGTAGTCGGACGGCACGTCAAGCACCTCATCGACCGTCAGGCCGGCGAGGCCCTGGACGAGGATCGAGGCGAAGCCGCGCGTCGTGGGCGCCTCGCGGGGCGCCGTGGCGTGCAGGTGCACGACGCGGTCGTCGTCCACCTCGACGAAGATGAACACCGGCGACTGGCACTCCTCGACCCGTTCGAGGAGGTCGGGGTGGTCCGCGAAGCGCTCGGGAAGCTCGGGCAGCTCCTGCGAGAACTCCAGCAGCAGCTGCAGACGCTCGGGGCGTTCGAGCGCGAGGAAGTCGTCGCGGATCTCGGCGAGCTTGGCGGGGACGGCGCCGCTCATGCGGTCACCGTCCCGCGCGAGAGCTCAGACAGCGGGGACGGGGCCGGGCTCGGCACCCTTGACGATCGGGACGCGCACAGCGCTGCCCCACTCGGTCCACGACCCGTCATAGTTGCGTACTCCCTCGAAGCCGAGCAGATGGGTGAGCACGAACCAGGTGTGGCTCGAGCGCTCGCCGATTCGGCAGTAGGCGATCACGCTATCACCGTCCTTGAGACCGGCGCCGTCGCGGTAGATGGCGTCCAGTTCGGCCTTCGACTTGAAGGCGCCGCTCTCGGCGACGGCCTTCGCCCACGGCACGTTCTGGGCGCTCGGGATGTGGCCGGCGCGCAGGGTGCCCTCCTCCGGGTAGGCGGGGGCGGTGGTGCGGTCGCCGACGTACTCCTCGGGCGAGCGCACGTCGACGAGCGGGTTGCCGAAGTGGGCGAGCACATCCTCCTTGAAGGCGCGGACGGCCGTGTCGTCGCGCTCGACGACCGGGTAGGAGACGGCTTCGCGGACCGGGACCTCGGTCGTGTAGGCGCGGCCCTCGGCCTCCCACTTGGCGCGGCCGCCGTCGAGGAGGCGCACATCCTCGTGGCCGAACAGCGTGAACACCCAGAGGGCGTAGGCGGCCCACCAGTTGTTCTTGTCGCCGTAGATCACGACGGTGTCGTCGCGCGAGATGCCCTTGCCGCCGAGCAGCGCGGCGAAGCCGGCGCCGTCCAGGTAGTCGCGCAGCACGGGGTCGTTGAGGTCGGTGTGCCAGTCGATCTTGACGGCGCCCTCGATGTGGCCGGTCTCATAGAGCAGGACGTCCTCGTCCGACTCGACGACCACGAGGCCGGGGGTGCCCAGGTGGCTCGCAAGCCACTCGGTGCTGACCAGTCGACCCGGGTGGGCGAAGTCGGCGAATGCGGGGTTCGGGTCGGTCTCGACGGCCATGGCGATATCTCCTTGCGGGTAGGCTTCTGCTCGACCAGGGTAGGCACCCGGCCCCGGGGGCCGCAGGCGTGCCGTAAGAGTTCGACACAGATTCGACCCCGCCCCGCCCCGCCATCCTCGACCGGAAGTCCCGCATGCCGCAGCCGACCATCGCGTCGCTCCTCGACCGCGCTCCCGAGATGACCGGCGCCGAGATCGCTGCCTCCCTCGTCCCGCCGCGCCAGTTCGCGGACGCGACCCTCGAGAGCTACCGGCCGGACCCCGATTTCCCGTCGCAGGCGACCGCCGTGGAGACGGTGCGCGCCTTCGCGGAGGCGATGCGCGGCGGCGGCGCCGGGCGCGGCCTGTTCGGGCGGCGGAAGGGTCCCGAGGTGAAGCCGGGGATCTACCTCGACGGCGGCTTCGGGGTGGGCAAGACCCACCTGCTGGCGGCGCTGTGGCGGCTCGCCCCCGGCCGCAAGTACTTCGGCACCTTCATCGAGTACACCGCGCTCGTCGGCGCGCTCGGCTACGCGCAGGCGGCGAGACTGCTCGCGGGCGCCACCCTCGTGGCGATCGACGAGTTCGAGCTCGACGATCCGGGCGACACCATGATGATGACGCGCCTGCTCGGCGAGCTCGCCGCCGGCGGGACCCGCATCGCCGCGACCTCCAACACGCCTCCCAACGCGCTCGGCGAGGGGCGCTTCGCCGCCGTCGACTTCCTGCGGGAGATCCAGGGTCTCGCCGACCGTTTCGAGATCCTGCGGATCGACGGACTCGACTACCGGCGCCGCGAGCTCGAGGGGCACGCCGCCGTCACCGCTGAGGACGAGCTGGCGGCGCGTCTCGGCACCCTGGGCGGCACGGTCACGCTCGACGACTTCGACGCCCTGCTGCGGCACCTCTCGCGGGTGCATCCCTCCCGGTACATCCGCATCATCGACGGGCTCGCCGGGATCGGTCTGCGCGGCGTGCACACCCTGACCGACCAGGCGGACGCGCTGCGGTTCGTGGCGTTCGTCGACCGTCTCTACGACGAGCAGGTGCGGATCGTGTCCTCCGGGACGCCGCTCGACGAGGTGTTCGGCGCGGAGATGCTCGCGGGCGGATACCGCAAGAAGTACCTGCGCGCGATCTCGCGGCTCATCGCCCTCACGAGCTGAGTCGGCTGCGGCGCGCCACGAGTGCGGTCGTCACACCGCCGACGACGAGCGCGACGAGCGATCCGCTGAGCACCGCGAGGGTCGCCGCGGCGACGAGCTCCGGGTCGCCGCGGAAGGCGAGCTCGGCCATGAGCAGGGAGATGGTGAAGCCCACGCCGCCGAGGGTGGCGACGACGAGGATCTCGCGCGGGCGCAGCCCCGACGCCCGCTCCGCGCGGGGGGCGAGCCGTGCCGCGAGGAGCGCGCCGGCGGTGATGCCGAGCAGCTTCCCCACCGGGAGCGCGACGAACACCCCCCAGAAGACGGCGCTGAGTCCGCCCTCGCGCACCGCGGGGATTGCCACCATCGAGGCGGTCAGGGCGAACAGCGGCAGCACGAGGGCGTTCACCCAGGGTTCGAGCGCGTGACGCACGCGCACCGCGGTCCGTGGCGCGAGCACCAGCCCGAGCGCCACCCCCGCGACGGTCGCGTGCACCCCGGAGGTGAGCACGAGCGCCCATGCGGTGATCCCGAGCACCACGAGCAGGACGGTGCGCACGACGGGGAAGGGCGTCGTGCGCGTGCTGAGCCATCCGAACGCCCCGATCGCGGGCACGGCCAGCAGCAGGGGCACGGGGGCGAGGTCGCGGGTGAAGAACGCGGAGATGATGGCGATCGCGATGAGATCGTCGAGCACGGCGAGGGCGAGCAGGAAGGCACGCACACGCCGCGGCAGACCGCGGCCGACGAGCGCGAGCACCCCGAGCGCGAAGGCGATGTCGGTCGCCGTCGGGATCGGCCATCCGACGCTCTCGGCCGGATCGCGCACGAGGGCGAGGAACAACAGCGCGGGCACGACGACCCCGCCCGTCGCGGCGATGGCAGGGGCGAGCGCCTTGCGCGGGCTCGCGAGCTCGCCGCGGGTGAGCTCATGGCGCAGCTCGATCGCGGCCAGCAGGAAGAACAGCGCGAGCAGCCCGTCGGCCACCGCATGCCCGGGCGAGAGGTCGAACACCGCGACCCCGGTGCTCGCATGGGTGTCGCGCAAGGCGATGGCGGCCGAGCCGACGGGGGAGTTCGCGATCGCGAGGCCGGCAGCCGCGGCGATCGCGAGCATCAGCCCTGCTGCGCGCTCGGAGCGGAAGATCGCCATGCGGCCACTCTTTCATGCGTCTGCGCGGTGGATTCGCAGCGAAGCGGGAGCACCGCGAAACGTGATGTTTACATCCGGCCGATCGCCGTAACACTCGCGAAACCTGTCACGCGCCGAACCGAAACGTACCCCTTCCAAACTGAGCGCGTACCCGAGGGCTGCCTCACCGGAAGCACACCCCGGTGTTCGGTCCAATGCAACGAGAGAGGTAACAACAGGAATGGATAGCGGCAACTTCGCCTGGTCTATCGCGGCAACGGCACTCGTGCTGTTCATGACCCCCGGGGTCGCGTTCTTCTACGGCGGCCTGGTCAAGGCCAAGAGCGTCGTCAGCATGATGATGATGAGCTTCGGCGCCCTCGGCCTCATCAGCGTCCTCTGGATTCTGTACGGCTACAACATGAGCCTCGGAGGCGGCAGCCTTGCCTTCTCGGGGAACCCCTTCACCGAGAACTTCGCTCTGGCGGGCTACGACAGCTCGACCCTCGTCGGTGCCACCTTCGGTGCCACCTTCGCGATCATCACCGTCGCGCTCATCTCCGGCGCCATCGCCGATCGCGCGAAGTTCGGTTCGTGGCTGATCTTCGCGGGGCTGTGGGCGACTCTCGTCTACTTCCCGGTCGCGGCCTGGGTCTGGGGTGACGGCTGGATCTTCAACCTGGGTGACAACATCGGGCTCCCCGCCGTGATCGACTATGCAGGTGGAACGGCGGTCCACATCAACGCCGGTGCCGCGGCGCTCGCGCTGGCCCTCGTGCTCGGCAAGCGCATCGGATTCCAGAAGGGCATCCAGAAGCCGCACAACGTGCCGCTCACGCTGCTCGGCGCCTCGATCCTGTGGTTCGGCTGGTTCGGCTTCAACGCCGGTGCGGAGGGCACCTTCGGGCTGCTCGGCCCCGAGAACACCGGTGCCGGCCTCATCGTGGTCAACACGCTCGGCGCGACCGCCGCTGCCGTCCTCGGATGGCTGATCGTCGAGAAGCTCAAGGACGGCAAGGCCACCTCGGTGGGCGCCGCCTCGGGCGCCGTCGCCGGTCTCGTCGCGATCACCCCGTCCTGTGCGAACCTCGACCCGATCTGGGCTCTCGTGCTCGGCATCCTCGCCGGCGCGCTCTGCGCCCTCGCGATCGAGCTGAAGTTCAAGCTCGGCTTCGACGACTCGCTCGACGTGGTGGGCATCCACATGGTCGGCGGCCTCATCGGCACCCTGTACCTCGGCTTCTTCGCCATCGGCACCGGCCTGGTGTTCAGCGGTGACTTCGGTCAGCTCGCGGTTCAGGCGATCGCGGCCTTCGGCGTGCTGGTGTACTCCTTCGTGGTGGCCTTCATCATCGGCTTCGTCATCGAGAAGACGATCGGCTTCCGCATCAAGAACGAGGATGAGCTCGCCGGTGTCGACACGGTCGTGCACGGCGAGGAGGGCTACGCCCTGGCCGACTGATCGGTCGCAACTCGAAACCCGAACGCGGGGCGCCGTCTCAGCTGAGACGGCGCCCCGTATCGTTGTGCCGACCTCTCACCGCCCCGACCCCCGAACGGAGCAGCGATGCCCGCGCTCGTCGCCCTGGCCGCCCTTGCGAGCGCCGTCATGACCGTCGCCGTGGCGGCCATGTTCCGTCCCGCGGGCCGGAGAGTCGCCGTGCTGCGGGCGATCCTCGCCACTGCGCTCGCCACCGTCGTGACCGCGGGTGCGGGGACGGCGCTGCGCGCCGACACCCCGGAGTTCCTGATGAGCGTCTCGTTCGCGGTCGCCCCCGTGGCGATACTGCTCGGGGCCGCGGCGGAGGAGGCAGCTCCTGGGCGTCGCCGCGTGGCATGGAGCCTCGTGCTCGGGTGGGCGCTCGTCGTCTTCCCGGCGAGCGTGATCGTCCCGCCGCTCGTGTTCGCGGCGTGCACCATGCCGGAGTGCCGCGTGGAGGACTTCGGCGGCGGGCTCGCGCTGCTCGTGTCCTCCGCGGCATCGGCGTTGCTCGCGTGGCGGGCGCACGTGCACGGCGCCGAGCAGGGTTGGGCGAGGTTCGCCGTGCCGGTGCTCGTGCTCTGGCTCGGGGGTGCGCTGTGGCTCATGAGCCTCGAGGGTGCGATCGACAGCTACACGGGACGCATCCTGCTCGCCGCGCTACTGTCGCCGCTCGCCGGGGGAGCGGCGTGGCTCATCGTCGACCTGCTGCGGCAGGCCTCGCGGCATCCGCTGCGTTCGGTCGCGGATGGCGTCGTCGCGGGGCTCGTGGCGATCGTCCCGGGTGCGGCGACCGTGTCGTTCCCGTGGTCGGCGACTGTGGGGGCGGCCGCCGGGGCGGCCGCGGCACTCGTCTACGGCGCCCGGCGCATCGCATCCGCCGGCCGCGGCGGCCATTGGGCGCTCGTCGTGCTCGCCTCCACCGCGATCGGCTACCTCGCGCCCGCGGTGTCCGGGGACACCATCGGGCTGCTGTTCTCGGGGCGCATCGCGGCGCTGCTGCCCCCGCTCGCCGCGTTCCTCGCGATCGCGGCGTTCGGGGTCGTGACGAGTGTGCCGAGCTGGCTGATGCGAGGTCCGAGGCGCGCCTCCGACGCGACTCGTCGGACCAGGTGATGGTGGGCGATACCAGACTCGAACTGATGACCTCTTCCGTGTGAAGGAAGCGCGCTACCAACTGCGCCAATCGCCCGCGACGACCATCTTGCCACACCCGCCGGGGTGCTCCGTCACACGGCGCGGCCGGTTTGGACACCGCGCGAGGATGGGCTACAGTCGAACACGCACGCCGCGAGGCGGGCATGCGGATGTAGCGCAGTTGGTAGCGCATCACCTTGCCAAGGTGAGGGTCGCGAGTTCGAGTCTCGTCATCCGCTCGAGGTAAAGCCTCACGGTCCACCGGATTTCCGGCCACTGGGCCGCACACCTGGTGGCGTGGCCGAGAGGCGAGGCAGCGGCCTGCAAAGCCGTCCACACGGGTTCGAATCCCGTCGCCACCTCACTCCCGAATCGAGAGCCCCGGCGATCGACACGGGCGATTGGCGCAGCGGTAGCGCGCTTCCCTGACACGGAAGAGGTCACTGGTTCGATCCCAGTATCGCCCACCACGAAAGCTCCACCGAGGCCCCGGAATGCTCCGGGGTTTCGTCGTTCTCCGGGGCCGGCATCTGCTCTAGGGTCGAGGCGTGAGCGAGGGCCCGTCCACGATCCCCGCCGGCCGCTATCCGGACGCGGAGAACCCGGGGGGACAGCGCTGGTGGAGCGTGGTCGCGGCCGCCGCCGTGCTGCTGCTCGCGGGATGCACGACGCCTCCGGCGCCGGATCCGACACCGGAGCCCGGTCCGCCGCCCGACTCCGGCATCCCGGCGCCCGCACCGCCCCTGG
This sequence comes from Protaetiibacter larvae, assembly GCF_008365275.1. Taxonomy (GTDB): domain Bacteria; phylum Actinomycetota; class Actinomycetes; order Actinomycetales; family Microbacteriaceae; genus Homoserinibacter; species Homoserinibacter larvae. The sequence goes on along the minus strand of NZ_CP043504.1, from coordinate 1,932,506 downwards.
GGCTCGACGAGCTCACCGCCTTCAGCGGCGTCGTGAAGCTCACGGCCGGCGCCAACTGCTCGGGCACCCTCGTCGACACGGGCGTGCCGGACGGCCCGGCCTGGGTGCTCACGAACGGGCACTGCACGGGGGACCTGTCCCGCTTCGGTCAGCAGACGACCGTGGGGATGGCCTGGGCGGGTGAGGCGGAGTTCCTGCGGGCGGACGGCAATCTCGACGGCACCCTCACGCGCGACGTCGCCGAGCTCGCCTACTCGACCATGCGATTCACCGACACGGCGATCGTGCGCCTCGACGGCACGCTGGGCGAGCTGGAGGATCTCGGCATCCGTCCGGTCCCGATCGCCGATGCGGAGCCCGCAGCCGGGGAGCGCGTCGTCAACGTCGGCGTGCCCGTCCAGAACCTCATGGACGACGAGTGGGTGCTGCGCCGCGGGGAGTGCACCCTCGACGGGCAGCGCACCCTCATCGAGCTGTCGTGGATCTGGTTCGACGTGTGGGCGAACGACTGCCCCGGGATCATCCAGGGCTCGAGTGGCTCGCCCCTGCTGCGAGCGGATGCGGACGGGGCGCCGGAGGCGATCGTCGCCGTCATCAACACCACCACGACGGGCGACCGCTTCTCGCCCGGGGGAGACTGCTTCATCAACCGGCCGTGCGAGGTGCACGACGGTGTCGCGGGCCTTGTCGCGGACACGAGCTACGCGCAGAGCGTCGCCGGGCTCGGCGACTGCTTCGACCCCGACAGCGGGGAGTTCGCACTCGGCGGGAACTGCCCGTTGCCGGCGGGGGATGTGTGGGTCGAGAGCGGCGGCGGGCCGTTCCGCGGCGGCACGCTGCCCGACGGCTTCGGCCGCCCTCCTCAGCTGGCGCTGGTCGGCGCCGAGGCCGGCACCGTCCGCACCGCCGTGGTCCCCTTCGGCGACGGGCGCGCCTGCCTCGACGCCGCGAGCTACGACGGCGCGGCGTCGGTGTCGCTTCCGCAGGCCGGCGAGCGCTGGGAGACGCTCGGCGTCCACATCCCCGTGACGCTTCCCGAAAACGAGGGGCACTATCTCGCGTGCGCCGTGCGCGACGACGGCTACGACCGGGCCGCCGCGGTGCTCTTCGAGGTCGACCGCACGCCCCCCGTGCTCCCGGCCGACGCGGAGGTGACGCGCGCCGAGGACGGCTCGGTGCTCATCCGCCCGCACTTCTCGCCGCCCGAGATCGCGGCGGTGCGCTACGGCTGGGGTCCGCTCGGCGAGCTCGACTGCGACGACCCGAGCGGATTCCGCGAGTTCCTCATCGTGCCGCTCCGACTCGAGCGGCACGAGCTTCCGGCCAGCTACTGCCTCTACGGGATGGACCTCGCGGGCAATCCGACCCCCGTCACCCGGATCGACGTCCCGCGCGAGTGAGCGCACGGCCGCCGGTACAGTAAGGGGAATGAGCGCGCAGACCGGCTTCGAGCTGTTCCCCGACCGTGCCGTGATCGCGATCCGCGTCAACGGCGAGCTCAAGGACAAGTCCTCGACGGTGACGGCGAGCGACCTCGTGGAGCCTGTCGAGGTCGACTCGCCCGACGGCCTCGACATCCTCCGGCACTCGACGGCGCACGTCCTCGCGCAGGCGGTGCAGCGCATCAATCCCGAGGCGAGGCTCGGCATCGGCCCGCCCGTGCACGACGGCTTCTACTACGACTTCGACGTCGACACGCCTTTCACCCCGGAGGATCTCGCGGCCATCGAGAAGGAGATGGATCGCATCATCCGTTCCGGCCAGCGCTTCCAGCGCCGCGTGGTGACCGAAGACGAGGCGCGCGCCGAGCTCGCGGGTGAGCCGTACAAGCTCGAGCTCATCGGGCTCAAGGGCGCCGCAGCCGACGGTCAGGATGGCGAGAGCGTCGAGGTGGGGGGCGCCGAGCTCACCATCTACGACAACGTCGACCGTGACGGCACGGTCGCGTGGAAGGATCTCTGCCGCGGCCCGCATGTGCCGAACACGGGCGCCCTCGGGCAGCACAAGCTCATGCGCAACGCTGCCGCCTACTGGCGCGGGTCGGAGAAGAACAAGCAGCTTCAGCGCATCTACGGCACCGCCTGGCCGACGAAGGACGAGCTGCGCGCGTACCTCGCGCGCCTGGAGGAGGCCGCCAAGCGCGACCACCGCAAGCTCGGGATCGAGCTCGACCTCTTCAGCTTCCCCGACGAGATCGGCTCGGGGCTCGCGGTTTTCCATCCCAAGGGCGGCATCATCCGCTACGAGATGGAGGAGTACCTGCGCAAGCAGCTGCTCAAGAACGGCTACGAGCTCGTCAACTCACCGCACATCACCAAGGCGAACCTCTTCGAGACGAGCGGACACCTCGCCTGGTATGCCGAGGGCATGTTCCCCCCGATGCACCTCGACGAGGAGCACGACGCCGAGGGCAACATCACCAAGCAGGGTCAGGACTACTACCTGAAGCCCATGAACTGCCCCTTCCACAACCTGATCTTCCGGGCGCGTGGACGCAGCTACCGCGAGCTGCCGTTGCGTCTTGCCGAGTTCGGCACGGTGTACCGCTACGAGAAGAGCGGCACGCTCTCGGGTCTCACCCGGGTGCGCGGGCTGACCCAGGACGACGCGCACGTCTACGTGACCAAGGATCAGGTGAAGGCGGAGGTGGCCAGCCAGCTCGAGTTCGTGCTCGAGACGCTGCGCGGCTACGGGCTGGACGACTTCTACCTGGAGCTGTCGACGAAGGATCCCGACAAGTACGTGGGCTCGGACGAGCTGTGGGAGGAGGCCACCGAGACCCTGCGCGAGGTGGCGCTCGCGTCCGGGCTCGACCTGGTGCCCGATCCGGGGGGCGCGGCGTTCTACGGCCCGAAGATCTCCGTGCAGGCCCGCGACGCGATCGGCCGCACCTGGCAGCTCTCCACCGTGCAGCTGGACTTCAACCAGCCCGAGCGGTTCGAGCTGGAGTACACCGGCCCGGACGGCCAGAAGCACCAGCCGGTGATGATCCACCGCGCCCTGCTCGGCTCGATCGAGCGCTTCTTCGCGATCCTGCTGGAGCACTACGCGGGTGCGTTCCCCGCCTGGCTGTCGCCCGTGCAGGTGGTCGGGGTGCCGGTGGCGGAGGAGTTCGCCGACTACCTCGGCGAGATCGTCGATCGTCTCCGCGCGGACGGCGTGCGTGCGGAGCTCGACACGAGCGACGAGCGGATGCAGAAGAAGATCCGCACGCACACCCTCGCGAAGATCCCGTTCCAGCTCATCGCGGGGGGGCAGGACCGCGACGCGGGCACGGTGAGCTTCCGCTTCCGCGACGGACGGCAGGACAACGGCATCCCCGTCGAGGAGGCGGTGCGGCGCATCCGCGAGGCCATCGACTCGCACGCACAGGTCTGACGCAGAATTCCTGCGCAACTCGCAGCGATCTTGCGCGCTCGTGGGTAGCGGCCGGAATCGAAGGCTCGCTACCGTGACCAGCAGGCGCTCCTAGACCCCTCGGTCTACCCGCTCTCGGGGGACGCGTCGTTCACCGCACACCGCACCACCACCCGCGGAGGGGAAGCCGTGAGTCTTCGTCGATCTGTGCTCGTGTCCACCGTCGCCGTCTCGGCGCTCATCCTCTCGGGCATCGGTGCCCCCGCGTTCGCCGCGGACCCCGGTCCCGCCCTCCAGGCGGCAGCCGTCACCCCGAGCGACCCGCCCCAGGAGGGCGCCCGCAGCAAGACCGGGCGGCTCGCGCAGAGCGACGAGGCCGTGCTCGCGCGCGCCGACGCCGCGGTCGTGCCGATCATGGTGAAGGTCGACGTGGACCCGGTCGCCTCCTACGCGGGCGGTCTCGACGGGTTCCCGGCGACGAGTCCCGAGGTCACCGGCACGAAGCTGTCGCTCAGCGACCCCGCGGTGGCGCGCTACCTCGCCCACGTGAAGGAGGTCATCGCGAGCACGCAGGCGGACATCCTGGGGGCGGTGCCCTCCGCGAAACCGCTCGCGAGCTACGCGGTCGCGTACGGGGGCCTGGCCCTCACGGTCGCCGCGCGCGACGCGCGGAAGGTGCTCGCGGTCCCGGGTGTCGCCGCCGTCCAGGACAACTCGCTGCGCCAGCTGCCGGCGTCCGACACGGGTGCCTCGTCCGGGTTCACCCCGGCGGGGAGCGCGGCGGTCGGCGCGGCTGCGGCCGGAGCCGCGATCGACAACGACGCGAGCACCTTCATCGGCGCGGACGCCGTGTGGCCGTCGCTCGGCGGCCGCGACAAGGCGGGACGCGGCGTGATCGTGGGCGTCATCGACACGGGCATCTGGCCGGAGCATCCGATGCTCGCCGACAACGGCATCCCCGCCCCGGCGGGTGGACCATGGGCGTGCGAGTTCGGCGACGGCGGCGACCCCGCCTTCAGCTGCAACGACAAGCTCGTGGGCGCCTACGCCTTCCTCGACACCTACGCGGCACTCAACGAGATCGGCGCCGAGGACTTCTGCTCCGCGGACGGCTGCTCGGCCCGCGACTCGGAGGGGCACGGCACGCACACCGCCACGACCGCGGTGGGCGACTACGTGACCAGCGCGCCCATCTTCGGCGTGGACCGCGGCCCGGTCAGCGGGATCGCCCCCGGGGCATCCGTCATCGCCTACCGCGCACTCGGTCCGGGCGGCGGCTACACCTCGGATCTGCTCGACGCGGTGCAGCAGGCGATCGTCGACGGCGTCGACGTCATCAACTACTCGATCAGCGGCAGCGCCTCGGTGTACACCGACGCCGTCGGGCTGGCCTTCCTGGACGCCTACGCGGCGGGGATCACCGTGAACGCCTCCGCGGGGAACGACGGACCCGGCGCCTCCACGGCGAACCACGCGGCGCCGTGGGTGACCACCGTCGCCGCATCGACCTTCGATCGGCAGTTCTCCTCGACCCTCACCCTCACCTCGAGCGACGGTGCGAGCTTCAGCAAGTCGGGCTCGACCCTCACGCAGGGCGTCTCGGGTCTACCCGTCGTGCTGGCCGCCGCCGTACCGGGATACGGCGGCGGTCCCCTCTGCCTCCAGCCGTTCCCCGCCGGATCGCTCACCGGCCAGGTGGTCGTGTGCGAACGCGGGCAGAACGGCCGCGTCGAGAAGGGCTTCAACGCCTTGCAGGGCGACGCCGCCGGGTTCATCCTCTACAACCCCACGGCGAGCGATGTCGAGACCGACAACCACTTCCTCCCGGCGATCCATCTCGAAGGTCCCAACGCGGAGCTGCTCGCCTTCCTCGGCGCGCACCCGGGGGTCACCGCGAGCTGGGCCGCGGGCACCACCTCGGCCGCCGCGGGCGACGTGATGGCGGGATTCTCCTCGCGCGGGCCGATCGGCGAGTTCCTGAAGCCGGACGTCACCGCCCCGGGCGTGCAGATCCTCGCCGGGCACACGCCCGAATCGACGGATCCCGCGACCGGGCCGCAGGGTGAGCTCTTCCAGGCGATCGCCGGCACCTCGATGTCGTCGCCGCACGCGGCCGGGGTCTCCGCGCTCCTTATCGCGGCCCACCCGGACTGGACGCCGGGGCAGGTGAAGTCGGCGCTCATGACCTCGTCGCTGCAGTCGGTCGTCAACCCGGACGGCTCGGCGGCCGGCGTCTTCGACCGCGGCGCCGGCAGCATCCGCGCCAACCGCGCGGTCACGCCGACCCTCACCATCAGCGAGACGGCCGCGGACTTCGTCGAGAGCGCGGGCGACCCGCTCGGCCGGATCGACCTCAACATCCCGAGCATTTACATCGATCCGCTCCCGGGCGCGGCCGTCGTCACGCGCACCGTCACGAACGTCAGCGGCGCGAGCCAGACCTTCACCGTGAAGGCGACGCTCGCCGACGGCGTCCAGGCGCTCGTGACCCCGGCGCGGTTCACGCTCGGCGCAGGGGCGTCCAAGAAGCTCACGATCATCGTGAGCGGGGTGAAGGCGGCAGACGGCTGGCACCAGGGGCAGCTGACCATCAGCGGATCGCGCAGCGGCGCGCTCCCGGTGGTGATCCCGGTCGCCGTGAACGTGGGTGAGGCCTCGCTCGCGCTCGCCCAATCGTGCGCGCCGACCACGATCGACAGGGGCAAGATCTCGACCTGCACCGTGACGGCGTCGAGCACGCTGCCCGTCGACGTGCAGGCGACCATCGACGTGATCGCCAACCCGCTGCTGCAGGTGACGAAGGTGACCGCGCCCGCCACCAAGCGCGCCCTCGGGGCGAACTGGAAGGGCACGCTCACCGGTGCGCTCCCGCCGACCATCGATGCGATCGACGCGGTCGACCCGGCGGAGGTGGTGAGCGGCTACGACCCGCTCTCCGGGTACGGGATCACCCCGGTCGCGGGTGTGGGCGACGAGAGCATCGTCAACTTCACCGTGCCGAGCTTCGTGTACGGCGGTGAGGTGTACAGCAGCATCGGCGTGGTCTCCAACGGCTACGTGGTGATCGGCGGCGGCACCTCGGCGGACGTCGAGTTCGAGCCGCCGGCGGCTTTCCCCGACGCCGCACGACCGAACAACGTGATCGCGCCGTTCTGGACGGACCTCAACCCGGGCGGCGGAGGCGCCATCCGCGTCGCGACCCTGAGCGACGGCGTGACCACCTGGCTCGTCGTCGACTGGGAGGACGTGCCGGTGTGGAGCGGGGGAGGCGCCAACTCCTTCCAGGTGTGGATCCAGCTCGGCGCCACCGAGAACGCCTGGGTCACCTACGGCGGGCCGCTCACGCCCGACGCCTCGGTCGGCGCGCTGACCGGCGCCGAGAACCGCGACGGCACGAGCGGGATCACGGTGGCCGACGTCGACACCGACAAGGCCTATCTGCTCCACACGAGCCCGCCCACCGCGGGCGGCGCGGTCACCTTCGACTACACGGTCAAGGGGCTCATCCGCGGCACCTGGTCGACGAGCGCGACCCTGCGCTCGGATGCCATCAGCACCATCCCCGTGGAGGTGACGAGCATCCGGGTGCGGTGAGCCACGCCCGGTAGCCTGTCGGGGATGGCACGCGACTACGACGGAACCGAGTACCCGAACGCCGAACCGGCGAACTCCTTCGCCGGCATCCCCGACGGCTTCGGTCGCCTCTGGACCCCGCATCGGATCGCCTACATCGAGCGGGGCGGCGCCGCCCCCGGCGACGAGTGCGTGTTCTGCACGGCCCCCGGCAGATCCGACGAGGACGCCCTCATCGTGCATCGGGGCGCGGTCTCGTACGCACTGCTCAACCTGTTCCCGTACAACAGCGGCCACCTGCTCGTCGTGCCGTACCGTCACATCGCCACCTACGACGAGGCCACCGAGGAAGAAGTGGCCGAGATCGGGGCGATCACCCAGACCGCGATGCGCGTCATCCGCGCCACCTCGCGCGCCGACGGCTTCAACATCGGGATGAACCAGGGTGCGATCGCGGGGGCCGGAATCGCGGGGCATCTGCACCAGCACCTCGTACCCCGCTGGGCGACGGACGCCAACTTCTTCCCGATCATCGCCGAGACGAAGGCGCTGCCGCGCCTGCTCGGCGAGGTGCGCACCGAGATCGCCGAGGCGTGGCCCGACGTCACGCGGTGACTCGCACCTCCCGGTGCCGCCGTAGAATCGGGGCATCATGAGTGACACCGCGCTTCCCCCCGTCTCCGGATCCACCTCCGCCACCGCCCTCGGCACCGACCGCGTGAAGCGCGGCCTCGCCGAGATGCTCAAGGGCGGCGTCATCATGGACGTCGTCACGGCCGAGCAGGCGCGCATCGCGGAGGACGCCGGCGCGGTCGCCGTCATGGCCCTCGAGCGGGTTCCCGCCGACATCCGCGCCCAGGGCGGCGTGGCCCGCATGAGCGACCCCGACCTCATCGACGACATCATCGCGGCCGTCTCGATCCCCGTCATGGCGAAGGCCCGCATCGGCCACTTCGTCGAGGCGCAGGTGCTGCAGGCGCTCGGCGTCGACTACATCGACGAGTCGGAGGTGCTCTCGCCGGCCGACTACGTCAACCACATCGACAAGTGGCAGTTCACCACCCCCTTCGTGTGCGGCGCCACCAACCTGGGTGAGGCGCTGCGGCGCATCACCGAGGGCGCGGCGATGATCCGCTCCAAGGGCGAGGCCGGCACGGGCGACGTGTCGGAGGCGACCAAGCACATCCGCACGATCACCTCCGAGATCAACGTGCTGCGCTCCAAGACCAAGGACGAGCTGTACGTGGCCGCCAAGGAGCTGCAGGCGCCGTACGAGCTCGTCGCCGAGATCGCCGAGACCGGCAAGCTCCCGGTCGTGCTGTTCACCGCGGGCGGCGTGGCCACCCCGGCCGACGCGGCCCTCATGATGCAGCTCGGTGCCGACGGCGTCTTCGTCGGGTCCGGCATCTTCAAGTCCGGTGAGCCCGCCAAGCGCGCGGCCGCGATCGTGAAGGCCACCACCTTCTTCGACGACCCGGCGGTCATCGCGGACGCCTCGCGCGGACTCGGCGAGGCGATGGTCGGCATCAACGTGGCCGACCTCGCGGCGCCCCACCGCCTCGCCGAGCGTGGCTGGTAGCGCACGGCGGATGCCCGAGACGCGCGTCGGCGTCCTCGCCCTGCAGGGCGACGTGCGCGAGCACCTCGCGGTGCTGCGCGAGCTCGGCGCCGAGGGCATCCCGGTGCGGCGCCCGAGCGAGCTCGACGAGGTGGCCGGGCTCATCATCCCGGGCGGCGAGTCGAGCGTCATCGACAAGCTGAGCCGCCTGTTCGGGATGGCGGAGCCGATCAAGGCACGGATCGCGGCGGGCATGCCCGTCTACGGCACCTGCGCGGGCCTCATCATGCTCGCCGACACGGTGCTCGACGCGATCGGCGGACAGGAGAGCTTCGGCGGCCTGGACGTCGCGGTGCGCCGCAACGCCTTCGGCAACCAGAACGACTCCTTCGAGACCGACATCGCCATCCCCGAGCTCGGCGAGGTGCCGGTGCACGCGGTGTTCATCCGCGCGCCTGTGGTCGAGAGCGTGGGGGAGAAGGCGACGGTGCTCGCCTCGCTCGCCGACGGTCGCGTCGTCGCGGTGGAGCAGGGGAACCTGCTGGGAACCTCCTTCCACCCGGAGGTCACCGGTGAGCACCGCTTCCACGAGCGCTTCCTGCAGAAGGTGCGCTCGCTCGCCTGACGGCTCAGTCGATGAGGCGGTAGGCCCGTTCGTCGACGGCGCCCAGCTCGGCGAGCAGCAGCTCGTTGCCGGAGTCGTCGAGCACGTGTGCGAACGCCGCGTCGCCGTCGCGCACGAGCGGCTTCACGACGGTGACCCCCGCGGCCTCCAAGCGCCGAAGCGCGCCCTGCAGTTCGGGGGTGTAGAGCACGAGTGCCGGCGCCCCTCCCGTCTGCGCGCCGACGCGCTCGCGATCGTGCTCGCCTGCGGGCAGCAGCCAGATGCCCGGGTCCCGCACCCCGGCGGTGCCGAGATGCGCGGTACGCACCCCCGGAACGAACTCGCCGTCGTACAGCACGGCGAATCCGAGGAGGTCGCGGTAGAAGGCGAGTGAACGATCGAGGTCCTCGACGAGGATCGTGACGCGGCCGAGGCTGAACATCTCCGAGAGCGTAGCCCCAGAAATGCAGGAGATGTGGCGCCGCGCGCGGACTTCTCCGCCAGGGTGCGGGGAGGATCGCGCGCAACTCCTGCATTTCTGGCACGGATGGGGGCCCGACGGGCCATGCTGGGCGCATGAGGCTCTACGCAGACTTTGCCGCCCGCCGGACCGCTCAGATCGTCGCCGACGCGATCGCGGTGCTCGTGCTCGCGGCCGCGGTGGCCGTCGCGGTGGTGGTGCACGGCGCGATCTGGGCGCTCGGTGCGATCGGCAGCCAGCTCGAGAGCGCGGGCACGGGCTTCGCCGACACGATGGGCGACATCGGCGATCGGCTCGGCGGGATCCCGCTGCTCGGCGACGGCATCCGCGGTCCCTTCGACGCCGCGAGCGGGGCGGGCGGCTCCCTGGCGGATGCCGGGCGCGCGACCCAGGGGATCATCGAGACGAGCGCGACCCTCGTCGCGATCGCGATCGTGGCGGTGCCGCTCGTGATCCTGGTGTTCGCGTGGCTGCTGCCGCGTCTGCGGTTCGCGAGGCGCGCCGCTCAGGTGCGCGAGCTCGCGGCACTCGAGGACGGCGAGGCGCTCCTCGCGCTGCGGGCGCTCGACGACGCGACATCGAAGGAGCTCGCCGCCATCTCCCCGCACCCGCTGCGCGACTGGCGGGACGGCGATTCCCGCGCCGTCCACGCGCTCGCCGCCCTCGAGGCGCGCACTGCCGGAGTCCGGCTCCCCGAGCGCCGATAGACTGACAGGCGGATTTCTTCGAGAGGAGCACCGTGAGCGGGCATTCCAAGTGGGCGACGACCAAGCACAAGAAGGCGGTCATCGACCAGCGTCGTGCGAAGTCGTTCGCGAAGCTCATCAAGAACATCGAGGTCGCCGCGAAGATGGGCGGGGCGGACCTCGGGGGCAACCCGACCCTGTACGACGCCGTGCAGAAGGCCAAGAAGACCTCGGTGCCCAACGACAACATCGATCGCGCCATCAAGCGCGGGGCGGGCATCTCGGGCGAGAGCGTCGACTACCAGAACATCATGTACGAGGCGTACGGCCCGGCCGGCGTCGCGCTGCTCGTCGAGTGCCTCACAGACAACAAGAACCGTGCCGCCGCCGAGGTGCGCACGGCGCTGAGCCGCAACGGCGGGACCCTCGCCGACCCGGGCTCTGTCGCGTACAACTTCAGCCGCAAGGGCGTCATCTCGATCACCAAGGCCGACGGCGTCACCGAGGACGACATCCTGCTCGCCGTGCTCGACGCGGGCGCCGAGGAGGTCATCGACCAGGGCGGCGGCTTCGAGGTGGTCACCGATCCCTCACAGCTCGTGGCGGCTCGCACGGCACTGCAGGACGCCGGCCTCGACTACGACTCGGCCGAGGCCGAGTTCGTGCCGAACCTCAAGGTCGAGGTCGACGCCGAGACCGCGCGCAAGGTGTTCCGCATCATCGATGCCCTCGAGGACAGCGACGACGTGCAGAACGTGTTCAGCAACGTCGACATCTCAGCCGAGGTGCAGGCCGAGCTCGACGCCGAGGACTAGTCCGATCGCCCAGCCAGCGCTCCGGGTGCTCGGGATCGACCCCGGGCTCACCCGGTGCGGGGTCGGGATCGTGGACGTGCTGCACGACCGGCGGGTGTCGCTCGTGCACGTGGGGGTCATCCGCACGCCGAGCGACGCCGAGCTGCCGCAACGGCTGCTGGCGGTCTCCGAGGGGATCGCCGCCGTGATCGCCGAGTTCCATCCCGACGCGGTCGCCGTGGAGCGCGTCTTCGCGCAGCACAACCTGCGTACCGTCATGGGCACGGCGCAGGCCAGCGGCATCGCGGTGGCGAAGGCGGCCGAACACGGGCTGCCGGTCGCCTTGCACACGCCGAGCGAGGTGAAGGCCGCGATCACGGGCTACGGCTCCGCCGACAAGGCGCAGGTGGGCGCGATGGTCGCCCGAGTGCTGGGGCTCGCCGAGATCCCGCGGCCCGCGGACGCGGCGGACGCCCTCGCCCTCGCGATCTGCCACGGCTGGCGGGGCGGTGCGACCGCGCCGGACGCGGGTGCCACCGGGGGATTGACCCCCGCGCAGCGGGCGTGGCGTGCCGCGGAGAAGTCGGCGGCGAAACGTAGACTCTAGAACATGATTTCGAGTCTGCGCGGCCGGGTGCTCCATGTCACGGGCGGCAGCGCGATCATCGAGGTCGGCGGCGTCGGGATGTCGGTCGCGGTCACCCCTGCGCACGCGCTCGAGCTCCGCGCGGGTTCGGAGGCCTTCGTGCACACGGCCCTCATCGTCCGAGAGGACGAGCTGAGTCTCTTCGGCTTCGCCACCCGCGAGCAGCTCGAGCTGTTCGAGCTGCTCCGCAGCGTGTCGGGGGTCGGACCCAAGTCGGCGCTCGGGGTGCTCGCGCAGCTGTCGCCCGACGAGATCGCGGGCGCGGTCGCCGCGGAGGACGATGCGCCGTTCCGCAAGGTGAGCGGGATCGGCCCCAAGACCGCGAAACTCATCACGGTCTCGCTGTCCGGCAAGCTCCAGGCTCCCACGCCGGCGTCGCGCGTCCGGGCCGCGGCACCGGACGCCGACGTCGTCGCGGCGCTCGTCGGCCTCGGCTGGGCGGAACGGACCGCGGTCGCGGTCGTCGCCGAACTGCTCGCGGAGCTGGGGGAGTCGGCGCCGCGTGAGGTGCCCGCGCTGCTGCGGCTCGCGCTCACCCGCCTCGGTCCCGCGGCCGGCGCACGGGTCGGGGTCGGCGCGTGAGCGAGCCCGTCACCTCGGCGAGCGCGGAGTCGGAGGCGGAGCTCGCCTTCGAGGGCGCGCTGCGGCCGCGCTCGCTCGCCGAGTTCGTGGGGCAGACGAAGGCGCGCGGTCAACTGGAGCTCCTGCTGCGTGCCGCGGAACTGCAGTCGCGCACCCCCGACCACATCCTGCTCGCCGGACCTCCCGGCCTCGGCAAGACCACGCTCGCGATGATCGTCGCGCACGAGGGCGCGCGGCCCCTGCGGATGTCGAGCGGGCCCGCCATCCAGCACGCGGGCGACCTCGCCGCGCTGCTGTCGAGCCTCGTGCCCGGCGAGGTGCTGTTCATCGACGAGATCCACCGCATGGCCCGCAGCGCCGAGGAGATGCTGTACCTCGCGATGGAGGACTTCCGCATCGACATCATGGTCGGCAAGGGGGCGGGCGCCACGAGCATCCCCCTCGACCTGGCGCCGTTCACCCTCGTCGGCGCGACCACGCGCTCGGGGCTGCTGCCGAACCCGCTGCGCGACCGCTTCGGCTTCACCGCGCACCTGGAGTTCTACGACGACTCCGAGCTCGACGAGGTGCTCGCGCGCGCGGCGCGGCTTCTCGGACTGGAACTCGCCCCCGATGCGCGGGCCGAGATCGCCTCGCGCAGTCGAGGCACCCCCCGCATCGCCAACCGGCTGCTGCGCCGGGTGCGCGATTTCGCGCTCGTCCACGGCCGGCCCGCCGACCACGGGGCGGTTCAGGCTGCGCTCGAGCTCTACGACGTGGATCCGCTGGGCCTGGACCGGCTCGACCGCGCCGTGCTCGACGCGATCCTGAGCCGATTCGACGGGGGCCCCGTCGGGCTCTCGACCCTCGCCGTCTCGGTGGGGGAGGAGCCCGAGACGATCGCGGCGGTCGTCGAGCCGTTCCTCGTGCGCATCGGGATGATCAGCAGGACCCCGCGGGGCCGCGTCGCCACGCCGCGGGCCTACACGCACCTCGGCATCCGGCCGCGCGACGCGGGCGCCGCCCTCGCCGGGACGCTCTTCGACGATGACGTATGATGCTGGGGAACCGTCCAGGCTCGTTCCGTAGCCTGCGTGAGGTTCCCCACACTCCCGGAAGGTCCGCCTCCTCTCATGCCCGACATCACGCTGATCCTGCTCGCCGCACTCCTGGCGGTGATGATCTTCTTCACGTGGCGCAACTCGCGCAAGCGCAAGGCCGAGGCGGAGAACCTGCAGTCGCAGATCGTCCCCGGCGCCGAGGTCATGACGCAGCACGGCATCTACGGCACGCTCATCTCGATCGACGAGGACAAGAACGAGGCGATCATCGAGACCACCCCCGGCACGCAGCTGCGGGTGCACCGTCAGACCATCGCGCGCGTCGTCGACCCCATCGAGCCCGAGCCCGCCGACGACGAGGCCTCCGACGACCTCTCCGATGAGGTCGTCGACGCCGAGGAGACCGCTGCCGAGGCGGTCGAGACGAGCGAGCCGGAGTTCGGCGAGCGCGTGGCCAAGCCCAAGCGCGCCTCCCGCGCGAAGCCCTCCGAGACCGCAGAGTAGGCCGTGGCCGCACGCAACACGCCGGTCCGGAAGGCCTGGCGCTCACTCACGTGGCTGGGCGTCATCATCGCCCTTCTGCTCGCCCTCCAGACCGCCGGCGCGCTGTTCTGGCAGTGGGGCTGGGCGCCGAAGCTCGCCCTCGACCTCGACGGCGGCACCCAGATCATCCTGACGCCGACCCTCGAGGACGGCGAAACGGTCACCGACGAGCAGCTGCAGCAGTCGGTGCAGATCATCCGCAACCGCATCGACGCGGCGGGC